>DASXGT010000109.1:0-45163 GCA_036488895.1 Bryobacteraceae bacterium | reverse complement strand
TACCCAGGAAGCCGCTGGAGTTGCGAATATGGCGATGATGGCATCCGACGTAACCGGTTGCCTGGAGGATGGCATCCACGAATTTTATTCCTATCAAGCCGAGCTTGCGCTGAAAGACAAACAGCGTGGCCCCTTGCCGTTCGTTGAAAACTCGACCCCCAAATCCCGCGTCCGCGGCTATTCAGAAGCGTTCCATGCTGGCTTTGAAGCCGGCTATCGGGGCTGGACCGTGAATAATCCATACGTCTCCAGCCTTCATAGAAAGGTCTGGGAAGAGGGCGCCCTGGTAGGAAAACAGATCGTCGAAAACGACCGGGACAGCGCTATAAAATCGAATGCAGCCGGCGCTTAATCAATCGCCCTTGGCGTCATAATTGCGAAGACCAAAGCGCAACTGCAGAATCAGCCGGTCTCCGCTTTCCGGGTGCAAGCCCTTGTGGAAGCAAAATATGTCCTCGGCAAACCCTTCTCCTGCCGCTCCGCACACCACCGTTTGCCGTTCCGTTCCGTACCACGCCGCGATTTCGCTATCACTCCGGCTCTTATGCAGAGACACTAACGCCTTCAGCGGCTTTTCCGTATGACTGCCGCGCACGCAAATGTGCGGTCCGTTTGCCGAAGTTACGTCCGTCAGATAGAAGAAAAATGCGAGCGCCCGGTAGCCGTCTATATCGTAATGGAAACCTTGGCCCAGTGACCTCTGTTGGGCCGCGTCTGCCTCGGAGGCAAAACTCCACCACATGCGCGCCCCCAACAACGCAGGTTCCGTGCCCAGATACCCACGCGCGATCGCAAGCACCGTTGGATCTGCAGCCAGACCCTGAACCGCCGGACAGGTTTGCAGTACATCGTCAAACCGCCCCACCTTGAGTTTCCGGCCATAGCGCAACTCAGCCGCAGCTTTGTCTTCGAAATAAAATGGCAGCTGAAAATTTTCCTCGCCACAACAGGCTACCGTTGATGAAAACCGCTGCAGTTCTTCCAAGACGTCCGGCTGTAGGCGCAGGCCGGGAGCGTATCCATCACTTGAAAGCGCACGAACCGCTTCGCCGGAATCCAGATGATCGACGAACGCTGCGCCAGAAATCACCGCCGCTTTGGACCTTAGTTTATAGGCCCACACAACGGTTGAGCGAATCACCCGGAAGCGGCCAAACACATACATCAAAAAGTGGCCGGGCCCCCCTCGCACATACCGCCAAACAGCGTTTCCATTGCGCGACAGCTTCTTATTGAAGGAGAGAGCTAGCGACTGCATGTCCATTGAATAAATTACGCCTCATTCGGCCGCAGAGGCCCGCGGGACAAGCTAGGGCTGCTTCACTAGTATAAAGCTGTATGCCATCCCAATATCAATACTCTCTCTATCGAAAAGTACCATAAACGGAAGAACCCCCCTTTTGACGGCTACTCGCCGGATTCGCTACCCACCTTCAATACCGCTAAAAACGCTTCCTGCGGAATTTCCACCCGGCCCACGCGCTTCATGCGGCGCTTGCCTTCTTTCTGCTTCTCCAGCAGTTTGCGCTTCCGCGAAATATCGCCGCCGTAGCATTTGGCGAGCACGTTTTTGCGGATGGCGGAGATGGTTTCGCGTGCAATGACTTTCGCCCCAATCGCCGCCTGCAGCGGCACTTCGAACATCTGTCTGGGAATCAGTTTGCGCAGCCGTTCAATCAGCGATCTTCCACGCTCTTGCGCGTAATCGCGATGCACGATCATGCAAAGCGCGTCCACCGGCTCGCCCGCCACCAACACGTCGAGCTTCACCATGGGCGAAACACGGTAGCCGGACAACTGATAATCGAGCGATGCATAGCCGCGCGAGGCCGATTTCAAACGATCGTAGAAATCCAGCACGATCTCATTCAGCGGCATCTCATACAGCAGCAGCACCCGCCCGCCGCCGATATACTCGAACTTCTTCTGAACCCCGCGCTTCTCTTCGAGCAGCTTCAAAATCTCGCCGATATATTCGTCGTGAGTAATCACCGTGGCGTCGATAATGGGCTCTTCAATGGTTTGAATGGACGAAGGGTCGGGAAATTTCTGCGGGTTGCTGATTTCCATCAATTCACCGGCCGTGTTGGTCACGCGGTAGCGCACGCCGGGGGCCGTAGTGATGAGATCAATATTGAACTCGCGCTCCAGCCGTTCTTGAATAATTTCCAGGTGCAGCAAGCCCAGAAATCCGCAGCGGAAGCCAAAGCCCAGCGCCACTGAATTCTCCGGCTCAAAATTAAACGCGCTGTCATTCAAGCGCAGCTTTTCCAGCGCATCGCGCAGCAAGCCATGCTCGTGCGATTCGATGGGGTAAAGGCCCGCGAACACCATCGGCTTAATTTCTTGAAACCCAGGAAGCCCTTCGCTGGCGGGATTTGCATCGTCAAAAATGGTGTCGCCGATCTTCGCGTCGGAGACAGTCTTGATATTGGCAAACAGAAACCCTGCTTCGCCGGCGGTTAATTCATCGCAGGGAACAGGCTTGGGCGATTGGAAGCCGACGCCGTCCACTTCATACGTCGCGCCGTTAGACCACAAGCGGATCTTCTGGCCTTTGCGCAGAACTCCGTCCACGATACGCGTGAGAATAATCACGCCGCGGTATGGATCAAACCAGGAATCGAAAATCAACGCCCGTAACGGAGCCGCTGGATCGCCCTTCGGCGGCGGCACGCGCGCCACCACAGCCTCTAGAATTTCCTTGATGCCGATGCCGTTCTTGGCGCTGGCCAGCACGGCATCGCTTGCATCCAACCCCACCAGCTGTTCAATCTGCTCGCGTATACGCTCCGGCTCGGCGGACGGCAGGTCAATCTTGTTGATCACCGGAATAATCTCAAGGTCGTGAGACAACGCCAGATAGGTATTAGCCAGCGTCTGCGCCTCCACGCCTTGCGAAGCGTCCACCACCAGCAAAGTACCTTCACAAGCCTGCAGGCTGCGTGAAACCTCGTAAGTAAAATCGACGTGGCCGGGTGTGTCGATCAGGTTGAGCTCATAAAGATTGCCATCGTCGGCCTTGTAATTAAGCCGGACGGCGTGCGCCTTGATCGTGATGCCGCGCTCACGTTCAAGGTCCATAGTGTCAAGAACCTGCGCCATCATCTCGCGCTGTGAAAGCGCGCCCGTGAACTCCAGCAAGCGGTCGGCGAGCGTGGATTTTCCGTGGTCAATGTGCGCAATAATCGAAAAATTCCGGATGAAGCGGGGATCCATGTTGCGCTAGACTGAAGGGTAAACTTCAATCATCCCATAGCGAGCGTTGCGCATCGTGCGCGCCAGTTCTTTTCATGTCCTATCGAACGTTTCAAGGTTCCCTCGACGCCAGCCAACTCCGTATCGGCGTGGTGGTGAGCCGTTTCAACGAGTTCATCACGGAGCAGCTAGCCAAGGGCGCTTTAGAGGTGCTGGAAAAGCACGGCTGCCCGCGTGAAAATATCCGTTTTGTTAAAGTACCCGGAGCTTGGGAATTAGCCGTAGCCGCCAAGCATCTGGCCCCGCATTGCGATGCCATTGTCGCGCTGGGCGCGGTGGTGCGCGGCGATACGCCGCATTTCGATTATGTCGCCGGCGGCGCGGCCGATGGGCTGAACCGGGTTAGTTTGGATACCGGTGTGCCCGTGGCGTTCGGCGTTCTCACGACAGACGACATGCAGCAGGCCATGGACCGCGCGGGCGGCAAGAGCGGCAACAAAGGCGCCGAGGCCGCGGAAGTAGCGATTGAGCTCGCGAACCTGATCCGGCAATTGCAAAACCCGATCGCCAAGGAAGCAAGCTAGATGGCGGCCAGGCACCGGTCGCGTAAGCGCGCATTGCAGGTTTTGTTTGAATGGGATATGCGCGGCCGCGAATCCATAGACCGCGCCATCGCGCATTATTACGATACGCTCCATTCCGAAGAGACCGAGCAGGATATGCAGCTCAAGCCGGATAAATTCATGGAGGAACTGGTGCGCGGCACGGTGGCGGACGCGCCCGTCATCGATAAGAAGATTGAGGACAAGGCGCAGCACTGGCGGCTGGCGCGCATGGCCGTAGTGGACCGCAACATCTTGCGCCTGGCGATTTTTGAGATGGAGCAGCAAGCGCTGCCCGCGCCGGTCGTCATCGATGAAGCGCTGGAGCTGGCCAGGCAATTCTCAAGCGACGAATCGCTATCGTTTATTAACGGCGTGCTAGACGCCATCTACCGCCAAACCATCACCGTAAACAACTAAATCTAAATCTATAGGCTGCCTAAGTGGGGCAGCCAATCCTGGCTGCAGCCGCCTTTCAGGCGGCACTAATCTAACAATTAAGTTTGTTTTTCCGCAAACGCCCAAGCATCCGCCACAATCTTCGTCAACTCGGCGCGTTTCGGCCGCCAACCCAACTTCCGCTGTAGCTTTTGCGAATCCGCCACCAAGCTAGGCGGATCCCCTTCGCGGCGCGGACCCATCACGAACGGCGCCTTTTTCCCCGCCACCGCCTCCACGGCCGCCAGCACTTCCTTTACCGAGCTACCCGTGCCCGTTCCCACATTGAACACATCGCTAGCGCCGCCCTTCAGTAGATAATCCACGGCAAAAATGTGCGCCTCGGCCAGATCGCTGACATGTATGTAGTCGCGAATACAGGTACCGTCGGGAGTGGGGTAATCGTCGCCAAACAGCGTAACTGGTTTGCCGGTTTGTACGGCACGCAGAATCAACGGAATCAAATGTGTTTCAGGATCGTGACGCTCGCCCAAGCCGCTCTCCGGTTCCGCGCCGCAGGCATTGAAATAACGCAAGCGCACGCTGCGGAATTCGCGGTAGCGGTCCAGCCATTCCAGCATCTTCTCCACCATCACTTTTGATTCGCCATAGGGATTAATCGGCGCGTAAGGCTGATCTTCCGTGATAGGAACTGTGGCGGGAATACCGTAGGCCGCCGCCGTGGACGAGAACACCAGGTTCTTCACCCCGGCTTCAAGCATCGCCTCAAACAGAGACAACGAGCCCGCCGTATTGTTAGTAAAGTATAATTCCGGACGTTGCGTGGATTCGCCCACCGATATAAAAGCCGCGAAGTGGATCACCGCATCCACCTGCTCCTCGCGTAACAGCGCCGTGAGCTTCCCGGTTTCCCGGAGATCTATTTTCCGTAACAGGTGTGCAGGAACCGCGACGCTATAGCCGCGCGATAAATTGTCGGCCACCACAACGGAATGGCCGCTCTTTTCAAGAAAATACCGGGTATGCGAACCGATGTAGCCGGCTCCGCCAGTCACTAAGATTTTCGCCACGATCTTGAGTGTAGCGGAGCCGCTCTACTAAGCGCCAAGCGCTAACTAACCGGCGCGGGCCGTGTCTCAACAGCCAGCAGTCCGGTCCGGAACAGCAGACCGCCCACAATGCCTGCCACGCTCGGTACCACCAAAAACAGCCAGACTTGCGAGAGTGCATGTCCGCCTACCAGCAACGCGGGTCCAAAACTGCGGGCCGGGTTCACGGAGACGCCGGTAATCTGTATGCCGAAAATGTGAATCACTACCAGCGCAATGCCGATCGCCAAACCCGCCGCGGGTTGCGCCAGCTCGCCCCAAGTGGAGCCCAGAATGACGATGACAAACAAGAGCGTAGCGACAAACTCAAACACGATGGCCGCTTCAATCCCATACTCGCCTAGGTAGCCGGGGCCCCAACCGTTTTGGCCTAAGCCGCCGGTGGCAACGCTATAACCAGCCAATTGCTGCGTCACAATCACCATCAGCGTAGCGGCTCCAGCCAATGCTCCCAGAAACTGCGCCACGATATAACCGATCAAATCCGCCACCGTCATTCTGCCGGCCGTGAAAACGCCTAGGCTGACGGCCGGGTTAATATGGCAGCCCGAGATGGGACCAATGCCGTAGGCCATTCCGATCAGCGCAAAGCCGAAAGCGATGGCGATGCCAAGTACGCCGATAGTCTTCCCGGCAACCACGGCCGCGCCGCAGCCAAATAGAACCAACGTGAAGGTACCAATAAATTCAGCTAAGTATTTTTTCATAGGTCGCTACTATCCAATTTCCTTAGATTAGAGTCCAGTACCGGTTTGTGGCACGCCAGTGAATCATACACTGCCAATGTTGAATTTTCAATGGTCTATGTGTCGATTGTCGTTACGGTTGAAGTATGCTTGACGCAGTTAGGAAACGTGCCTTGCGCGAAAACGCATAAATAGGAGGGCGTAACATGGCGACGGCCGGAGTAGTTCAACCCAAAACCGTGGGCGGCGCATTTCTGATAGAAGAAAGCGCGCCGGAGCGTATCTTCACCGCCGAAGACCTAACTGACGAACATATCGCCATCGGTAAAACTGCGGACGAGTTTTTCACCAAAGAAGTAGAGCCGAATCTGGAGGCCATCCTGCGGCAGGAGCCCGGAGTTGCCGCTCGTTTGCTCCGTAAGTCAGCCGACCTGGGCCTGACCGCCATTGCCATTCCTGAAAAGTACGGCGGCCTGGAGCTGGATTTAGCGTCCATGCTGGTGGCCGCCGAACAGTTAGGACAAGATGCATCCTATTCGGCCTGGCACGGCGCGCATACCGGAATCGGTACATTGCCGCTGCTGTATTTCGGTACGGAACAGCAGAAACAAAAGTATCTGCATAAGCTGGCGAGCGTGGAAATGATCGCGGCCTATGCGTTGACTGAGCCGCAAGCCGGTTCCGATGCGCAAGCCGCCCGCACGCGCGCCGACCTAACTCCCGATGGCTCCCACTACATCTTGAACGGCCAGAAGATGTGGATCACCAACGGCGGTGCGGCCGATCTGTTCACCGTGTTTGCCAAGGTGGGCGGCGAAAAATTCAGCTGCTTCCTGGTGGAGCGCGCCTTCCCTGGCGTCAGCTGCGGCAAAGAAGAAAAGAAGATGGGCATCAAAGGCAGTTCCACCACCGCCGTCTTTTTTGAAAACGTCAAAGTGCCGGCCGAGAACCTGCTGGGTGAGATTGGGCGCGGCCACATCATCGCGTTCAACATTCTGAATATCGGTCGATTGAAACTGGGCGCCTTGGCGGTAGGCGGCGCGAAGCGTGTTCTGGCCGCAAGTTTGAAATACGCCAAAGAGCGCAAAGCCTTCGGATCGCCCATCGCCAATTTTGGAGCGATTCAATATAAACTCGCCGAGATGGCGATTCGCATCTACTCGGCGGAATCCATTGCCTGGCGCGTGGTCGGCCTGGTGCAAGGGCAGCTCGAAGGCTTTTCCTGGGACCGGCCAGAGGCTTCGAAGGTCATTCTCAAAGCAGTGGAAGAATACGCCGTGGAATGCTCCATCATCAAGGTCTACGGGTCCGAAGTGTTGGATTATGTCGCCGATGAAGGCGTACAAATCCACGGCGGCTATGGCTTCCATCAAGACTATATGGTGGAACGGGTCTATCGCGATTCGCGCATCAACCGCATCTTCGAAGGCACCAATGAAATCAACCGCCTGTTGATTACGGGCATGCTGATCAAGCGTGCCGCGCGCGGCCAGTTGGGTCTGCTGCCTGCCGCCTCGGCGCTGCTCAATGAAATCCAAAGCGGCAAAATAGGCGCGGCGGAAGCTGGCGTCGCCGACGAAGAAATGCGTCTGGTGCGCCATGCGAAAAGCATCGCTCTCTTAACACTGGGGCTGGCGTTTCAAAAATATCAAGCCGCGATTGAGGCGCAGCAGGAGATTCTGATGAACCTGGCCGACATCATTATGGATGCGTTCGCCATGGAATCGAGCCTGCTGCGGGCTCGCAAAGCAGTTGCTTCCGGTAAGGCAATCATCGCGGGGCAAATGTGCGCGGTGTTTTTGCGTGATGCCATGGCGCGCATCGAATCAGCCGCGCGCAATGTACTGGGCGCCTGCTGTGAGGGGGGTGTCCAAGGTGATACTCTCCGCAAAAATATGTCCGTGCTGCGGCGTCTGGCGGCTTATGATCCGGTCGATAGCGTGGCCTTGCGCCGCGCCGTGGCCGCGCGCCTGCTCGCAAAGGAGCGCTACTCCCTATGAACCTTCCACTTACTCCCATTCGTTGCCTGTACCGGGGCGTCGATCTCTACGGCAGGCGCGAGGGAGTCATCTGCGGCGATCTGCGTTTTACCTACGCGCAGTTTGGCGAACGCTGTGAACGTCTGGCGGCTGGGCTGCGCGCCGAGGGCGTCAATCCTGGCGACCGCGTGGCGTTCCTCAGCTTCAACACGCATCAGCTTTTGGAAGGCTATTACGGTCCACCGCTGATTCACGCCATCGCCATGCCGCTGAACGTGCGGCTAACGCCCACGGAGCTGATTCAAATTCTGAACCATGCCGAAGCCCGCGTGCTGATCTTTGAAAATGATTTCGCGCCGCTGGTGGATTGTTTTCGCAAAGCCTGCCCCAGCCTCTGCCGCTACGTGAACACCGGCCCCGCCATCCCACAGGCGGACTTCACTTACGAAGAGTTACTCGCGCGCGACAGAATAGACCGGCCCGAGCTGCGCTCCTTCGATGAAAACGAAATCGCCGAGCTGTTTTACACCAGCGGCAGCACCGGCACGCCCAAGGGCGTGATGCTTTCGCACCGTACCTTATATCTGCACGCGCTGGCGGTTTCCGGCAGCATGCTGCAGAACGATCGCGTCGTGGAGTTGCATACCATTCCGCTCTTTCACGCCAACGGTTGGAGCCGTCCGCAAACCGCGACCATGAACGGCTGCAAGCAAGTGATGGTGCGGCGTTTTGAGCCCGCCGGCGTGATGCGTCTGATTCAAGACGAAAAAGCCACCAGCATGTCGGTGGTTCCCGTGATGGCGAACGCGCTCTTGAATTGCCCGCAACTCGGGCAGTTTGATACCTCGACCCTGCAGGAAATCAGCATCGGCGGCGCGCCGGCATCCCCTGAGTTGGTGGCCCGCATGGAGAAAGCCTTTCACTGCGTCGTCATGGGCGGCTATGGACTAACGGAAACCTCACCCGTCGCGTCTTCAGCGCACTACAAAAGCACCGTGCAATATGTGAATGAAGAGGACCGCCTGCATCATCTGGCCCGCGCGGGCTGGGCCATTCTCGGAACCGAGATCAAGGTGGTGGACTCGCACGGCAAAGAAGTGCCGCGCGACATGCAAACCGTCGGCGAAGTCATCATTCGCGGCGACAACGTGATGGACGGCTATTTCAAAGAGCCGCAAGCCACCGCAGCCGTCATTCAGAACGACTGGCTCTACACCGGCGACATGGCCGTGTGGGATGACGAAAGTTACATCCACATCGTCGATCGCAAAAAAGACATCATCGTCAGCGGCGCTGAAAACATCTCTTCCGTCGAAATCGAAAGAGCAATTTTCGCGCACCCGGCAGTTCTGGAATGCGCCGTAGTGGCAGCCCCCGACCCGAAGTGGGGAGAGATCCCAGTTGCCATCGTGGTGCTGAAACCGACTGAGAAGTTATCCGAAGCGGAGCTGCTTGCATTCCTCGAAAAGACGATGGCGAAATTCAAACTCCCGCGCCTGGTCCGGTTCGAGACCGAGCCGCTACCCAAAACCGGAACCGGCAAAATTCTAAAACGCGAACTACGCGAAGCCTTCTGGCACGGCAAAGAACGCCGCGTGCAAGGCGGGTAACTGCTTCGTGCGCTACCGCTGCACTGAAGTGAATGTCATGCGCAACGTTATTGGTCAGGCAACGCGGCACGCTCTCAAGCTGCCCGGCAAGCGATCAATCTAGGTTTCCAACTCTACGCGCCGACAAGGGCGGATCTATTTTCTGAGAGCTGGTCCAAAGCGATTGCGTAAAATCGCCCACCTGGAGACCACCGGATGAAACGATTCCGGGATCGACGGGAGAGTCAAAGATGAGCTATTTGGACAGATTCGCCATGGATGTCTGCAGAATCCCTCGCAACACTTTGGGTTTACGCGAAACATGGAACTTTCACGACTTCTTTAGCATGTTTTCCGGATGCAGCTAATGTTTCGAGCACCTCAATATCGCCCGCGACAGATGTCTCACGGCGGCTGAGCACAAATACAACGGGTCGCCGAAGGTCGAAACTACTGTCCTTCACGAGATCTCGGAAAGACTTAAGAACGTCTTCGGGGCTAGCGCCGTTCACCAGTATGCCTGTCAAATCTACATACTTAGTTCCCGCTGCATCGAAGAGTTGGAAGGCGCGTTCTCGATTTAGTCTACCTACATCGAAGCGGGGAACCAATCGAAGATCAATTACGAAGCTGGGCCTAGCGTATTCGAGGAGGCTGATAAACTCTGTCTCCTTAATGTCGGGGAAACACACAAAGACAACAACTCCCGCACGAGGCTCGGGAAACAAAGAGGATTGGGATCCCATTTCGGATGGGCGGAATGCATCTGGAACAACGGGCATACGCTTGCGACCGGCGATAACCGTAAATTTAGGGGGCGAATCACTCACTTGCATCCTCCTTCGTGATGTTAAACTCGCGTTCAATGTAGCTAGACACAGGAAGGTGCCAAGGCGAGGCCCACTCTGGCTGCGAAATCTCCATCACTCCAGTGACTTTATTCTTCAATTCGCGATCTTTCAGAAACGCCCGCTTGTAGAGCCGAGGAGAAACGCCTGAAAACGGCCTAAATAACACTTGTGTGCCGCCATTACTAGGAGGAACCCAACCGGACGCTTCGACGGCAATGGAATCATCGTGGAGGTCAATCGCAAGGCTCTTAGGATACGGCTCGATGAATTGAACTTCGTCAATGCCGGCCGACACGATATGACGAGCACAATAATGACACGGAAACGTAGTCACGAATAGCCTACATCCGATTGGAGAAACGCCCTTTCGTGCTGCGGATATTAGCGCGTCCATCTCGGCGTGCACAGCGCGGCTGAATTCAAGCAGGCTACCGACTCTAGTGCGTCGTACCTCTTCCCGCAAAAACTCCTTCCTTTCTGCCGAGGTGGCTTTCAGTTCCGGGATCTTCTCGAGCAGTTCTTCAATTATTTCATTCTGTCGGTGAGTATTCCGGCAAATGTGCATTCCTGTTCGAGGATCGAGGCGGAAGGCGCACCTTCCATCCTCCCTTTCAGTGCCCAGCGTTTCGCCGTAAACGCCTCCTCCAGCCTGGGGTGCTTCGTTTGTGCCGGTGGCAACGATCGTGCCACCCCGATCGATGACAGCCGCACCGACTTGGCGGGACAGGCACGCACTTTGCATCTGAGAACTGAAGGCCTGGTACATTGCGGTTTCCGCCAGAGTTGGTCGGATTAGAGATGTACAAGTAATCAGTTTGATCAGTCGGCTAAGATCTTCAGAAACTTTCCACTCTCGATTAGGTTCGTGATTGGCCTTCGTTCTATCAACTGTGTTGTCGACAAAGAAATCAGATAGGTGGAATGCATCCGCGACGTGCTGCCCGTGTTTCTTTTTATCATCAGCATCTCGCTCCATGAATGAACGAGCTTCGCTTTCCGAACAGTCATATTTCTTTTGGATTCTTCTGATCCGTTTGTTCTCTTCGCAAACGACCCCTATAAGAACGAACGCTTCGCCATAGGTGTAGCGAAGCAGTTCGACCTCTGCAGGATGTCGTATAGAGTCCAGCACATATGCGCGAGGTTTTCGGTCTGGGGCGGCGCCGAATTCTCCATTGGCGGCGGACTCGGTATGAGCGGCGCGCTTGTCCCGAATAAGCTGAACCATGCCCCTTGCGACTGCCGAAAAGTCAGCCTTTCCATTCCTTCGTGGCTGCAATCGAATTTCGTCGCCGTAATCTTGAAGGAGTTCGACGTCTTCGATGGACCGCTTACCCTCTATAGCTGGCAGCGACTTGCCATTATTATTTGCCCAGGTCTCGATAACGTCTCGCGCCTTCAGTACAGAAACGTGGAACTTTGTATCGTTTATTGACTCGTCAGCGATGAGGGCTTCAAGCTCTTTTGCAATTAGGCTGGTTCCAGAACCAGCATGCCCTACTACCGCAAAGACAAACTCGTTGGAGGCATCCCTTTGCACAATTTCATGTGCATCATCTCCTCGATTTGCGGTCTTCAGAATCGGAAACGGAGTCGCAGGCTGAGAACTCATCGTTAATTTCAAAGAGAAAGGTCTCTAAGCAACCCTTCCGTTGAATTGTACAGCATACGTCTTTGTCTCGTTAATTGGGTATATAAATGGAATCAATAACTTGGATGAACGAAACCGATCGCGTTGAGGACGATGTTACATGAGATTTTCAGGGAAAAGCGGACGGGAGCAGATTACTCTGACCGTGCAAATTCCTGTGCGGTGTTAACTCTTCGTGCGCCTTTCCCCGCTCCAGATACTTTCATCCTGTGCGTCTTGCTGCCGTCTTCATTCATCGTACGGACGCGCAAACATGGCTGCTTGCTTCCATTGGCCGCCCTGCTTTTGCCAGACTCTTAGGACGCCCCCGTCGAAGCTGTAGTGCTTTCCACTCTTCTTCGTCGTGAACTCTAACGTGTATTTACTGTATTCATAGGCGAGATCGTGGCTGTCAGAAACGACAATTCGAATTGGTTCTGTCTTGATTTTTTGAGAGCCGGGAACGCGATCTGAGATGCTGCCTTCGTCCGTTCCCGCTTGTCCTTTGTCGATGGAGCCTATCATTGGTTTCTTGTAAGCTCCGCTCCAAAAGATTGCGTCCGGAAGAGACGTGCCAGCAATTCCGCCGGTTGTATCAGCAGCCGTGATCAGCTTTCGGATAGTTGCCTCTTCCGCGGGGTTATTACCGGCACCTGACAATCCGATGGCAAAGACGCCGGCAAGGATGGCGGCGATGAAGAACTGAGGGTGACTTGGTGACAAAATCTTTCTCCTTACCTCGTTCCGGCCCCTGCGTCTTTTGTGTCACAATGCTATCAAAAAAAAAGTGCTACCGATTTTCCCAATATTTCAAACGGAAAAGGACATGCGGATAGATTGGCGGAACTCATCCAATCACTTCGTCTCAAAACCGCTCGGTAGCGAATATAGCCGTGAGAATCCGCGGAAAGATCCGGCAGGTTTAATCAAGGCAGGATCAACGCCGGCGACGCCATGAAAACCAATCCTTAAATTGCTACCCTGCGCAGCCTTTGAAAAACTTTCCAGCGATAACCCCCTCGCAGTTATCTCACTGTGCGGATAGTACTCAGCAAATCTGCGAATCATTTTTAACCCCTCCTCGCCTATTAGCGAGGAAGAGGCTATGCGACCGCCAAAAACTTTGGACGGGGAAAAAGTGGAGAAGCGGGACGGAGGCAGATTGCTCTGACCCTGCGAATTCCCGCGCTGTGTGAACTGCCTCCGTCCGCTTTTCTCACCAGAAAAAGCGACAACACAACGCGTGCGCAAGCCGGGCCAGGATTTTAACCTCAGGAGCTTTGGTTCCAAATATCAACGTGCCATTTCCAAACCGCATTTTCCCGCCGCCAGTAAACGACGTACTTCGCCTCCATGTCCGTCGTGGGCTGCCCTTCTGGCTGAATGGTAAGCGTCGCGCGCCCAAGCTCGACAAAACCATCGCCCGCGGGAATCACCTCTATCGAAGAAAGTACCGCGGATTTCGCATTCACCGACTGAATCAGGTTGGACCAAAACTCTTTTATGGCTGGCCGCCCTGAAATCATGGGTGCACCCGGTGGAAGAATGCGCGCATCCGCAGTGTAAATATCTTCCAACGCATCAAAATTTCGCTTACCGAATACCTGCGTGTTGAAAAGGTCGTTCGTTCTTGCCATAGCAAGCGTAATCTCGTGAGGGGCCGCTTGTGACGTTGACATGGGCGCAGCCTATCACAACTCACCTGTGGCTTCCGTATCAGGTAACGGATCAACGTAGAGTTTGAGGCCTTCCACTCGCCGCACCCGCACCTGGCTGCCCTTGTCAATGTTCACCGAACCGACAGCTTGCCAATATTCACCGCGAATAAACACCTGTCCAAATGGTGTGAGCGAGGTGCGAGCCGTGCCGACCTCCTCGAGCAACGCGGAGGTTCCCGTCAGCACCTTGGATTGTCGCGTCTTGAAGGCCATCGATGTCAGGAAAACACTGATCATCGCGATGGGCAGCGCCACAGCAAGCGCAGTGATCCAGTGAATCCGCAACTCCGGTGGACCGTTCACTAGAATGACCGCGCCCAGCACCATCGCAATCGCGCCACCGGCGCCAAGCACACCGTGAGAGGTGAACTTCACCTCCAGTACAAAAAAGGCGATCGCCACAACCAGCAGGGCTGCGCCCGCCCAGTTGATCGACAGGACGGCTAGAGAGGACAAGCCAAGTACCAGAGCGACTAACCCGGCTACGCCTGGGAAGATCAGTCCTGGCGAGATGTATTCGGTATAGATCCCGAGAACGCCAAGCACCAGGAGAATGAATCCGATATTCGGGTCCGCGATGAGCCTGAAGATCTCTTCTCGCCAACTCAGCTGAACATCTCTAAAGCGTGCGTCCGTGAGTCGAAGAGTTTGCTTGCGGCCGTTAAAGCGCTGGATCTCACGGCCGTTCAATTTATCAATCAGCTGCAACTCATTGTCGGCTTGTAAGTCGATGAGCCGGCCGTTCATCGCCTCGATGTCGCTAAACGCCTTAGCTTCGCGAACGGCTTTTTCGGCCAGCTCGCTATTACGCCCACGGCGGACGGTCAAGCCGCGTAGCAGCGCCGCTAGGTCGTTTTCCTCCTTCGCGCGCAAAATGGGGTCCATCGTTTGTCCCAACAGCACGGGAGAAGCCGCGCCCGTGTTCGTACCCGGAGCCATGGCGGCAATGTCAGCCGCCTCCAGCAGGAAAAAACCCGCCGAAGCCGCCCGTCCGCCGCTAGGGGCTACATAGGCGACAACCGGGACAGGAGAAGCCACGATTTCCTCCACAATCTCCCGCGTCGCATCCAGCAGTCCGCCGGGCGTGTTGAGACGGATCAGGATCAGTTGCGCGCGCTGCGCCTGCGCTTCTGTAATGGAATTTCTAATGATTTCGGCCGTCACCGGGTGTATGGGCCCATCGAGCGAAACGCGCAGGATGAGCGGAGCTGGCTCGCTAGCCGCTGCATGGGCGAACCAGGTGGTCAACAGGGACCCAGCCGCCAAAACAAGTACCGACAACGTGTTTCTCGCGAACGTTCGCATGCCGTTACCTTTAACTCTACGCGCTACTAACAACCCACGCTAATACAGCTTGGCAAAATGAGCTTTAGCCTTCCCCAAGAATCCGTACCCTGAAGTCATCTTCAGTCCGCAGATCGCGTTTGCCGTCTGCCCTGCCTCCATAAAACGCGCCATTCGTAAACTCGAAAACGGATGTGCTTTCAGGCATCGGTAGCGAATTCCCGGCGCTATAAGCCGCCGAGGATCAATTGGCGGCACTGGCGATGACAAATTTAACGTGACGACGAACGGATGACTTGCCCTTTTTCGTGGGGCGAGCAGATAAGGCTAACGAATGTCGCGCGTTCCACCTGCTAAAGCTAGGCAGGCGCTAACCGGAAACCGGCGACCTCTCCTGGTTGGCCCGGTTAGCGCCCACGAACACTCTTATTTACGGCCTCCCTCAAGCCGGAAATGGTTCTCGAAAAGTTGATTGGCGACATGCCTGCCGAGCGCTTCCCCATCCTGAAGGGAGTGATTGAAATGCAATCCCCCGAAGATGCGCGCCCAGTAAATCTCGTTGAGCCAGTCTTCTGTGCTTTCGAAGGTGTGGGTATGGACGGCGTCGCTGAACACCATGCTGTTAACGACGACGTGCACCTTGTGGGTCCCGAAGAAGTCGGCCACCAAACTGCTAACTGTGCTTGAGATGCAAGCATGGGCAGCCGGATATTCGGGATGATTAGGCGTGGTGGCCACAGGTGTCCAGTTCGCATCCGCGACGAGATCGGGATTGTCGCCGCCCGCCCGGATTGCGGTTACCGGCCGCCAAAAGCTATAGGTATATTTCCCATTGAAGCATCCGATTCCCCCATCCGCGAAGCCAGTCCAGAGAATCGCTAAAAGACGAGCTGAGTCCATTAGGTCCAGCTTGTAGTACTGGACCAGAGAGTTGAAGGTTTGGCTGTACTGTTGTGCAGTGTTTGCAGTCCAAAACAGAGCAATCTCCGTTTGGGCCGGAGTGCGGAGAGTGCTGTTGACGTCGCCGAAGAGTCGGGTTACGTTGTAGTCGGCTACCCATTCTTCGCTACTCAGTGAAGTGGGTCCGTCCGGCAGAAACTGCCCGGCGTCGCGCATTGTGAACGGACGCATCTGGCCGAGCCAGGGCGTAGCAGCGGCCAGGAAACCCGGCGGGGTTGGCTGCCAAACACCGGGCCCGCTGCCGGGCGTGTACGGAACATTTGCATTCAGGCCGTCGCCCGTACGCTCGGAAATCAGCGCTGCCGCTGCAGCTTCGCCGGCGTCCACGCCTTGACGCTTGGCTCTGGGATCGGCCACGATGGCGTTCAACGAGCTGTTAAATTGTGCGTCGAGGTATGCCTGCTGGCCGGGAAAGTAGTTCACCAGCACGCGATGAGCGGCGGCTATGGCGGCCGCCTCATCCGAAGCATCCGGACCAGCGATGCCGGAGTAATAGAAGGGTCGAAACTTATGTTGGTGAACAGCATTCACGGCGTCGTAAGCGGCGATGCTGGTGTAAGCGAACCAGACACCAGAAGCGGCAATAGGTATCCCGGCATTGCTCACGATTGCCGTCGAGGCAATCGTATTCCAGTTTGTGACAACATTCTGAGCACTCGTATTGATGGATGCTAGCAGGGCTGCAGCGCTCAGTAGCGAAATTCGTAAGTTTGGCATAAGTTTCCTCGATTGGAGTAGCTGGGGCTGGAAGAGACACGGAAAACAATTTTTTGATCAGACATTTCATTTATGTGTTTTCACCGCGCCCCCTCTGCTAAACGGGACACTAGCATCGAAGAGAAGCTTTGCGACTGAGGCCGGTCTGAGGATTGTCCTCATACCGGATGAGGGTGTAGACTCTTGAAACGAGAGGAGCGCCGTCTGAGTAGCGATCTGGATCAACGCATTCATTTCGGCGATTTTGAAGTCGTTCTTTCCTCGGGAAAGCTATTTCGGAATGAGGTACGAGTCAAAATTGAGCCGCAGCCCTTCCGGGTGTTGCAGATGCTGCTGGAGCGTCCTGGCGAAATCGTTTTCAGGGAAGAACTGCGGCAGCGAATTTGGGGCGAATCAACGTTTGTCGAGTTCGATCAGGGGCTGAACTATTGCGTTCGCCAAATCCGGCGCGCGCTATGTGACAGTTCCGCACAGCCCAAGTACATTGAAACGCTGCCGAAACAAGGCTACCGCTTTATCGCCTCCCTTGCGCACAATCCAACGCTTGCGGCCGAACCGGTAAACTCGATCCAACCGGAAGACGTCATCGCCTCGAAAGGACCGGAGGCTGAGCACTCAGAACAGGACCGCCCGTCTTCGCTTCTTCTAGGACGCCGGAACCTGATCTGGTCGGCGGGCATAGGTCTGGCTGTTGTGGCCGGCGGCTGGCTCACGACCCGTTCGATTCGGCGGAGCTCTGTGCGTCCTGTCCGCCTTGGCATCCAGCTACCGGAAGGCGCCGCTGCCGCTGATCCGGGCCGCTTACTCGGACCGCCAGTGGTGGCGCCGAACGGCGATTCCCTAGTGGTAACGCTCCAAACCCCGACGGGCGCCTACTTATATGTCCGCCCTTTGGATGCAGACCGGTTGATCCGGATGGAAGGGACCGAAGGCGCGTCCTTCCCTTTCTGGTCGCCTGACGGGCAAAAAATCGCGTTCTTTGCCGACGACAAATTAAAATACGTGCCCGCACAGGGCGGAGGCGCGACCGTGCTTTGCGCTGCGCCCCAACCTCGTGGCGGAGCATGGAGCCGGCGCGGCGTAATCCTCTTCAGTACGGTACGGGCCGCCAGGAACTTACAGGAGATTTCGCAAATCGCCGTGTCGGGCGGCAACCCGACGCCGTTCACTCACCTGGATATCAAAGCTGGCGAGAACTCCCACAGATATCCGCAATTTCTGCCTGACGGCAATCAGTTCCTGTATTTCTCCCGTTCAGACAATCTTGACGTGAGAGGTATTTACCTGTCCTCGATCGATCAACAGAACCGGCGCGTACGGTTAAGCGTTGCCGATGGACTATTTGCTGTCGGATCAAACGGAAGCGCCGGTAGCACTTACCTTTTCAGTCAGCAGGCGGGCAAACTTGTTGCTCAGAAACTGGACACCAAACGGGCAGAACTCTCGGGCAATTATCAAGTTGTGATGGAGCATCCTGCTTCGTTTAGCGTTTCCAACTCTGGCATTCTTGCGGCGCGAACAGAAGAGCAGGAACTATCGCGATTGTTGTGGCGCGACCGCGGCGGGAAAGAAATCGGCAGACCCGGTCCGGCTGGAGACTACTGGTGTATCAGTCTTTCTCGGGACGACCGATTTATGGCGGCGGTCCGCCACAATTTTCTAAACGGAGAATTTACGGGTTGGGTCTCGTCCACCACCCAGGGATACTTTGAACCTCTCTCACCCTCGCGCCATATAGAAAACCTCTTTTGGCTGGCAGGTAGCACGACGGTTTGCTTTATGGATTTCCGTAAAAAGTGCCTGCTTTGTCGAGATGTGCTCCTTAGGGGAGAGGAAAGAGTGCTCCTATCGGTGGGCGAAGGCGTTGAAGTGCAGGACATTTCTCCCGGCGGAAAGTATGCGGTCGCACAACTCCTAAAGACCCGTACTGACCCTCAAGTAGCTTGGTCGGCTCTTCCCATACGCGGGGAAAATGCAGGCGGCGAATGGCACACCATCGACGCTTACGGCTCGTGGGAGCTTCACCCAACTTTTTCGCCCGATGGCAAATGGTTGGCGTTTGGTTCACATGAAAGTGGCGGCCCTCAGATTTATGTCACGGACTTTCCAGGCGCCAAGTCGCGGCTGCGTATCTCCAAAGATGGTGGATACAGCCCGCGGTGGCGGAGTGACGGCAGGGAGCTGTTCTATCTGAGCGCGGAGGGGAACCTGATGTCGATAGAAACGACCAGCGGCGCACGTTGGGATGAACAAAAGCCCAGGAAGCTATTCGCCGCCAATACTCGTCTCGCCAAAAACGCCGGACGCCTCTACGACGCAAGTAGTGACGGTGAGCGCTTCGTGGTCATTGAAGGTGGAACTCAGATGAGCGAAACGCGAATCGAAATTCTGATGAATTGGCCGAGCTTACTGCCGGACTAAGACCAAACCTGAGGCGCATAAACTACAAAATCCGGTCACAACGCCGAACCCTCACCGAATCAAAAACATCCCGACAATCGCTAGGAGAAACCTGCTACACTCGACGTGTAGGAGCGAAGTGTTCCTCCTACTAGCTTAAAACCGAAATCCGAAATCGAAAAACGCCGCGGGCCGTCTGGCATCGCGGCGTTTTTCTTTGCCCGAAAGGAAATTCCCATGTCCACCGAACTGCAACAACGCGCCAACCAAGCCAACGCCCAGTTCTCCACGGGTCCCAAGACCGAAGCCGGCAAAGCCAAATCTTCCCGGAACGCCCTCAAAACCGGCCTCACCGGGCGCGCCGTCCTGCTCTCCACTGAGGAAGCAGCCGCCTACGAACAGCATCTCCAAAACCTCAGCATGCAACATCAACCCGTCGGCGATGCCGAACGTGAACTGGTCCAATCCATTGCTGACACGCAATGGCGCTTGCAGCGCATCCCCAGCCTCGAAGCCGGCATCTACGCCCTCGGCCGCCATGAATTCGCGGAACTATTTTCCGAAGAGGAAGCGCCCGTGCGCGCGGCGCTCATCCAAGCCCACACCTATCTCGCCTACCACCGCAACCTCGCGAACCTCAGCACCCAGGAAACGCGCCTCTACCGCCGGCTCCAACTCGATCTTGCCGAATTGACCACCCTGCAAACCGCGCGTCAAAAAAAGGTCGAAGCGCAAATCGTGCAAGCGGCCGCCGCCTATCTCGCCTGCCAAGCCCAAGGCACGCCCTTCCGCCTGGCCGATTACACTGCCGAATTTGGCTTCGAAATTTCAATCACGGACGTGGAACGTGCCGCCCACAAATTACGCGCGCAAAAAGCCCAAAGAGAGGAGACTCTGGCGGCCATGCTTGCCCATAGGAGCGCTGCTTAACGCCGCAAACAAGATAAAACAGCGAAAACGAACCACCCACCCATCCCGTCTGACCGCCCGCCGCACTCGTACTGCGTCTACTTACGGTTTGACAGGACGGCAGGTCGATTGCATTTTCACTGCCAATGAATCGGATAGGTCGGCCTCAGCGGTCTGCGGTTCTTGGCGTCCGTACCCACCGCCAAAACTTTGATATCGTGGACTCTCCGTCGACCCGAGTGGCCGCAACCGTAACGAAGGAGGAATGAATTTTTATGACTATGAAAGCGACGTTGGCGCACTTGCTGATTGCAAGCGCTCCGGTATTTGGCGCGATTCCGTTCAACTGTAACCGTGGAGTCTCGCTCCAAATCGCGATCGATCACTCTTTGCCAGGAGAGACATTCGAGTTATCTGGGACGTGTTCGGGACCCGTTGTTATTACGGCAAAGAATCTCGCATTGGTCAGCCATAGCGGCGCGGTGATTGACGGCGGCGGCAAAGATGCCATTACCATTAACGGGCCGGCTCGCCTGCAATTGAATGGTATTACAATTCAACACGGCAGCAATGGAGTAACCGCCTCAGCCGGAGCCCAGCTTACAATCACCAACGGTACGATCGAAAATAACTCCCTTAACGGCATCTTCCTGGCCGGCGGATCCTCCGCAACTTTATCCGGAACAAAGACGAATGAGAATGGCAATAACGGACTGGACGCGGAAGCATCATCATCGGTGATTCTCGCCGGTCCGTATCAGAGTAAAGGAAATGGTGTTTTCGGCATCAATATTAACGCCAGCTCAAGCCTGACTTTCACACAAGCACAGGTTGTCGTGTCCGGCAATACACTCGGAATCCAAATCGGAACCAGCGCCAGCGCTTTTATTTCAGATCCAAACACGACCATATCTGTGAATGACAATGCGACCACTGGGCTGACGATCGTTTCTGGGTCCCACATGGTTGCGTTTGGCGGAACGATTCAGGCAACCGGAAACGGCTTCCATGGAGTCTCGGTCGATTCGAAGGGTGGTCTGGACCTGGATGCTGCCGCTGTTCTTACAGCGAGTGGGAATAAACAAGACGGGATCCATTTGGAGGAGACTTCCGTTCTCACTCTTTTCAATACGACTGCGTTTTCCGGGGCGCCGGGGGTAACCACCATCAACGTCCAAAACAACGGCATTAATGGCATAAGCATCCTGACAGGATCCAACCTGACGGTCATTCATCAAGCCGCGGTCAATAGCACGGGAAACACGGCGGATGGAATCGAAGTTGATAACGGCAGCAGCCTGACACTCGTTCAGTCTTCCATCACTTCGAATGGAAAGGACATCGCTCTAAGCTTCGGCTCGCGTGGCGACATTACGAGTTCAACAGTAGGAACTCTCACCTGTGATGCCTCGGTGATCCTGCGAAATTATTCAGCAAAATGTCCGTTGTAAGTGGGGGCGCGCCGAACTGACCGCTCTGCAAACCGCCGCCTCCGTTTACTTACCGTTGACAGGACGGCAGGTCGATTGCATTTTCCCTGTCAACGCATCGGAAGAGAGCGTAACCATACCCTTGGCCTCCCACCACGTATACTGCTGCGTCGTATAGCGTGCCCCTGAACCGGACACCACGTTTGAGAAAATCAGCGAATTCCCCGAAATAGGAACAATGGCCAACATATTCCCGCCGCCGTTGATGTACTCCACGGAAAAGGGCCCGGCTGGCACGCCGATCTGGGCGGCGTTGCCGTCACACCGGTATTCGACGCTCTTACGCGAGAGCGCCGCGTTGCCGGACAGATGAATGACGAGGTCAGTCCCCGAAGCCGCGCAAGCGCACCCGAGTAATCCAAGCATCGTCGCCAAAGAAACAAAGTTACGAATCATTGTTTGTCCCACTCACTAAACGTTTCGCCGGCTTCCGCCAACCGTCTCAACAGCGGCGCCGGAGCCCATAAGTCCGAGCCATGCTTTCGTTCCAGCTCTTCCACGCGCATCAGAACATTCGCCAAGCCCACCGTGTCGGCATAAAACATCGGACCGCCGCGCCAAGCCGGAAATCCGTAACCGTAAAGATAAGTAATATCAATATCCACCGCGCGCAGCGCGATTCCTTCTTCCAGAATGCGCGCGCCTTCATTCACCAGCGCATAAATGCAGCGATCCACAATTTCCTCGGGCAAAATCTGCCTGCGCTCAATGCCTGCCTCGCGTGCCACCTGCTCAATCAATGCGGCTGTCTCCGGATCGGGCGACGGCTTACGATTGGCGTCATACAATGACCAGCCTCGACCAGTCTTCTGTCCGAAGCGCCGCAACTCACAAAGCCGGTCGGCTACCAGTGGAACGCGTACCCCGGGTTTTTCAAACCGTGCGAATTCTTTACGAATCGCCCAACCTACATCCAGACCCGCCAAATCGTCCATGGCCAGCGGACCCATCGCCATCCCGAAGTCATACAGCGCCTGGTTGACCTGCTCCACCGTTGCGCCTTCCTCCACCAGAAATTGCGCCTCGCGCAAATAAGGCGCGATCATCCGGTTGCCGATAAAGCCGCGGCAATTCCCCGCCAGCACGGCTACCTTCTTCAATTTCTTGCCCAGGCCCATGGCGGTAGCGATTGTCTCCGCGCTGCTCGCTTTACCGCGCACCACTTCCAGCAGCTTCATCACATTAGCCGGACTAAAGAAATGCGTGCCGATCACCATTTGCGGGCGGCTCGTGGCCGAAGCAATTTCATCTATGTCCAGGCTGGAAGTATTCGAGGCCAGAATGCAGCAGGACTTCGCAATTTTGTCGAGCTCGGCGAAGACCTGTTTCTTCACCGCCATGTTTTCAAATACCGCTTCGACAATAATGTCAACGTGCTCAAACCCGTCGTAGCTCAACTGCGGCGTAATCACCGCCAGCCGTTGGTTCATCGCCTCCTGCGTCAAGCGGCCTTTTGCGACGGTTTGGGCGTAGTTGTTGCGAATCGTGTGCATGCCGCGGTCGAGCGCGTCCTGCGCGGTTTCCTTCACAATCACCGGAATGCCCGCGTTCGCATAGTTCATCGCGATGCCGCCGCCCATGGTGCCCGCCCCGATCACGGCCGCGCTCCGGATGTTGTACGTCCGGATATCCTTGCTCAGGCCCGGAATTTTCGCAACGGCGCGCTCACCGAAGAAGGCATGAATCAAAGCCTTGGCTTGCGGAGAAAAAAGGCATTCATCGAACAATTCCGCTTCCCGCTTACACCCCTCGGAGAAATCGAGTTGCGTAGCCGCCTCCACCGCATCGATGGCCGCCAGTGGCGCTTTCAAACCACGTCCCCTTTTACGTGCTTGTTCACGCGCAAAGGTGAAGATCACTGGGTTGGCATCACGCAGCTTTTCATTGCGCTCGCGTGTTTTCACAATAGGCTTGTCCGTCACTTCGCGCGCGAAGGCGATGGCGCCCGTCAGCAGATCCCCTTTGATCAACCGGTCGGCGATGCCCAGCGCCACTGCCTCCGCCGCGTCGATGGCTTCGCCGCCCGCGCACATCTCTACCGCTTTCGCGACACCGGCTAGCCGGGGCAAACGCTGCGTTCCGCCCGCGCCTGGAATCAAGCCCAGCTTTACCTCGGGCTGACCTACTTGCGCCTCCGGTGTGATTATGCGGTAATGCCCGGCCATGGCCGTTTCCAAACCACCGCCGAACGCCACGCCTTGAATCGCCATCACCACCGGTTTCGGCGCGTCTTCAATGGCTTCAAGGAACGGCAGCAGCGTCAACCGCGGGCGCTCGCCGGAAACAATCTTGCCGAACTCGCGAATATCCGCTCCACCGATGAACGTTCGCCCCGCGCCCATCACAACAATTGCCCGCACCAAAGGATCTTGGACGGCTTCGTGCAGCAAGGCCTCAATTCCCTCCGGCACGCCCGGACCCAGCGCGTTCACCGGCGGATTATCGATGACAATCACCGCAATGTCGCCTTGTCTTGTCAGTTTCACCAGTTCAGCCATATACGCCTCCTGTGCCCGGTTATATACTTAGCCCATAAATGAGAGAAGCTGTCATCGTCGCCAGTTCTCGCACGGGGCTTGCGAAATCATATCGCGGCTCTTTTAATATGACGCGTCCGGAGGATTTAGCAGCACATTGCATAAAAGACGTGCTGCGCAAAACGCCCCGGTTGGACCCGGCAGAGATCGAAGACGTAATCCTCGGTTGCGCGCAGCCGCACGGTCCGCAAGGTTTAAACGTGGCGCGGCGCGCGGCCATCCTGGCGGGTTTGCCCGTTTCGGTTGCGGGCGTGACGGTGAATCGCTTCTGCTCGTCGGGCCTGCAAGCTATTGCCATGGCCGCCCACGAAATTATGCACGAGGGGGTCGACGCATCCATCGGCGGCGGGCTGGAGAGCATCAGTCTGGTCGAACGCAATTTCGACCCGCATCCTGTCCTGATGAAGCAGGTGCCCGGCTTGTATATGGAGATGGGTGCGACGGCGGAAGTAGTGGCCCAGCGCTACAGCATCAGCCGCCAAGCGCAGGACGAATATTCGCTGCGAAGCCAGCAGCGAACGGCGCATGCTCAAAACGAAGGCTTTTTCCGCGACGAGATCGCGCCCATGCAAGTAACCGTCGCGATCCTGGATAAGAAAACCGGCCAAACCACGGGCACACGTGACGTAACCTGCGATCGCGACGAGTGCAACCGCCCCGACACCACACTCGAAGGCCTTCTGGCGCTCAAACCGGTTTTCGATCCCAACAGCGGGAAAGGATCGGTGACAGCCGGCAACGCGTCCCAACTTTCCGACGGTGCATCGGCCACATTACTCCTGTCGCGGCAGCGTGCCGACGAACTGGGCATTCCGTACAAATTGATCTTCCGTGGCTTTGCCATAGCCGGATGCGAGCCGGACGAAATGGGAATCGGCCCGGTTTTCGCCGTTCCCAAACTACTCCGGCGTCACGGCCTATCCATGCGCGAGATTGATCTATGGGAATTAAACGAAGCCTTCGCGGTGCAAGTGCTCTACTGCCGCGACCGCCTAGGCATTCCCATGGAAAAGCTAAACGTGAACGGCGGTTCCATCTCCATCGGGCACCCCTTCGGAATGACCGGCTCGCGCCTGGTGGGTACATTGGCCAACGAACTAGCGCGGCGCACCAAATCACGTTACGGAGTGGTCACGATGTGCATCGGCGGAGGCCAAGGCGCAGCGGGTTTATTTGAGGCGGTGCATTAGGGGTTAATCGCCAACGGCGTGTTCTTCTTCCCGGTCATAACGCCCGAGTCCGCGCCGGTCGCGGTTGCTGCCGGGCCATTCCAAGCGCAGATCCTGGCAGACTTCATCCAGCATCGCGAGCGTGGTGGTTTTTTGCTCCATCGCAAAGGCAGTCACCAGCAGGTTGTCGCAGATTAGATTGATGATGCGCGGTATCCCGCGGGCCCGCTTGTAGGTTTCCTCTAGGATCTCAGGGGAAAATACCGTCTGGTCAGGCATGCCGGCCCGCGCCAGCCGGGTGTCCACGTAGGCGGCCGCCTCATCGGGTTCCAGGGGATTCAGCGAACAGCGCAGCACGATCCGTTGCTTCAATTGGCGAAGATTAGGCGCATCCAGCTTTCTATCCAGCTCGGGTTGCCCGGCCAAGATGATCTGCAGCAACTTGCCTTGCCGGTTTTCTAGGTTTCCCAACAGCCGAATCTCTTCCAATACATCCCAATCGAGATTATGCGCTTCATCCACCAGCAGCACGCAGGTCCGGCCCTTTTCCGCTTGCCGCAGCAACAGCGCATTTAAAGCAAATAGAACGTCCGTCTTAGACTTACGATCGCAATCCAGGCCGAAATCGTAAGCCATCATTTCGAAAAACTGATCGGGCGTGAGCCGCGAATTGAAAATAAACGCGAATTCGATGCGCTTGCTATCCAGATAATCGCGCAAGCATTCCAGCATCGTGGTTTTACCAGTGCCGACTTCGCCGGTTAACACAATGAAGCCTTTACGGCCGCCGACCCCGTAAATCAGGTTCGCTAAAGCCTCTTCATGTTGCGGACTGCGATAGAGAAATTCCGGGTCGGGGCTGATATTGAACGGATTTTCCGTAAACCCGAAGTAAGGGTTGTAGATTGCGTTCTGCATCTAAATAGGCCCCTGATTCAGCTCGGCTAAGATCCCGGCCATAAGCTTGTCACACCCCATCATACTCATACCCATCGGCAATTTACACGGCTGGGACTATAGGTATTTGATGGAACCAGACACCCCAGACCGCTATTCGGTTCCAAGTTGAAGCTTAACCCATCCAGGAACGCTGGCAGGCTGCCCTCCGGCGAACACGATCCGGCGTGTTTTAGGGAACACGACATTTTCCCGGATGGAGCGGCCCAGAGCGGGTACGGCCCGAAGGATTTTTCGATAAGACTCGATGCCGGTGTCGAGGAAGGCTGTCTTGCTGCTGAATCCACCGCCCCAACCTAAACAAAGCAGGCAGCTTAAGGAGTCATTCTGCGCCGCCGCCAATTCGGCCTGCAGTTGCGCGACCGTCTGCTGGAGAGCGGTAAGCCCTGTTACCTTGGCGTAGTCAGCCTGGAGGGCTAATTGCGCCGCTGCGTATTGGTTTGCCGCCGCGGCAATCACCGCCAGGTCAGGCGCCGAACGCCACCCAAGCGCCCGGGAGAAATCCGGGTTTTTCAAGAACTTACGCTCTTCCCAACTACCGGTGAACTCAGTGCCGGGCACGGCCATTTCGGCAAATACGGGGGTCGCGTCCGCCATGCGCTGAGGCAAAACACTTCCTCTGCCGGCAACTTTCCAGACAAGCTGTGGTTTATCGGCTTGACGCGTGTCCAGTGACGCCGTCCGGCTCAGAAAAATCTTAAACGTTGACGCTGGTACTGGGTCGCTATCGGCTACGGCTAGTACCCGCATGCGGGAAGCGTCGGCGCTGGCTTCCGCGCTTTCACCTAACCGGCGCGGCGCACGGTCGCCTTCGAGCGAAGCGGCTGCCCGGTCAATCGTCCCCGCCGACCAACGCGCGAAAACCAAGCCGGTCCGCAGCGCACCCTTCAACGCCGAAGCGGGCAAATAGGCGCCGCGATAGGTAGAGGCAAAGGTCGGAATGAATAAGGTTTCCTGCGGAGCGGCGTTCCACATAGATACGGCGTCCGTATGCTCAAAAGGAATCCGCCGCTGCGAAAAGTTTTGCGCGAAACCGCCCCACGACGCGAAATCGAGCTTAGTGGCCTTGCGCAATTGAGTCAGATAGCTTTCCAGCCGAGGCCCGCGAGCGAGCAGTTTGAAGATGCGCGCCTGATCCAGAACGTTCACCTGGTCTTTCCAGACCATGTAGTCGATTGGCGATAACTCGCGGCCGTCCCCCACCAGCAGCGGCGTAAGAGTGGTGACCTTATATCTCATAGTCCTGTTCTTCCGTCTCGGTTTTGGGCTGCTGCTCCTGCTCAGGCAATTCTGGCTCAGTTGGCTCGGGAATCGGTTCTTGCGGGGGTTCCTCTACAGGGCCCTCGACAGGTTCCGGCTGCGGATACTCATCGGGCGTTACCGGTTCCTCCACCTTTTCCGCCACTACTGGTTCCGGACGTTCCTCATCCACTACCACTACTGGCTCAACCGCTTCCTCCGCCGTCGTCGGTTCTTCCACTGCCTTTTCTTTCTCCATTGAAGGCCGCAGAGAAGGAAATTGCAACGCCAGCGCCAAACCGGAACGGTAAACCGGATGCGCGAATCCGTCCGGCGCCACATCCACGGCAGTGCCAACCGGCTCGACTCCCGCGGATAGCACGCCGCCTTCGGAAACCATGCGCGCCTGTTTCTTCAAAGCACCCGAAGCGGATGCACTTTCTACCCGCCCGGAGCGGACGAGTAAACGATAATCGCCGCCTGTCCAATCCACGGTATCGCTCACCGAGGGCGAATACAGCGAAAGCAGCCAATACAAAGTACTCGCCGGTGCATCGCCATTGCCGTTTCGCTGCGCGCGGCCGACTTTCGGCAGCAGCAACCCCGGCCAAGCTCCCTTTTGGAATTCCGGCGCTTGTGTCTGTCCCCAACCTTTAGTACGGGCGCCGCCGAATCCGGAATCAGCCAGCAGGCGAAAAGCGCCTTGCACGCGTTGACTCCAAGCGGATTCCGTAGCCGCATCTTGAAAGCGCGCCACGGTCCAAAGCCCGGCGCCTGCCTCAAATTCAACGCCGGCCAGCGATTTCACTTCACCGCCGGTCTTGGTGATGCGGTCCACCGCCGCGCTGCTACGCGCAATGGCGCGAAACGGGCTGGAGCTGGGACGGTCGCGGCGTAACAAGCAAGCGCTTTCAGGGTCCGGAAACCACTGATCCGCCAGTAAGGTCTGTCCAGTTAAAAGCGAATCAATGGCCGTTAATGGGACGAACTGCGCGGCGCTCCAGCGCGTCTTCGTCAGAAAAACCGGACTCGGGCTAGTCACCAGGTTTGCCGGCGGCGGCCACAACGTCGAAGGCGGCGTTGCAAACAACGTATCGCCTTGAAATGGGAACAGTGAGCTAAACACGACCGCCGGGGTTTCCGCCCGCGCCGTCGCATCCAGCCATTCCTCCAAGACGCCAAGCTGCTGCATGGCAAGCGTAACGGCAGAAAAAAGCCGGTCGCTCCGGTAAAGCGTATCCGTTCGTTCGTGGCTGCCGTCCGCCGGACCGTAACGCCATGGCCCCAGAGGCCGCAGGCGAATTAAGAGCGCCTGTTGCATCTACGCTAACTTTGCCGCGAAATCGTCGCTAGCGGCCAACTGCTGCAGAGCTGCCAAGTCGGAAGCAGCCAGCAGGCTTTCTTCCGCCGCGCCCTTGGCGTAATATTCTTTGCCGCGCCAAACCAGATTCAATCCACTGAGTGATACCCGGCCGTTCCCACGGCTGCCGCCGCCGCCCAGCGCATCATCTTCCAATAAGCGCAAGCCTTCGGCCACACGCGCCAGCAATGGCTTATCTTCTTCGCAAAGCACATCCAGCACCATGCGGAAGCGGAAACGCGCACCGGCCGGAACACGCTCTAACGTACGCGGATTGGCTTGCGAAGTAATGCGGTCCACTGCGTTCTCGCTCTTTACCTCAGTGAGTTCGTCGTCCAGATTTTCACGCATCTGCGGTGTAATGCTATCCACCAGCAGCGGTGCGTCATAAATGGTCAGCCGAGCGGGCGTTGCGGAAGCTGTTTCAAACGCGTCGCCAGTCACTTTTTCCACGCGTCCCGGATTGCGGCCAAAGAGAACGCAGATATCGTCATCCGGCCGGTCGCTCTGGTGAATGCGCACTTCCTGGCCTCTGCGCTTCGATAGGTAAACCAGTTCGCCCGTAACGGCTAAGCCCAGCGTCTGCTCCAGCAGTGAGCGCAAGCGGCCGCGCAAAGAGCTGCCTGGAATATAAGGAATACCGAACGCGTCTTTGACGACTGGATTATCGGCGCCGCCAATTTCGAGCGCGCCTTTGCCTGCTCCAATGTGCAGGCCCGTCTGGCAATGGATCTCGCCCTCTAAAATCAACTTCCCTAAAAAGGTGAGGGCAGTTTCCGCAGTATGAGAACTCATGTGAATTTCCTGTTTCGGCCCGGTTCAACGGGCGTTACTCGTTATAGGCAATGATGGCTTCGAACAGATCGCGGAAACGTTCGTACCCGCGCGTATCGTTTTTGCGCGTGACTTGCAACAGCAAACGTTCTAACGCATCCAGGCTGCGCAAGGAATGCCGCGCAATGGTGTAAGCCAGGCGCGCGCGCACCATCACAAATTCGTGCTGCCGCTCGCTTTCTGGCGCTCGCGTCGCCCGGCGCACTGCGTTGTAGAGGCGACGCAATTGACTCTTGGTCCCGGAATCCATATCGCGCATGCGGCTCACCACCACGTGCGCTTGGTTGTCCAAATACAAGCTGTCCGCCATCAATTTATCTATCTCGATCTCGGAAGGACCTTCGCCGCGCCGGTCACCAGGACCGCCGCGCGGACCACCACCGGGGCCGCCGCGATGTTCGCCGCGTCCGCGGTCCCCACCCCTGTCACCGCCGCCACGGTTCTCACCGCCGCCGCCCCTATTTTCGGCGCGCGGCGGACCACCGCCACGGTTTTCTCGCGGAGGCCGGTTCGGGCGCTCTTCTGATTTCTTTTCTTCTACTTCTGGCATTGCTAATTCCTCTCCACGGCTAATCGGCGGTGGCGGACGGACCTTCGCCGGCTGCTAGCCTTGCCCATTCCAGCCCCACGCGCGCCGACGGGCGCAACTTCAGCCCCGCCGTCTTTTTGCCAACCAAATTCGTAATCACCGCGTTGCGCACGTTATTCAATTCTTTGCCGCGTGCCTGCGGAATCACCTTGGAAACCCGCATGTATGTCCGCCAAGGTTTATCGGCCCGGACGGCTTTACTGCGCCGCAGCGCCCGTGCCGAATAAGATTCTCGGTATACCGACGCCAGGTCGTGAATGTAGTCCGCCGGGAATTTGAATTCGCGCACCAACCGCGTCAGGCTGCTCTTCAATTCTTCGGCATCGCTGAGCCGCTTCCATTCCAGGGTACGTCCGAATAGGTAGAACGCTCCCGGATCGGTTGCTTTCACGGCGCGCAATTGCAGCCCGGCTTCTTGGAAAACTGCTCCAGCAGGTGTTTCCACATCATCCGCTATCGCCAGCGCCATACTGAGCGTGCGTCCTTCCAGGCCCGGAAATGAATGCAAATTCTGTTCCGCAAATTTCTCGAACAAGCGCTCCAGCTCGCGCGCCAGCAGGACCAGCGCATCCCACGTACCAGTGACCGCAAAATCGTCGCCGCCTCGGTACAGAATGCTCACCTTACGCCAGAAATCAGGCAGCGTGCACAACACCGCTAACTCGCCCGCGAAAAATTCCTTAAACAGCACCGACAGATGAATGTGTTCTTCTATCGTATTAACGCGGCGCAGCTGCAGATCGAAATGATCCACGTCGCCGCGCAAGATTCCCCATCTGGGGGCGCCGTCGGCGCGTCCGGCAAGTTCTGACAAGGAGCTAGGCCGGTCGCCCGCCTCATTCATGGCAAAACGCCGCGGCAGCAGAATACCATCGTCGTCCAGGCCCGATTGTTCTTTTAGAGGCCAGGAATATTCGCCACCGTCCAATTGCAGGTGTGCCGGTTGTTCATTCGTCCAACCCACGCGAGTGGCTTCCGGCAGGCTCTTGGCAAAGGCTTCAAAATACGAATCGCCGCTGGGTTCCGCGTCAGGCATAAAAGACGCGAACACATCCGGCACATGGTTGGCTTTCCCTAAAGGCGCGGAGGTCAACGCCAGCAACGCATCATCCAGGCGTTTGCGCGCCACCGGCCACGTCCCCAGATTTTCAGTACTGGCCCAAACCAGCTGCAAGGTATTTCCGGAGAGCCGCGCAATAGCTTCAGCCACTCGCGTCAGGAAAGTGTTGGCATGCGGAATATCTTCCTCGGCCAGCACCAGTAAGAATTGCTCGGCGCTGCTGGAGCCCAAAAGCATCCGCGACAGCTTGAGTTCGGCGAGTAAAGCCCTCGGCAACACTTCGCAAGCGAGAGTAAGCCATACACAACGGCCCATTAAATCCGCAGCGGCATCCTGGTACCCAGACGACTGGGTGGCCAGGAACTCTTCAGATCCGAACAATTGAGCTTGCAAAAAAACTTGCAGCGACATTAGGCAAAAGGTCGTAGCGGCCCACGTAAAACAAGGCTTGGCGTGTCTAGCGACGAACCTCCTCAGACTAACACAGCGCGCGGTTTATGGAGCTTCGGCCATGAAGCGGAAATTTCGAAATTCTATTCTAAATACATGACTATTTTCGTCACCGGCGCCACGGCCGGCTTCGGACTTGCCACGGCGAAGAAATTCGCGCAAGAGGGCGCTAAGGTAATCGGCACGGGCCGGCGTAAGGAGCGCCTTCAGGAAATCGCCAAGGAAATCGGCGCTAATTTTCTCCCGCTGGCGTTTGATGTCGGCAAGCGTAAGGAAACCGAACAAGCTATCGCCAAACTTCCCGCCGAATTCGCGGCGGTGGATGTTCTGGTAAACAACGCCGGAGGCGCCATTGGCCTCGATCTGGCCCCTACGGCCGATCTGGATGATTGGGACGCCATGATCGACAGCAACATCAAGGGCTTGCTCTATTGCACCCGCCTGTTGCTGCCCGGCATGTTGGAGCGGAAACGCGGGCACATCATCAATCTGGGCTCCATCGCCGCTGAATTTCCTTACCCAGGCGGGAACGTCTATGGAGCAGCCAAGGCGTTCGTCCACCAATTCAGCAACAACCTCCGCGCCGATTTGCTGGGCTCAGCCGTTCGCGTCACTGATATCCAACCCGGCATGGCAGGCGGCACCGAGTTTTCAGAGGTGCGCTTTAAAGGTGATAAAGCCAAGGCCGCCAAAGTCTACGAAGGGGTGCAAGCGCTTACGGCCGAAGATGTCGCCGACGCCATCCACTGGGTCGCGACCCGGCCTGCACACGTGAACATCAACAGTGTTCAAATGATGCCGGTGTGCCAGGCATACGCTCCACTGGCCGTCAGCCGGAAGAAATAGCCCAACAAATACGTCACCGTCCGTTGGCTTCCACGGCCATACTTTTGTGGCAGAATCAGATGTATGAAGAAGGCCCTGAACATCGTGGTGCGTCACGCCGCCTATGAGCGTCTTCGGGCTCTTCGTGGAAGCGAACCCCACGCGCAAGATGTTCCTCGGCGGCGAGAGAAGCTATCTGCTAAACGCCGCACTACCTGATGGTCCTTAGCGTTTGTGGGGCGGTCCCCCTGGACCGCAGCCGACGCCCACGTCGGCTTTTCTTCCGCTGTATGGGCAGAGCGGACTACGGTGTCCGTCCGCCGGATTTATCTAGGAATTTCAGAGACCGGAAATGACGATTCAAGTAGAAATCAGCGTCGAAACGATGGCCAAGCTTGCAGCGAAAGCTCAGGCATGTGGAATTCCGCCGGAGACATACGCAGGAAATGTGTTACACGAGGTGCTGGCGTCTCCCGCGCGCGGGACAGGCCAACTCACCGTCAAAGAATTTCACGCCATGTTGGATGCGTTGGCGGAAGGTTCGGAAAAACTGCCGAATTTGCAGGTAGAAAGCTTCACGCGGGAAAGCTTCCATTAGGACTAGCTTTTAAAATCCGCGCTGCGGGCGGTAGCCGGGCCGCGCTCTTACTTTGAACTTCCGCATGGCATCCGAAGTCAATTCAATCCGAATCTTGCGGAACCCTTCGTTCGGATTCGGCTGCGGATAATAAGTCACCGTATAGCTATTTCCCAAATCTTCACGGATGGATTCAAAGGCCTCTACCTGCTTCTGCCAAGTCTTGGCGAAATAGCTTTTGCCGCCTGTAGTCGTGGAGATGCGCTTGAAGATGGAACTGGAAATCGGATCTTTTGTCACTTCGCTGGTGGAAATCACGTAGATGGGTATGCCTTCGTCTTCAGCCACGGCGCGCACGTCATCGGGGGCCACCATGCTGGCGTTATCCGGACCGTTGGAAAATACGATCACGACCTTGCGGCCCGGCACTCTCGCGGCATCGCGCAGCGTGAGCAGTAACGCATTATAAAGCGCCGAATCGTCGCCCGCCACGGCTCTGCGCAAACCATTGATCGCCAGCCCACGATCGCGATTCAGCGGCACCGACCGGTTCAAATTGCGGCTATATGTATAGACCGCGACGGAATCGGCGCGATCCAAGCCCCGGATGAAATCCGCGATGGCGTCTGATGCGTACACGAAACCCCGGTACATGTAATTGCTGGTATCAAACAAAACGAAGATATTGGCGCCCGCGGTTTCCGGCCGTAGATCGATAATGGCAGGGTCCGGCGCGCCGCCCGGTCCGGTTGGAACGGCCGCCGTGTGCAGCGGCTTCGTCTCGCCGCTGTCCAGCACTTGCAGCGGTGGGTGATCGCCTTCCGCAAAAGTAGCCGGCTTTTCCGGCAGTTCGTCTTCATAGACCTTGAAGTCTTTCGGCTTCAGGCCGTTTACATACTTTCCTTTCGTGTCGGTCACGGTGAAGCCCAACACCACCATGTCCACTTTCACGTGAAAGATCGATGGGTCCGGTTCTTGGGCATGCAGCCGGAAGCTGGTAGTCGGCATAACCAGCAGACAGCCCAGTAAACCAGTCAATAAACCGAAGACAGAAGCGGGGAGTGCGAAAGCGCGGAGAAGTTTGCTCACGGGTCCTTTCTCGTTTCCTTTTATGAATTCCGTCTAATTTCCCGAACTACCCACCATGGCCATGCTTTGCGCGCCATGCTGCCGGACGTTTACCGCCAGCACATTGAGCGAACGCAGCAGTGCGGGCCAATCTTCCAGGTGCGTGGCAAAAATATTTTCAATGGCCGCCCGATTCCACTCCGGCACATAAGTATCCAGCAGGGCGACGGGCAATCCCGTTTCGTCGGCTAGCGCGGCGTAGTAGAGATTATTCGATTCCCAACTCTCCGCTAGTATGCGGCTCGAATATCCCATCAAGGCTGGAAATGTCCGCAAATAGAGCAACCCGGGCCGGTAGGAATGCGTCAAGGTAGGCTTGGGAGTCCCAAATGTATCCGCGATAGCTGCTGCCGATAACTTCGGGTCTTTCCGCGACTCCAGTTCGGCAATTGCCGCGGAGCTAGCGTCGGGAGCCGCATTTTTCAACTCAGGATCTAACGAAATCGCGAACAATACCGAGGGCGGTACTTGCTCCACCAGTGCTCCAAAGCCGTTCCCGCTCAAGCGCGCTTCCATCCATTCCACGCGCGAGGGTGGAAGATACCGCCGCAATGACTCCATCACTTTCGGTTCAATCGATGAATCTAAAGCAGCCGTGGCCAGCAAAGCACGGCCGCGCTGCAGATGCAGCGACACCCAGCGCAGTTGTTCAGGCGTCACGTTGCGCCAGCGGTTTAAAGTCACGCCGGCTATCATTTGCGGTACTAAATCAGACCAAATCAAGGCCTGCTCGCGCTTAGGAGTGAGGAAGTTCTGCTCGGCTTCCGCTATGGCGTACGGCAGGGAGATCAAGGAACCGGTTAGCCGTCCACCGGAGCTTTCCGGCCATCCGCTGCCCGCGATCTCAGTTTGCCGCCAATTGGCGGGCGCGCCCTCCGGCCCCATGAAATCGTGGTTGCGCACCAGCATCGGATTCGTGAGTAACAACTGCGCGCCCGGGGGCGCATAGAAGCTATAAAGAAGACCGACCAGCGAATCGCGCAAAAACGGAGCAAGCACTGTGCGCGGATCATTCTTCTCCGGCCCTTTCAGCAGGCCGTCCAAGCTCACTTTGCGTTCTTGCGCGACGTGCCGTTCGCTCCAGTAACCCAGCGACAGCGTGCTCTTTTCTTCAGCCGAAAGAGATCCGCGTATGGGTTCTGTCTCCGATAGCCGCTTCAGTTGATCGTTCAAGCCCTTGAGCGCTTTGGGATCGACCGTGCCTTTTCCGATCTTGTCCGCCGCAAAAAAGAGATTGTCCAGTGTAATCAGCCGCTGGGCATCGAACACGTGCAGAAAGTAATTTGCCGGAGACGGACTGCCGCCGCGCAATTTGCCCACCAGCAACTCCACCAAACGCTCCTGCTTGCCGCCTTCCGTTTTCGGCTCAGCCGTCGCCAGCAATAGATTCACGCCCGCGCGGCCGGCGTCAAATAGTTCCGCTTCCTGTTTCACCTGTCCGAAAGGCTCAATCAATTTGCGGAAGCTGGCATCGCGCGCCTCCAAGGGAATCGAATCTTGGCGGCATAGCGCGCGCCACAACTCCACCAATGCCTGCAGTGTTCCCTGCGTATCGGCCCGCAGCAAACTGTCGCGAATTTTCATGGTTTCGGCGCACAGGTCGAGATACCGCGTCATGGCTGCTTCGCTCAGCGTGGGAGAATCGGCGAACAATACATACTGTGCGTCGTAAGACCGGAAACTGCTGATCAGGCGCGCCGCCATCTCCGCGGAGATCGGTTTGCTCCGGGCCCTGTCGATGTCATTCAACGCCAGAAACATTCGCAGCGGTTCGTTATCGACTGATTTCCGGCTCAGCGCAAATAACGCTTCAATCAAATCGTCCTTTGCGCGCCAATTGGCGGCCGATCTGGTCAGCTTGCCATCGTATTTGCCATGCGGATGCTTGAGAAATAGCGTTTGCCAGATGGCTACGTTTCCGGGCACATGCGGCTGGCCGTCGGCTTCCAATCGCAGTCCGGTGGTGAGCAGCATCAGTTCGGTGCTGGCGCGAAAAACCGGCCGCGCGGGCCCTGGCGTGGTTATTTTGCCGCGCAGCGCATCATAGAAGCGCTTCATGCGTTCCGGCTGCGTCAAGTAAGCCTGGGTAGGCCCATTGATGCGCGAAAGGGCGTCAAAATAACTGGCCAGCCAGCCGTCATCCGTCGCCATCAATTTCTCGAAAAATGCTCCTGGGTTGTTAGGAGAGGCTCCCACGAGCGAGCCCCAAACCCGGGGTGAACCGGGCACCACCGCCGCGCCATTGCGAATTTGAAACATGCCGCCGAAGAAATCCAACACATGCGAGTAAATTTTCAACTTGGTCGCGGGAGCCTGTTTACGCAACGCTTCCGCAGTTGCCAGATCCAGATGCGAGAGGCCTAGGTACAAACGGCATAACGAAGGATCTGAGAGAAAGCCGTCCAGGAAATCGGTTTGATTGCCGCGGCCTAGCGCCGCCAGCCAATAGTCCGGCGTATACAGAACCGGAACCTGCGTGGGCGCGTACGGCAGCTCAAAGCGGTGATTCGCCCGCAAATCCTGCTCCAGTTGCGTCAATGGAAAGCCGGAATCTACCGTGAGGAAGGCGCGCGTCGGATTTACCGTTTCAAGAACAATGTCGGAGCCGCACGACCCGCGCATGCGATACCCCAGAATCTTCAGAAGATTGCCGGTTTGTTCGCTGTCACAGTCTGGAATGACGATTTTGCGCTCTTTCGTGGCCATTGCTTGCAGCTCGCGAGCTTGCCCGACGTAGCGGATCAGCAGCCGCATATATTCGGTCTGCTGCAGCGCTTCGTTGCCAGACGCTTCATAACCATTGGTCACCACGTTGCGCGCCAGGGCCGGCAATAATTCTTCGGCTCCCAAGTCAGGCGCCAGCGCCGCCATGCGGGCAAAGGAGGGGAGCGGCCCGGGAATCATAATGCTGGAGTACGCGGCAATTGCGGAATGCTTAACCGGCAGGCCTAAATCCGTCCCGCCGGTGGCCTTGTAAGATTCCAAATCTTTGGCAAGATCGGCATCTTTCCCGTCCATATAGTCAAGCAGGACGACTTGCCGCAAGGCCAACTTCTTCCGGGCCGGATCTGTCTCGTCAGCGGCCCATTTGGCGTAGGCGGCCCGGCATCCGGGGTCGCCGTGACGGCAGAGGAAATCAGCCAGCGTTTGCTCGCCTGAACTATTTCCGGCTACCTGCGCCTGTTGTAGCAACAGGGCGCGCGCGCCAGCCAGATCCCCATTCGATTCGAACTGGGAAACAGATTCTTGCGCGCTAGCAGCGGCGCGCGCTTGTGCGGCGTGCCACGGAACCGACAACATCAATGCAATCGACGCCAGCGAAACCACAGTTCTCGCGGCAGGAACAGCTTCCCAGCGAATGAGCATCATGAGGCATTTCCCCAAACTTTAGTTCTTCACTCTATCATTTATTGAATGATCCGGCTAATGCACTCGCACTATTTGCGTTAGTGCGAATCAAAGCTCCTACATTAATCAGTTACCATTCTTTACGGAATGTGGAAAACATTATTTGCTGCTCTCATCTGTTTACCCTTAGCCGCGCAACAACCGGCTAACTATAAAATCGCCGTCGTGGGGCTGGTCCATTCGCATGTCTGGGGTCACCTCAAGACCATCATGGACGGCAAAACGGCCCAGCTCGTGGGTGTGGCCGAACCCAATCCTGAGCTCATTGCCGAAGCCAAGAAGGCCGGCGTGGCGGACAATCTGGTCTTCTCCGATTACACGAAGATGCTCAATGAGACCAAACCGGACATCGTTTGGGCATTCGTGGAAAACAACCGTCACCTGGAGATTGCCAAAGCGTGTGCACAACGTCATATCAACCTGATCTTTGAAAAACCGGTGGCCAGCAACTATGAGGAAGCGAAGCAAATTCGCGCGCTCGCCGCCAAATACAACATACGGGTCATGACCAACTATCAGATGGCCTGGTGGCCTGCAAATTATGTGGCCAAAGCCGCCGTCGATCACGGTGATGTCGGAACCATCTACCGTTTGCACGGTGTGGTGGGCCACGGCGGACCGAGCTCACAAGGCGTCCGTAACAAGTACTTTTTCGAATGGCTCACTGATCCGGTAAAGAACGGCGCGGGCGCATTGATGGATTTCGGCTGCTATAACGCGCTGTGGAGCATCTGGTATCTAGGCATGCCGCAGAGTGTTTACGCGAGTGTCCAGCATCTGCGGCCCGATGTTTTCCCGAAAGTGGAGGACAACGCCACTCTCGTTCTGAACTATCCGAATGCCGTGGGAATTTTCGAGGGAAGCTGGAATCTGCCGCGAAGTTATCAAGATCTGGAAGTCTTCGGGCGTCCGGATACCGGCAAGAAACCGGGCAGTGTATATATGGCCCACAACGGCGTAGAGTTGAGCCAAGGCCGTGAGAAAAAGCAGCTGGCTCTCGATCCTTTGCCGGCTGACGAAGCCGAGCCGGTCGCGTATATGGTCTCCCGCATGCGCGCCAACAAGCCGATTGAGGGCATGACGGCAATGGACATTAATGTTGAGGTCATTCACATCATTGATCTGGCCAAGGAATCGGTGAAGACGGGCCGGGCCGTCAGCGTGAAATAACTAGCTGGCTAAGCTGGAAGGGATGTCTGAAGTAAAGCTCATCTCCAGCTCGCTCTTCAATACAGTCGCGGAACTTGCGGCGGCCTCTCCACGCCGCCGCATGAATCACAATTTCCACTCCGGTCCAACCGACAATCCCCATCGATTTCTCAATATCTTGTTGCGCGGGACTTATGTACGGCCGCATCGCCATTCGGACCCGCCCAAGGCGGAGTCTTTCCTTGTTCTCGAAGGCGCCGCGGATGTCATTCTCTTTGACGATCAAGGCGTAATTACGGCTCGTTACCGGCTGGGCACGGAGTCGCCGGAAGGTCATCTTTGGGGCGTCGATCTACCACCCGGCGTCTGGCACACAATCGTGGCAAGAGCCGAGCGCGTGGTGTGCTTCGAAGTAAAGCCTGGACCCTGGGAACCAGCGAATGACAAGGAGTTCGCCACCTGGGCGCCTATCGAAACTGATCCGGCTGCGGCGGCTTATAGCAACGCTCTTCTAAAAGCCGATTAAGTCGGCCATTTGGATACCGCCAGGAAAAATACGCAAACATTCAGGCTCGGAATGGCATGGCTGCAAAAGCGGTGTCAATCAGAATGGCCCGCATATATTGTCAGAGCATTAATCAGCTCCTGGCCCCGCACCGGCTTTGAAAGGTATGCATCCATGCCCGCGGCCAGGCATCGTTCAGGATCGCCGGACATCGCGCCCGCCGTGAGCGCAATGATGGGCAAGCGGCGCTCGGTCGCGCCCTCTCTTTCGCGAATCGCCGACGCAGCCTGAAAACCGTCCATCACCGGCATCTGGACATCCATGAGTACCGCGTCGAATTGCCGGCCTGCAATGGCTTCGAGAGCCTCGCGGCCGTTATCGACGACGACCACTTCATGGCCCTGTTTTTCCAGCAAGAGCCTTAACAATTTTTGATTCGGTAACTGATCTTCGGCAACCAAAATAGAGAGTTTGTATGCCGGCCCGGGTTTGGGAAGCACGGGAGAGCGGCTGGGACTCGCAACCATTGCGGGCTTAACAACCCGCAGAATGGCCGACAGGAGTCCGGAGCGAGTGACAGGTTTGGTAAGGTATCCGGCGATACCCAGATTTCTCCCGTGAGCCGCATCGCCGAGCAGTCCGCCCGAGGTCAATATGATGATCGTTGGGCCCGGTGGCGGGCAGCTAGACTGAATCTTCGCCGCTAAAGTGAAACCATCCATTTCGGGCATGTGAACATCAGTCAAGATGAGCGGGTAGGGAGCCTCCACTGGTCTCTCGCTCAAAATTCGCAGCGCTTCCGCGCCGCTGGCCGCAAAACTCGGACGCAAACCCCAAAGCTCAAGCGTCTTTCCCAATATCCGCCGATTGGTCGCATTGTCATCGACAATCAGCACCGGCATATCTATGAGTTCGCCGGGCGAAACGGGGGCCGCCGGCGCCTTGGAAGGAGATACGGAACGAAATTCGGCGGTGAAATGAAAGTGGGTTTCGGCCTGGCTGCTTCCGGAATCGGGTAAAACGGAGTCGACCCAGATGCGGCCGCCCATCAATGCTACTAACTTCGACGAAATGGTCAAGCCGAGTCCGGTCCCCCCAAATTTGCGCGTGATAGAGTTATCCGCCTGGGAAAACGCCTCAAAAATCACCCTCAATTTTTCTGAAGGAACTCCGATGCCCGTATCCCGCACCGTAAAATGCAGGACGATTGATTCCGCCGAACAAGAGCTGACCGATACGTGCAGCCCCACTTCGCCAGACCCTGTAAACTTTATTCCGTTTCCCAGTAGATTCAAAATAATTTGCCGTAATCGCGTGGGATCACCGGTCACCCACTCCGGCACGTCCTGCTCCAGTTCGCAAGTGAGCTCGAGGCCCTTTTCGTGGGCGCGTGATGCCAGCGTTTTCGCGATACGCTCGACCAGCTCACGAACGTCAAAGTCGATGCTATCGAGATCCAACTTGCCAGCCTCGATCTTTGAGAGATCTAAAATGCTGTCGAGAATATTTAACAGAGCATCGGCAGAAGATCCCGCCACCGTCAGTTGTTCGCGCTGTTCGCTTGTCAATTCCGTATCAAGAACCAGATCGATCATGCCAATTACCGCGTTCATGGGCGTGCGAAGTTCGTGACTCATATTTGCCAGGAATTCGCTCTTTGCCCGGTTTGCGGCTTCAGCAGCTAGTTGCGCGCGTTTGAGCACGGTTAGATCCAACAGAATGCCAATAACCTGGTGATCCGGCGTCTGCAGCGAGGCCAAGCCGATCAAAACCGGAATGCGCTGTCCATCTTTGCAAATGTGCTCCGTCTCCACGGGAGCACTCACGCCATCCTTCGCTAACTGCCGCGCAATGCCTTCATCCACATGCCGAAACTCCGGCGGTGTCAGGGCATCCCAGCGAACCGAGCCGGAGCTCAGGTCTTCCTCTGTGTACTTGAGAAGGTTACGGTAAGCAGCATTTGCCTGCAAAATTCGGCCGCTTGCGTCCCCCACCATCACGCCGATGATGTTTGATTCCACCAATCGCCGGAAACGCAATTCACTTAATTGCAGTTGTAGTGAACTCTCTGAGACGCGGCGGTCGAAAATCGCAATGACCGCGGAAAAGCCAAGAATCACTAACGTCACAGAGACAATTCCCACAATTCCCAGGGAAGAGATGTCGACGGCATGGGAAAGGTCTGGTTGAATGTTAGTCGCTTGGAAAGTCGCTGCCGCCATCCCGATGTAGTGCATGATCGGAATCGCCAGCCCCAGCAGAATAGCGGAGGGAATCTTCTGCCGAATGGTTACCCGCGCCTCTTCGCGGAGCCGGAATGCCACAAAAAGGGCAGTCATTGAAATAACGATGGCCGCCAGCACTGATAAAAAAACGAGCCCGGCGGAATAGACGCACATGGCGTTCAGGCGCATCGCCTCCATGCCGATGTAGTGCATGGAAGCAATACCGCCGCCCATTACTATGCTCCCCAGCAAGATGCGGAGATAACCCATCGTCGGCCGGCTGACCACGAAGAGGGCGGCTAGGGAAGCGAATACCGCCGCGATCCACGAGACCAGCACGGTAGGCCAGTCATAGCGCACAGTCAACGGAAGATGGAAAGCCAGCATCCCGATGTAGTGCATGGACCAAATTCCCGTGCCCATGGCTGCGGCGCCCCCGGTAAGCCACGTTAAACGGACAATGCCGCGCGAAGCTGTGACTCGCCCGCTCAAATCAAGCGCCGTATAGGCGGCAAGAATTGCGATGACGACGGAGACAGTAACCAAACCGTAGTTGTAATCGCCAGCCAAAATGTTCAATGGATGACCATAATGACATAGGCGACCAAGCCCCGGCCGTTAGCTTGAATTTGTGTGTGTGTTTTTAGTGTTGGATGCGTTACGCGCGCTTCACGCTAAGGCGCTCGCCATTAGGTGTGATCCGCATTTGAGACCCGCGCAATAAAATCCCCACGCCCAGCACGAACAAGCCCGCGGCGATCCACTGCGTGAGCGACAGTCCCGCCACCGTCGATTGTTCATGCACGCGGAAAAATTCGATCACGAAACGAGCCGCTGAATAGAGCGTTAAATAGAGTCCGATCACCTGGCCAGGCCGATGCTCGCGAGTCGCCAAACGATACAGCAGCCAGAAAATGAAAAAATCCGCCGCCGATTCGTACAACTGCACCGGATGCAGCGCTTTATCCAGCGGGACCGGCGCCGCAAAATCGGAACGAAAATGCACGCCCCAAGGCAGATCGCATTCTCTTCCCCAGCAGCAGCCCGCCGCAAAGCAACCTAACCGGCCAATCGCCTGTCCAATCGCCACGCCAGGCGCAAAGATATCCATCGTTCCGAACACCGGCAGGTGCTGCCGGCGCATGTAAAACCATGCCATAAACAAGGCCGCTATAAAGCCGCCATGAAAAACGCCTGCCGCCTGCAACGTTTCGAGGGTAAAGATGCGCCCGGGGTCGCGCACGTAGTCGCCCAGGTCGAACAGAAACATGAATAGCTTGGCGCCGACAATGCCGGCAATTGCGCAATACACCGCCAAATTGGTGATCTGTTCGGCCGCCAATCCCGCGCGGCGCGCCAGGCGCAAAGTAATGCCAAGTCCTGAGAGGAACCCCAGCGCCACTAGTACGCCATAAGTGGGAATGTAAAACGATCCGATACTGAATAGCTTTGGAAACATGGTCTTTTCTTACGCAATAGTGACGCTGTGACGTTTTCGCACCGGCCCATGGCCTGGCCTCAGCACTCCGATCAGCAGCAAAATAGCTCCCACAGTAATGGCGCTATCCGCCACATTGAAAGCGGGAAAAACCCAATTACCGTGGAACACCTCAATGAAATCCGTTACCGTGCCGTGCACAACCCGGTCATATAAATTCCCTAGCGCGCCGCCCAGAATCGAACCCAGGCCAAAGCGCGTTAACGGCGCCGCATAGGCCGGGCTCTTAACCAACAGGGCCAGCCCGACAAAAATCAGCACCGCCGCCGACACTCCTATTAAGATGACGCTGCGCAGGAAAGGGTTGCCGTCCGCGAGCATGCCAAAGGCCGCCCCTGGGTTTTCGTTATGCACGATGCGCAGCCAACCCGGAATCAACGTCACCACATCCAAACTAGTGAATTTCTGCTGGATATGCAGTTTCGTGATCCGGTCGCCAATCACGATGAACAGCGACAGTATCAGCGGCACATACCGCACCATCCAACCGCTCAGCTTTTCCATGGTCAAAAATATTCCCGCAGGATTTGGGCGCATGAGGCGCAAACCGTTGGCCAATCAGCGTCGCTGCCCACGTCGGTCTTGAATTTCCAGCAGCGCTCGCATTTATCGCCGCGCGCCCGCTCCACGCGAACCGACAGCGTATCCTCGTCCAAGCGTTTCAACTCAACCTGGGAAACGATAAACAGCCCAGGCAAATCAGCTGCGAATTTTTCGAGCAGTGCAAAAAACTCGCCGCCCGCTTCCAGAATCACCGCCGCTTCCAAGGCCGAACCAATCACCTTGTCCGCGCGCGCTGCATCCAACGCTTTCAACACGGGCTCGCGCAGCTCCACCAAGCGGTCCCATTCCTTCGCCTGCGCGCGCTGGCCGGCCGTGATGCCGCTGCTCAGATCTTCAGGTTTCGGAAAAAGATCCATATGCACGCTCTCCGCCGCGCCCGCGGGCAGCTTGGTGTGCTTCCAAGTCTCTTCGCAAGTAAAGGAAAGAATCGGAGCAAGCAGGCGGGTTAGCGCCATATTCAAGCGGTGCAGCGCCGTTTGTCCGCTGCGCCGCGTATGCGACGAAGGGCCGCTGGTGTACAACTTATCCTTCGAGACATCGAAATACACCGCGCTGAGGTCATTTCCGGCAAACTCATACACCGCGCGATAAACCTTGTGAAAGGCGTATTCGTTGTACCAGCCTAAACACTTCTCCACCAACTCTTCGGCGCGCAGCAGAATCCAGGCGTCAAAGCTTTCCAGATCCGCGCCCGCGATCGCCTGCGTGGCTGGGTCGAAATCGCCCACATTGCCCAGCATGTAGCGGAAAGTATTGCGCAGCTTGCGGTACGCTTCTGAAAGCCTGCTCAGAATGGTGTCCGACAAGCGCACGTCTTCGCTCAAATCCACTGAAGCGACCCACAATCGCAGCAGGTCCGCGCCATACTGTTTGATGATCTTTTCCGGCTCTATCGAGTTGCCAAGCGATTTATGCATGGCCCGCCCGTTGGCATCAAGCGTCCACCCGTGCGTGGCGCACTCCCGGTATGGCGCTCTTCCGCGCAGCCCGACTCCCACCAGCAGCGAACTGTGGAACCAGCCGCGATACTGATCGCCGCCTTCGATATACATGTCCGCCGGCCACGGCAGCTCGTTCTCCGGCGTCAACACCGCCAAATGGCTGGAGCCGGAATCAAACCAGACGTCCAGAATGTCGCTCTCTTTGCGGAACGACGTGCCGCCGCATTTCGCACATGCGTGGCCGGGTCCCATCAGCTCTTCCACCGTTTGCGAATACCACGCATCGGCCGTATGCTCGCGGAACTGCTGCACCACGCGCTCCAGAACCGCGCGCTCCGTAAACGGCTCGCTGCAAGCTTCGCAATAAAACACGATGATCGGCACGCCCCAAACGCGTTGGCGCGAAATGCACCAGTCGGGCCGTATCGCAATCATGTTGCTCATGCGCTCTTCGCCCCAGCTTGGATGCCAGGTCACTTCTTTGATGGCTTCCAGCGTCTTGGCGCGCAGCTGTTCACGGTCCATGCCAATGAACCATTGTTCAGTAGCGCGAAAGATGACCGGGTTATGGCAGCGCCAGCAATGCGGATAGCTGTGCTCTACTTTCGCTTGTCCCGCCAGCGCGCC
>DASXGT010000098.1:0-19058 GCA_036488895.1 Bryobacteraceae bacterium | reverse complement strand
GCGGCGTTCTTCGGCACGGGTCTATATGGCTTCGCCTCGGCGCGCGCCCGGCGTTTAGTGAACCAGCATTTAGAAGAGTTGGCGAAAGAGACCGAGTTGCGCCGCAAGACCGAGGAGCAGTTAGATTTCGTCGTTTCCAGCAGTCCCGCGTCTATCTTCACGCTGGATGCCGCCGGAAGAGTTCAGCTCGCCAACGACGCCGCCCATGAACTTCTGGGTGTGGAGAAAGGCAAATTGGAAGGTGTCTGTATCAACCAATTTTTTCCACCGCTCGCCAATGTGCCGCCGTCTTCCCAGCACGCGCCTTTCTTCCGCACCGAAATGGAGTGCCGCGCCCGGCGTCACGACGGCGAAATTTTCCTGGCTCACATCTGGTTTTCCACATATCAGACCATGGCCGGTCCGCGCTTGGCCGCGGTCGTGTTCGATGCTTCCGAAGAACTGCGTGATCGCGCCGAGTTCAATCTGCAACAAATTCTGACAGGCTCCAAAGTGTTAGTGGGCGCCCTGTGCCATGAGATTCGCAATATGTGCGGAGCCATTGCCGTCGTTCATTCCAAGCTCGCGCGAGATGGCCGCTTCATCCCAAACGAAGACTTCAGCGCGTTGGGCACGTTAGTGCAAGCGCTTGAAAAAATGGCAGGCCTCGAATTGCGTCAGACAACCAAATCCGTCGCGGAAAGTATCGACGTCCGTTCGGTTCTGGAGGAGTTGCGGATCGTGATTGAACCCTCTTTCCACGATTCCGGCATCGGCATACAGTGGCAGCAGCCGGAATCTCTTCCACGCGTCTGGGCAGATCGCCAGGCTCTTCTGCAAGTGTTCCTGAATATCGCCAAGAACAGCCAGCGCGCGCTGGACGGATATAAGCAAAAAGATTTCACCGTACGTGCCTCGGTAGAGGAAAATAGGGAAGGGGATTCAGTTATCATTCGATTCATTGATTCCGGTCCTGGTGTCTCTAATCCCGAGCGGCTTTTCGCTCCCTTCCAGCCTGGCGCGCAAGCCTCGGGCCTTGGGCTATATCTGTCGCGTACATTCGTGCGCGTGTTTCAAGGCGAAATCGAATATGAGCCTCAGCCCGCGGGAAGTTGTTTCGCCGTCATATTAGCGACGGCCGAAAAATAGCGATGTCGGCAACCCGGCTCTTACTGCTTGACGATCACACGCTCTTCCGTGTGATGCTCAGCCGTCTGCTCGAAACAGATTTGGATTTTCAAGTAGTCGCGCACTGCTCCACCACGCCGGAGGCGCTAAATGCACTCGTGCGCCACCGGGTCGACATGGTGCTGCTCGATTACGACTTGGGCAAGCGGGAGACCGGTTTTCAATTTATCCGGCAAGCCCGCGCGTCCGGCTACACCGGCCGCATCTTTCTCGTCACCGCCGGAATGACCGATGCCGATTACGTTGCGGCTCTGGGGCAAGGCGTTTGTGGCATCTTTCTGAAGCTAAGCCCGCCTGAGTTATTGATCGAGGCCATTCACAAAGTCATGGCCGGCGAAACGTGGATTGATCAGCGTTGCATCCAGGCGCTGGTCCAGGCCGTCGCCGCCGAAGGTAGCCAGACGCGCCGGAACGAATTAACCGAACGCGAACGCCACGTGCTCAAAGGAGTGTTCGCGGGTTCAAGCAACAAAGAAATCGCCGCCAGCCTGAATATCTCCGAGGCTTCAGTGAAATCGGCCCTGCAGCAGCTATTCCTCAAAACCGGCGTGCGCACGCGCAGCCAGTTGGTTCGCGTCGCTCTGGAAGAATATGGCGCGGTCTGGGCTCTTCGGCAGTAACGCGAGTGATATAGTCTGAAAAATCATCTGATGAAAACCGCACTATTACTCTTGTCCGCATTGGCGGCAGCCGCCAACGCACAAAACACTCGCGCCGCGTTGCCTCCGCTGCCCGCGCCGCTCAGGGTGCCTGCACCCGGACCCCAAACCGACGCTCCTTACGCTCCCACCGCCATCCTGCCCGGCGGCATCGTGATCCCGCTTTATCCGCCCGGTTCCCACTACCTTAAAATGGACCGCGTCCGTGAGCCTGAAAAGTACAACATGAGCAAGGCTGTACCTGGGCGCATCAGCAGCATTGTCAATATTCATAACCCGTCTATTGAAGTGCATACCGTGGAGGGCGGCGTTAACACCGGCGCGGCCATCATTTTGGTGGCCGGTGGCGGCCATAGAACGCTGAACGTCGGCGGCGAAGGCGCCGACTTCGTTCACTTTTTCGCCAACTACGGAGTTAGCACAATCATCTTGCGCAGCCGCCTGCGCAGCGACGGTTACAATCCGCAGACCGATGAAGTGTACGATGCTCTCCAATCCATCCGCATGGTGCGCGCCTATGCCAAGGAATGGAAAATTGATCCGAACAAGATCGGCATCATGGGCTTCTCCGCAGGTGCCGAATTAACCGCTGCCGCTGCTGTCTTATACGACGATTGGGATAAGAACAATAACGAAGCTAGCGATCCTTTCGCCGGCATCACAGCGCGTCCTGATTTCGCGGGCATTATCTACCCGGGCCCTTCGCCTTTTGCCCGTAATCGCACACCTCCACCCATTCCGCATAACGTTCCGCCCGCCTTTATCGCCTGTGGCGGCTCGGGTGACCGCGTGCATGCCATCTGGTCGATGGAATACTTTAACGCAATGCTGAACCTGGGTGTCCCGAATATCGAAATGCACATCTACGGCAACGGCCGTCACCCTGGCGACCCATTACCCGATGGCAGTAAAATGTCCGGCGGTTTGACTGACCGTGACGACCGGCCCTTTGGCACTTGGCAGATTCGTTTCATCGATTGGTTCCGTGATCTCGGCTTTCTGCAAAAGCCCGGCGTGGAAACCAAAGCCGCCAAAGACATAGCAGCGTACCTGACTCAACCGCTTCCCCGTCCCATGGGCCAAGGGGGACCCGGCGGGCCGCCAGCCGCTACCCCGACTACTAACCATTAACCTCGCATTAGCAACTCTAGGGGTGCGCGCAATCGCGGCCACCCCTATGTAGTATGCTATGCGCAAGATGCGTCCGCTCCTTCGCACATTGCTTCGTAATCCCAGCTTCTCCCTCACTACCGTCTTAATCATTGCCGTGGGGCTCGGTTCAACGGCTGCCGTCTTCAGCGTGGTGGACCGTCTGCTCTTCCGCAGCCTGCCCTACCCGCAGTCGGATCAAATCGTGTCGCTAGGCATCACCATTCCCTGGGTGGAAGGAGAAATGCTTTTCTCTAATGACTACTTCCATCTTCGGGATCATCAAAAAGGCGTCTTTTCCGCATTAACCTCTTGGACTGGCATCGCCGATTGCGACCTATCCGAACTCAACCCGCAGCGCCTGTCCTGTGCCCAAGTTGCATCAAACTTTCTCCCAGCGCTCGGCATTACTCCGCTGCTGGGCCGCAACTTTACCCCCGACGAAGACCGAATGGACGCGCCGCAAGTCGCCCTCGTCTCTTACGGATTATGGATGTCGCGCTTCGGCGGAAATCCCGGCATCATCGGCGATACAGTTCGCATCAACGGGCTGCCCACGCGCATGATCGGCGTCCTGCCGCCCAGCTTCGAGCTCCCCAACCTCGCGCGCGCGGACTTCGTCATTCCACAGGGCCTTGCCTTCGGTCACTATCAACCAAATCAGCAAGGTGACGGCCGGGCGGTGCGTGTATTCGCCCGGTTGGAGCCCGGTGTTTCCGCCGCTCGGGCTCTCGCCGTGTCTTCGCAATACATGTTCGACCCGCATATGAAAGCGCCCGGCCTCCACGCCGTCGTCCGCTCTCTTCGCGATTATCAAGCCGGAGACGTAAAACTGGCGGCCTGGCTTCTGTTCGGCGCAACCCTTGCCATTTTGCTGATCGTGGGCGCCAATGTCACCAACCTCCTGCTGGCGCGTGCCGTTGCCAGGCAGCGGGAACTCGCCGTACGTATCGCATTAGGAGCGGCCCGTAACCACATACTGCGGCAAAACTTCACCGAGTCTCTATTCTTGACTTTCATCGGAGCGTTGCTCGGCATCGGCTTCGCTTTTGCCCTTCTGCAAATCTTCAAAAGCGTGGCACCCGCGGCAATCCCGCGCATACAGCAAGCCGCCCTAGATGGCCGCGTGCTTCTGCTTCTAGTTGTTTCCACGCCAATCCTCGCGGCAGCCTTTGCACTTTTAATTACAGGAAGTCCCATCACCGGAAATTCAACCACCCGCTTCCGCAGGCTGCTCACCACGGCGCAGATCGCTATTTCTCTCGTCCTGCTCTCCATCTCCGGATTACTAATCAAGAGCCTGTCGAATCTGCAAAGCGTCGCGCCCGGCATCTCCGCCGAAGGCGTCACCACCGCCGAAATCGCCGTCGGGCCGCCTCGCTATCCCAACGCCGTCAGCAGGCAGCAATTCTTCGAAACCCTAAGTGCCCGCTTGCGAAACCTGCCAGGCGTGAACGCCGTCGCGCTCAGTGATACCGCCCCGCCCATCGGCTTCGTGCACACCCGCCCCGCGCGCACTCTTCACGTCGCCGGACGTCCCGTTACCGGCCCCATGCCTCCCGGTATCGTTGCTTGGCGCGCCGTCAGTCCCGACTATTTCAAGGCCCTGAGCATTCCCATTCTCGAAGGCCGCGGCTTCAGCCTGCAAGACCGCATCGGCCAAGACAACCCGGTCATTATTAATCAATCCTGGGCTCGTCAGCTCTTCGGAAAACAAGATCCCGTTGGTCAAACAATCGCGCTGATGGACCACACGCTGCTTACCGTCGTAGGCGTCGCCGCGGACGTGAAGAACAATGGTCTCGCCCAGCCTTCTGATCCCGAATACTACACAATTCGAAAGCCAGTGACCGACCCCGACGAAGGCGTCGGTGTAAGGCTCGCCAGCCGAGCGGTCCATTGGTACGACGGCGAAGCTTTCGTCATCGTGCGCAGTTCCGCGCGCCCAGCGGCCATCGCCGCCGCAATCTGCAAAACCACTGCCGCCATCGATCCAACCGTTCCCGTCGCCATCGCCAGCATGCAGGAACGCCTCGCCACGCTTTCTGAACGCCCGCGCTTCACCACGCTCTTGCTCAGCTTCTTCGCTCTAGTCGGTGTTGCACTTGCCGCCGCTGGCCTGTACGGGCTAATTTCGTTCATCGTCATCCAACGGACGCGGGAAATAGGCATCCGCATGGCCGTCGGCGCGACTCCGCTTCAGGTCGGAACTTTGATGCTCAAGCACACGCTGTACTGGAGTCTCTCGGGCGTACTGATCGGATCAATCATGACAGCCATCATCGTGCGCTGGCTGCGCAGTCTTGTCTTCGAAGTGCCCGTCGAAAACCCAATGCTCTTCGGCCTGGCGGGCAGCCTTATGATCGCCGTGGCCATCGCCGCCACCCTCATTCCCTCGTTGCGAGCCGTAAAGATCGACCCAATCGCCGCCCTTCGCCAAAATTAATGCTTCGTATCGCCGCGCACCGCTTCAACCACTTCACGAATTCCCCGAATCACCACCTCCGGCTCATCAATTTCAACGGAATGAAAACTCCTTTCCGCCATCAGTTGCTTGCTATTCGTCGAAAGTAATAAAAGCTTTCTTTGTAGTCCCGCATAGCCGGGGGAATCGTTGCCCGTGCTGATCACAACCAGCGGCCGGTTGCCCAGTGGATGCGGATTCTGTGCCGCGCTTGCAAGTTGAGACACGCAATCCTCAGCCGTTTCAGCTGTCGGAAGAGTGGGCTTGCGCGCGGCCGCCCAGCGATGCAACTCCCGCGCGTGTTCCGGCAACTTCTGAAAGTCTGAAGTATCTTCCATCGTGAGATCAATCGGCGTGCGATGAAGAAGAACGGGCGGGCTATCTCCCTTCGAATCGGGCGGAGCAGCGACAGCAGGAGTAGGTGGCGTCTCAACTCCCGGAGGCAGGAAGGCGTGGTCTACCATCACCATGCCTGCAATCTCACGCGGATGTTCGAAATCATACTCGCGGCCCACCAACGCGCCAATCGAATGCCCGACGAAGACAAAAGGACGTTCTATCCCAGCGTTTTCGAGCAACTTGTGAATCTCATTCACCCGGTCTCGGCAAGTCACGGCAGGTCCTGCATCGCTCCAAGCAGTCCCGGAAACATCGTACGTGCAGACTCGCGTCAATTTCGCGATGCTGGGTTGAACCAGGTCCCAATCAACGGAAAATCCGCCCACAATAAAAACCGTAGGGCTTCCTTCGCCAGTGCAATAAAGATGAACACGGTAACCTCCCACGTCAATCAGTTTTCCCAACGGTGGAACGGGCAATGTATTTTGAGCCCCAACAGCGCTGCCCAGCGTTACGAACAAGAGCAAAGCGATTCGCGGCAGAGTCATTGTGCCCAGCCTAGCCCATATCACCCTAAACCTCTTTATCCCAAACAGGATCATCCCCAAAAAAATACCGCCCAACCCCGCATTTTCGCCTCGAAAACACTGTCGTTTTCCCCCCAAACAGCCGCTATGAATAACAGCGCCAAAAAAAACATCGCACCCTATGCAGGACGAAAAAGCTCTTTCCGTAAATAGCCTCACAGGAACGCGAAAAACCGCGATCTTGCTGGTTGCCCTCGGGCCGCCAGGAAGCTCCGAAATTCTAAAGCAACTGAAACAGGAACAGAGTGACCGTTTGGCCACCGCCATTGCGCGTATGGATTACGTCAGCGCGGAGCAAGTTGATGCCGTACTCAACGAATTCAGTCAGTTGCTCACTTCACAAAGCCTGTTCGTACGGGGCGGCATCGCCTATGCCCAGAAACTATTGGTGGAGACCTACGGTCCTGAAATAGCCAAAACCTTAATTACCCGCTTAACCAAATCTTTAGATAGCGGGCACGCCGTTTTTGAAGATTTCCGCAAGGTAGATCCCCAACAACTCGCAAAGTTCATCCAAGATGAGCACCCGCAAACCATCGCGCTTATCCTGTCGCATTTGGATCCGCCGCAGGCTGCCCGCCTGATGACCGCCCTACCTCCTGAGATCCGCAAAGATATCGTGGTGCGCATCGCGGATTTGGACGAAATATCTCCGGAAATCGTCCGGAATATCGCCTCGGTCATCGAACACAAGCTCCGCAACTTGGGCGAAATGAGCCGCGAACAATTCGGAGGCATTCGCGCACTGGCCGATATGCTGAATCGCCTGGATCCCACCACCGGCACTCAACTGCTGGAGTCGCTGGAAACCGAGCACCCGCCGCTTTTTGAAAGTGTCCGGCGCTTTATGTTTGTCTTTAAGGACCTGGAAGGTCTCGAAGTAGCGGCCATTAAAACGATCATGAGCAAGTCAGACCGCAAGACTTTGGTGGTAGCCCTCAAAGGAGCCAACGAATCTCTACGCGCTAAGTTCGTCACCAGCCAGTCGGCCCGCGCCGCCGAAATGATGTTGGAAGATATCGCCTCGCTGGGCCCCGTGAAACTAAAAGACGTCGATAATGCCCAGCAGCAAATCATCGCCCGTGCCCGCGAACTGGAAAAAGAAGGGCTGATCAGCCTCAACTCCAGTGGTTCGGAGCAATATGTCACCTAACAGGGATGTCCCCATCACGATCTGAATCACCGCAACTGTATCAGGTCCAATAGTTCCGATCCAAATTCCTGAACTGTACGGCTTCGGCCAAATGCTTGGCGGAAACATTCTCGACCTTATTGAGATCCGCAATGGTCCGGGCAACCCGCAGAATGCGGTCGTGTGCCCGTGCCGATAAATTCATGCGGCGGACTGCCGTCTCAAGCGTGCGTTCACCCTGTTCGTCGAGCGCGCAAATAGCGCGAAGTTGCGGTGGCGGCGCCTGTGAATTGTAGAAGCCGCGAGCACGCTGGATTTCCCGTGACAATTCCACCCGTTCCCGGATCTGTGCCGACGACGGCCCGCTGATTGACCCGCGCAACTCCTTATAAGGCACTGCCGGAACTTCGATATGCAGGTCTATACGGTCCAGCAGCGGACCGCTCACCTTCGCCAGGTAGCGCTGAATAATCCCGGGTGTACAACGGCATTCGCGCGTGGTATCTCCATAAAAGCCGCACGGGCAGGGATTCATTGCGCCCACCAGCATGATCCGCGCCGGGAAAGTCAGCGTCCCATTGCTGCGCGAGAGCGTGACCGAGCCTTCCTCCAGCGGCTGGCGGAGTTGCTCCAAAACGCCGCGTGGAAACTCAGGCAATTCGTCCAGGAAGAGCACCCCTTGGTGCGCCAAACTCACTTCACCGGGACGCGGGCTCCCGCTGCCGCCGCCAATCAAGCCGGCATCGGAAATCGTATGATGGGGCGCGCGGAAGGGCCGCTGCCGCAAAATGCCAATGCCGGGCGGCAGCACGCCGGCAACGCCGTGGATCTGCGTCGCTTCCAACGCCTCGCGAAACGTCAATTTAGGCAGAATACCTGGAAAACGCCGTGCCAGCATCGTTTTGCCCGATCCGGGCGGACCAATCATAAGGACATTATGGTTACCGGCTGCTGCAACTTCTAAAGCGCGCTTCGCCATGGTCTGGCCGCGCACATCGCTGAAATCTAGAAAGTTCGGATCCGAATCCACCGAGTCCGGAAGTACCGGCGTAGTGGGCCGCAACGTCTCCGGCTCATTCAGAAACCGCACCACATCAGCCAAATGTTTGAGGCCGTACACTTGCACGCCTTCGGCAACTGATGCCTCCGCTGCATTTTCGAATGGGAGAAGTAGATTGCGAATGCCGAGCCGGGCCGCGCAAACGGCGATGGAAAGGGCTCCGCGCACCGGCCGCAAGCTGCCATCCAGGGAAAGCTCGCCTACCATGAGGTAATTCTCGGTGGATCGCACGACGCCCATGGCGCCCAGAATGGCGGTAGCCATCGGCAAATCGAAGCCCGCCCCTTCCTTGCGCACGTTTGCCGGAGCTAAATTGATAGTTACCGATTTGCTCGGATAACCGAAGCCGGAATTCTGTAGCGCGGATTTGATGCGCTCCCGGCTTTCCTTCACCGCCGCGTCCGGCATGCCCACCGTCACGAAATCGCGGACGGTCCCCGACGCGTACATGTCTACCTCGACGTCAACGACATGCGCGTCAATGCCTAGGATGGCAGCGCTGAAAGTACGAAATAAAGCCACACAGTCCTAGTAGACTGGCGGCGCCCTACATTCTCAGTTTATTTTAGGTTTAGTCTGTTTTGAGGCCTGGCTTACTCTATGCGCTTCGCCGTCGGAATCTGCCGCCACCCACCAGTCCCAGGTCGATGATCACCGCCACGAAGAGGCACACTAATTGCACGATGGTCATGTGAGGGCCATATGTTTTGTCGATGTAGGTGTAAACCAGCAGGGTGAGCGGCAGAAATAGAAAGCCAAGAATCGGAATAATGATGCCGTTGAAGACGCCCTGAAAGAAATTCGTGAAAAACCATAAAAGAACAATGGCAATCCGTGGAAAAGCCGCGCCCAACACGGCAAATAGAATGAACATCGAGTGGCTGTGTAATGCTCCTTTTTGAGTAGATCCTAATTGCTCGCCGGCCGTTACCGGAAAGTCATTGCCAGTATTGCCATTGAGAATACACGATCACATAAATGCTCAATAACCCATTTGTGACACCGTGCATCAGTATACAGTCCGCCAGCGACTTGGAGCGGATCATCCAAAGGTTGTAAACGATGCCTGTGAGAAAGCCCACATCCCAGTAAGGGCCATGCTCGGAGCCAAACAGCGCGGCGGTTACCCAAAACGCCAGCGGCGCATACGTGCCTAGCGGTATTTTACGGAAATCGTTATCAATCAGCCAGCGCATCAGCCAGCCGCGCCAAAATAATTCCTCCGCAACGGGGACAATCAGCACGGCCCGCGTGCTGCGCCAAAATAAAACCCAACCGCTGCGCAGCCCTTCGGCCGGAATAGAAGAGTGCGTATGCCCAACGATGGCGTTCGAAAACGGAAGCAAATTCCGGTAGCCCCGCCAGAGCACATCAGGAGCAATCCAAAGCAAGAATACACCTGCGCCAACGGCCACGCTCGATGCCCACTGCAAAGGCCACGGACGAATATCCGGCGGCCAGCAAATAAAGCAAACTGCCGCCATGAACACCACCTCCAACGGCCATTCCACGCGCGGGCTTAACCCAAGCCGGGGCAGAACCGCCATCAGCAACAGCACCATGGCAAAAGGCGCGACGTACCCCACGGCGGGATACGTCCGGCGCCAACCTGAATCTACGGAGACGCGCCCTTTGGTAATCAGTGCTTTGAAATTTCTGCCACAGGCTGCTAGCCGATCTGGCTGACGAACGTACGAATTTTATTCTGTTGATCGGTTTTTGAAGCGTTTGCCAGGGCCTTTTGCGCTTCATCGCGCGCACCCTGCTTATCGCCCTCTTTCAGCAAAGCCATCGCCAGATGCAAACGGAAGGTCGCATTCTGCGGATGATCCAAAACGATCTGGCGGAAGATACGCAGCGCCTCGCCATTCAGGTCCTTGCGGTAATAAACATACCCCAACGTATCGGAAACGTCCGGGCTATTCGGAGCTTTCTTCTGCGCCCGCTGCGCAAAGGTAAGCGCCTGGTCGAGATTTGAGCCCGTATCCGCGTTCAAAAAGGCCAGATTGTTCAATGCAAGAGCATTTTCGCTATCCAGAGCAAGCACGCTATTGTAAGCAGCGCTCGCCTCCTTCTTCCTGCCTAAGAAATCATAAAGCAGCGCTTGATTCAGAAACGCCTCCGTATTCTTCGGATTGGCGTAAGTCGCCTGTTCAAAGGAAGCCAAAGCTGGTTCGTATTGTTCCAACTCGCGTTGCGTCACACCCAGCCGGAGCCAGACCCCCGCCGGATTGGCGGTCGTCTTTAAAATTTCTTTGTAATTGTCGGCCGCCAGTTGCAGCAATTGCTTGGAATGAGCCGGATTTGAGGTCGCTTCCTGGCCGGCCTCCGCCGATTGAAAATTCGCCAGTTCAAAACGGTAAGCCAAAACGGTCGGGTTTTTGTCGGCTAAATCCTGCACGGCTTGAATCGCTTCAGCGCTCTTACCCATGGCTAGCTTGACCCTCTGCAAGCCGATGAAACCGCGAATATCAGGCGGCTGTGTGCTCGCCACCGCTGCAAATTGCTGCGTCGCTTTGTCATATTGCTTCTGGGTGGAATAGAGTGAGCCGAGTTGCAACCGGGCTTCATTCATCTTCGGATACTTGGTCACCAGCGCCTCCAGCTCGGGCTGCGCCTTATCAATCTCATTCGTTCCAATCAACGCGCGGTCGCGAATGAGTGTTGCGTCCGGGTTCCCTGGTTGCGCGGCCAAAACCACTGCCGTCTGCTCCATGGCTTTCGCATGGTCTCCGCGGTCCTCGTAAATACGCGCCATCACGGTTCGGGCCGGCAGCAAAATCGCGCTGCGTTTTGATCCCTTTTCCTCCGCGCGCTGCGCCTCCAAAGCTTCAGTCAGAGCCTTGTCCCTGTCGTTGATCCCGAAATAAGCTCGCGCCAGATCTAAATGCAACACCGGATCACCCGGATTATTGACCGCCAGCTTCTTCAGTTCTTCCAAAGATTTTTTGGCATCCGCCGGATTGCCGTTTTGCAGCAGCAGCGACGCATACATTTCGTTTGCCGAGAGATCTTTCGGATTCTTGGCCGCAAGATCCTTGGCCTGTTGCAGCGAAAGATCGGTCTTGCCCGTGAACGCATGCAGTTGCACTTCACGCTCCTGGTACTTCAATGCGTTCTTCGGATCTTCCTTTTGGCCCAGGTTATATTCGGCCAACGCCTGATCGTACTTCTTCGCCCGGACATAAAAATCACCCAGCATCTCATGTCCCGCGGGAAAGTTTTTCTTGTCGTCTAGCACTTTCCGCATTACCCCTTCGGCGTCGGCAAAACGATTATTCGCCAACAGGAAGCCGGACAAGTTTGAAATCGCCGCGCCATTCGTGGGATCGTTTTTTACGTGCTCGCGGAGGATCTGCTCGGCATTCGCCGTCTGCTTCGCGCGATTGTACATGACGAAAAGAAAATCGTAGCCCGGACCCCATGTTTTATCCCGCGCCAGCATACCTTTCACCAGCCCGATGGCCTCATCCGAGCGCTGCGCCTGCACTAGCGTCTCCGCGTACCAACCGATCAGGTCGCGCGAATAAGGCTTCACCTTGTTCGCTTGGGCAAGTGACGTCAACGCCTTATCGTAGTTTTTATCGGCCAGCTCTAGCAGGCCCCGCAGCTTCAAGCCATCGAACGAATTGGCGTCGTGCTGCAAAATCTTGCCGTCCAGCTCCTGTATATCGGGAAGAAGGCTCTTATACCGTTTAGGGTCCCGGGAATAAGCGGATAAATAGATTTCAGCCAGCTTCATTTCGGCGTCCGTGTTGCTGGGCTTCAAATCGATGGCCCGCCGCAACGCCCCAACCGCTTCGCGAAATTGGCCCTGATCAATCGCGTTCAGTCCCTGGCGGTAGTAGGCCTCCGCATTCGTCTTGTCCTTAATCAGCACTTTCTGATAAAGAATCGCGGCTTCTTTGTACTGCTTGTTGTCATGATATTTATTCGCCGCCGTCAACAGCTTCTCGGGGCTTTGCGAGCAACCCGTTGCGATTAACATCGCGCAGCACACGGGCACAAGCGTGAACAGGACCTTCTTACACTTCATAAAGTTGGACGCTCTTTCGATTGTAAGGAATGCGAGAGGTTACTTACAATCGGGCAGTGGCGCTAAGAGGAAAGATTAATCTGACTGTCATCGGACTCCGCCAGTAAATCACCCAGCCGGTCCAGCCTTTGCTCCCACATCGAACGGTGCGCCCTGATCCATTGCTCCAGCACCGAAAACCCCGCCGTTTCAATGCGGCAAGTGCGTACTCTCCCAATCTTCTCGGTGTGCACCAGCCCGCCTTCCTCCAGCACCTGCAGGTGTTGCACCACCGCTGTCAGCGTGATGTTAAGGGGAGTTGCCAACCGGGAAACCGAAAGAGGTCCTTCGCTGAGCCTGTCCAAAATGGCCCGGCGCGTGGAATCGCCCAGAGCATGAAACACCCGATCAATAGGGATTTGGGGCTGGTCCGGCTCTTGGGCAGCCACTAATGCGCCAACTCCTTTGCCAATTGTCCAAGTAGATGCCGCCATCCGGCTTCGCGGATTTGCGGCCCGTCCGCGCCCTCAAAAAAAGCTCCCTGGTGCGTGCAGATCAGGTCCGTTCCTTTGTCCGTTGGCAAAAACTCAACCGTCACCAGCGAGGCCGAGATACGTCTATCGCCAAGGGTCATGTGGGAAGCCGTAACAACGCGCCGCCCAGGCACGATGTCCTGAAAACTTCCCTCATTCACTACCGCAACGCCGGGGAACGGCGTGCCTTCCTTGAAACGATATCGGAGCCGTTCAACGCCGCCGGCTCGAAAATCCATCTCAAACTCCTCGATTTCGTGGCTGTCGCCTTCGGCAAACCAGCGCCGTTTCTGGGCCGCGTCGGCAAAAGCTGAAAACACGCGTTCCGGCGCCTTTGGATAGCTGCGCTCAATGACAAATGTGCTGTGGATAACAGATTGTTCTTGCATGGAATTCCTTTCTCTGATACTGAAGTGGTAACTTCAGTATCGTCCAGGAATACCCAATAGTCAAGTCAATACTTCAGTATTTTCGCAGTTGATCATCACATGAATTCATGACAAATAAAAACACAATAATGCATCCACCATGCAGAAGGAGCAATATTTATGCCCGAATTACAAGAATTACTCATCGACGAAATGCAAGATCTGCTGCATGCGGAACATCAGCTTGTAAAAGCTCTTCCCAAGCTGGCCAAAGCGGCGCATGAGCCGAAGCTGAAACAAGCATTTGAGAAACATCTGGAGCAAACGCAAGGGCACATTCAACGCCTGGAAAATGCCTTCGATCTTTTGGGAGAGAAGCCAAAGGCCAAAGTTTGCAAGGGGATGCAAGGGCTAATTGAAGAAGGCCAGGAAAAGATCACTGAAAGTAGCAAGAAAGATGCAGTATCCGCCGACCTTGCGCTAGCGGCAGCAGCCCAGAAGGTAGAACACTACGAAATTTCGGGCTACGGCACAGTGAGGACTATGGCCGAACAACTCGGGCAAGATGATGTCTCCGCCTTACTCGCCGAAACTCTTAGTGAAGAAGAAAAGACCGATCAACTTTTGACGCAACTCTGTGCGCCATTGCTGAACGAAGCGCGTCAAGCATCGGGAGCGGATAACGAAGAGGAAGAAACTGCCACATCCACTCACAAGGCAGGCGGGCGCGCTAAAAAGCCGGCAACACACTAGCTCATGTTCAGGGAACGGTTGCCGGCGATTGTGTCATCATCGAAGCCCTTGCAGTAATCCGTACACGTCCAACTCACTTCTCGCGCCCACATACACGTGCCCGTTCACCACGGTCGGGATCGAGAACCTAAGCGATATGCCGGCCCGGTCGCGGTCGGAGTTCTCATCGCTGCTGTACAACTCCCGCGCAACATCGGCGGCATCGTAAGCATGAAGCACCGTCAAAGTTTCGGGGAAGGGAAGCCAACTTCTAGTTGAGATCGTCCAAACGATGCCGTCCTTATCGCCATTTGCGGAAATGCTTGGCGTCGCCCCAGGGTCGATGGGCCCGGAATGCCAACTATGGGCGAGTTCCAGTCGTCCTTCGCGCACCGCAAAGTCTTTGAGCACGTCGTTACTTGCGAAAACGTAGATGTGTTGATTCCAATAGGCTGGCGCACCAACTAAGCCGCCGCCCAGTTTCGTTGTCTGCACGGCAGCGCTGCTGCCAGGCTGATATTTGCCCATGTGATCGCGGTCTACGACGTACAACGTTGCGCCCTTGCCGCCGATGAGCGCAGCATTGGTAGGCGTTCCGTCTTGCTTGGGGAGCAGAACCGGACCGCCAGATCCCAAATCGTTGTCCTTAGCGTTCAGTTCGTTCTGGTCAGGCGGAGTGAAGTAATCGCGAACCAGCAGTTTCCCATTCTCCACACCGAGCTTCAGAAGTGTGTCACGGTAATCATTTCCGTCCGTGGCGTCGAACTTAGTATCCTAATTTGGATTCTGGCGCTCGCTCTCGCCTTCCCCGGCTGGAGCGCCTGCGGGCAAAATCAGAAACGCGAGTATCGCCAGACGGTTCGTAGGATTTTAGTGGCTTTCGCCTTGATCGAAAATGTACCGATCAATTTGCATTGCGTTCGCCGGTATATCTTTTGTCGGAACAATGCCATCTTCGTCTTTTCTCCTGATTTCCAAAATGAATCCGGTTTGGTGCCACTTAGGCATAGCACCGGACATGTAGTCTACACACCCTACAACAATTGGAATGAGTCCTATGGGATGCGGTGGATCATTCCGGCGTGGCATGACATCCTGATCCGCAAATCCCCAGCCGCCGTTGATTTGTTCCGGGGCAGCTCGCCCAGGATAGATGGAAACCTTGGGACTACTGTCACGCGAGAGCGTGGACTGCACGGGCGGCTTGCAAAGATCCCTTTGCCGTTGTCCCGGCTCGGTGAAAATGGACTGACCGAACTTAGAAAAGTACAAGGTATATCGCATTCTCACGTCATTTGCGGCAAACGCTCCATTGTTTGCCAACGCAAGTGTGAAGGCAAAGGACATTCCGTGCTCTTGAAATGTCATAGGATGATCAACGCTGTATACGGAAACAGCGATATTAGCCCTCTGCGATTCGATCACTTGTTGAGAAGAGAAGAATTGCTGTCGCAAAGTATCCGATTGAGCTTTGGCTGCATCAGCCAAGGTTTTGGTACTATCTGCCAATTCCTTGGTCCGGTCGGCCTGATCCTTCGCGTCCATGGCCAGGGCAGCCGTAAAGCCAACCTGCTGGACAGACGCGCCCGCCTGTTTCTTGGCGGCTTCCGCCAGGTCATGGGTATCCGAACTGCCAGTTACCACCTCGTAGAGCGTTATCGCGCCAACAATAGTCAGCGCAACAGTGAATATCGCGATCCAAACTGTAGCGTTGGCGGTTCTCCAAGCCGCCTTTTCCTCGGGTGTTTGAGTTTCATATTTGGCGCGGCGCTCCTGAAGCTTGCGTTTTATGTATCCGATGCCCCATACGGCGCGAATACTTGGCGGTGGAGGTGTCTTTATCTCGGAATCGGTGGTTTGGCTGTTCTCTGTATGTGGCAAGCGATAAACCTCATATTGGGTTTTATTGTAATACATAAACACTTGCATTGCCATTATTTTTCGTATTACAATAACTGTATGGCGAACGTACTCCCGACGGAAAACAAGATCGCGGTTATCCCACCAGTAACGTCGCCCCAGACAGCCGTGCAGGCAGCTATCGTGCAGGAAGCGAGGGACCGTGGCCGCGTCAACTAAGCAGAAGCCAAAGAAGATCGGACGCCCGAAGCTCCCGAAGGGCGACGCCAAGGGCCGCATCGTGCCGATCCGGTTCAACGCGAATGACATCAGGCGGATCGAATCCGCCGCGAAGGCCAGCCATGTGACCGTTTCAGAATGGATTCGCGGCCTAGCGGCTAAGGCGTTGGAGGTATAGCGGATATGGATTTCAAATTAGGACACTACCCGCGTTTCTCTAATTCACGGCGGACAACGCGCCGATCGAGTCAAGACGGGTAATCATCTCGGACGGAAGCTGTAGCGTTGCCGCGCTGAGATTCTCGCGAAGATGCTCCACCGAAGATGTACCAGGAATCAGCAAGATGTTAGGCGAGCGCTGAAGCAGCCACGCCAGCGCCACCTGCATGGGCGTGCTCTGCAGGGCTGCCGCCGCTTCGTCCAGCGCCGACGACTGCAACGGAGTAAATCCGCCCAGCGGAAAGAAGGGCACATAGGCGATGCCTTGACGCGCAAGGTCATCAATAAGGCCGTCGTCATGCCGGTGCGCCACGTTGTACAGATTCTGCACACACACAATCTCCGTAATCGCCTGAGCCTCCGCCAACTGCGCGGGACTGACATTACTTAGGCCGAGATGGTAAATCAGTCCCTGATGCTTCAGCTCCGCCAGCACCCTCAGCGGTTCTTCGATCGACCCCTCGGATGGCCCCATCACTCCTCCAACCCGAAGATTGACGACATCCAGCTTGTCGAGCCCTAGATTTCGTAGATTGTCATGGACGCCGTCGGTCAGCTCTTGACGCGAAAGCGCGGGAACCCATGATTTGTCCTCCAGCCGCCGGGCGCCTAACTTGGTGACGATCACCAATCCATCCGGATAGGGATGAAGCGCCTGTTTGATGATCTGATTGGTCACATGCGGACCGTAAAAATCGCTCGTATCGATGTGGTTAACCCCTGCCGCAACAGCTTCTCGCAGAACAGCGATTGCGGCGTCCATATCACGCGGCGGCCCCCACACGTGCGGACCCGCAAGTTGCATGGCGCCGTAGCCCATTCGCTGCAAAGTCGTGGAAGTACCGGGAAGCGTGAAGCTGCCGCCGAGGTCTATTTGTTTCGTCATTCCGTGTCTCCTCTAATCCGTTACACCAATTGCGGTGATTGTGCTTACATTGGTTAGATGAAGAAAGCTTCGATTTAGGAGTTCGCATTTGCCTCAGAGCTCTTCAGCCGTCTTAGAACCACGTAAATTGCCTGTTCAAGCCCGTTCGGCCGCGAGCGTGGACGCGATTCTCGAAGCGGCTATTCAGGTTTTGCTCCAGGTGGGAAAGGAACGGCTCACGACGACAAAGGTGGCGCTGCGGGCCGGCGTGTCGGTCGGAACTCTTTATCAATACTTCCCCAACAAGAGCGCCCTCCTCAAAGCCGCCCTGAAACGTCACCTGGACGAGGTTGCGGAGGCCATTGAACTTATTTGTCACGAGCAAAAAGGGCATTCACTCGAGCAAATGGCCACCACCCTCATAACGGCATTCCTCGAAGCCAAAATGCGGGACGCGAAGACCAGTATCGCCCTCTATTCCGTAAGCTCCGACGTAGACGGAGCAACCGTCGTGCGGGAAATGGGAATCAAATCAAACAAAGCGATTGTCGGCATGTTGAAGACCGCCAGGGAGCCGCTCACCACCGATCCTCAACTAGTCGCTTCCATGCTTCAGGGCGTGATGGTCGGCGTCAGCCGGCGATTGCTGGAGTCCGCTGCTCCTGAAAAACAATTCGACATCTTGCGGCGTGAAATGATCTTTCTGGCGTGCGCATACTTAAACGCCTGTTCCGCGCGTCTTTAGTTTCCCGGCAGAACTTTTCTGGCAAACTGAAGCATCGCTGTGTTGAATTGCTCCGGCCTCTGCAACGGCGCGAAGTGGCTCACCCCGTTGAGGACCATAAATTCGGCATCCGGAATCGCCTGGGCCAGGTATTCAGCGTGTTCGCGTTTGATGAATTCGTCCTGCTCACTTTGCACGATTACGACCGGCACGCTGATCCCCGCCAGATCGCGGGCGGAGTAATTAGGTTGCGTCCGCTGCATCAGGCTAACGTCTTCGACGAAGTCTTTGAAGCGCTCCGGCGTGGCCGATAGCTGCGCATAATCCTTCGCGTGCCGGCTGAAGCACCGGTTCAGCGCTGGACTAGCTTCAAAAGGCTTTACGCCGCTCGGGTCCATATTGCAGCCAAAGAAGAACACGCCCGCAACACGAGAGGGCGTTTGCGCGGCCAGAATCAAAGCAGTACATGCGCCGTCGCTCCAGCCCACTAGGGCGGCCTTTTCAAGCCGCAACGCATCCATCACCGCCAGAACGTCCGACGCCATCAACTCATACGAGAACGGCCGAGCGTCGCGCGTGCTGCGGCCATGACCGCGGCTGTCGATCAGAACGGCGCGATAGCCGCTCCCAAGCAGCGCTGGAACTTGATAACCCCAATTGCCGCTGTGCCCCAAGCCGCCATGTAGCAAAATCACAGGCGAGCCGGACCCGTAAGCGCTGTACCAGATCCGGGCTCCCTCGTGTTCGACATCGCCTTGGTCATTCGCGACTGGCAAAGGCGCGGCGCCGTCCGCCTCAAATTTAGTCAGGTCGTCATCGGCTGGCGGAAGCATGAAATCGCCGCTATTTCGAATCCAGCGCGAATGCCAGAATGCTGTCGTCGTTCACGGCATTGCCGAAGAAGCCGCCGCCGGTTGAGCTGATCACAACATACTGCCGCCCGTCGCGGCCTTCGTAGGTCATGGG
>DASXGT010000096.1:0-3356 GCA_036488895.1 Bryobacteraceae bacterium | reverse complement strand
CATGCGCGGACCTGTCTCGTCTTTCGAGAAGAAAACGGTGACTTGCTTGCGCACCGCCGCGCCGTTCAAAGCGTGCTCATCGGTGGACGTGACACGAAAATGAATTTCCGGTTTTGCGCTGGGAGTTTCGCCGTACACCTGATCCGTGAACAAGCGCATAATTTCCGGCCGCCGCTGGTTGCGCCAGGTTTGGGCGTTGCGCACCGGTTGGCCGCTACTGCTGACCAACGCATCCGGCAGTGGATATTGGAGCACGGAAGAGAGCACCGCGGCCGCAAGTAATAGGTTCATTCGGCGGCCCTCAGTGCCAGGCCGCGCGCCACCGAGGTAAATTCATCGCCCGTACGGATTTTGTTTGCGCCGAAGCGCGCTTCGAAGATGCGCCGCACGGCTGGGACGAAAGAAGAGCCGCCCGTTAGAAACACCATGTCCACGTCTTTTGCATCCACTCCAGTCTTGGCCAACAGCGCGTCCACTTTTTCCTCCACACCGGCGAGTTCCTCGGCTATCCAGAGTTCAAATTCCGCACGCGTGACGCTCGCTTCCAGTTCCACGTCGCCATCGCTAAAGTGGAAAACTTCGGCCTCATGGCGGGACAAGCCGATCTTAACCTTTTGGACAGCCCGATGCAGATGATATCCCAGCTCATGCTCGACCAGGTAGACGAGCGCCGCGATTTTATCGCTCTCCAGCGCCTGCTTCACCACGCTTTTCAGCATGTTCATGGTCTCGCGGGATTTCAAGAACGAGAGGTGGTGCCAGCGCTCCAATTTGAAATACACCCAGTTCGGCACGGGCAGCAGTTTGCCGTTGGAATTGAGCTCCGTACCGGCTCCTAAAACGGGCGAAACCAGATGCCGGATAATTTTCGCGTCAAAAGCGTCGCCGGCCAGCGGGAGACCTTCGTTGCCGAGCACGACGCGCGGGCCGTTTCCCGCTTTGCGTTGCGAAGGGCCGACCCGCAGCAGTGAAAAATCGCTGGTGCCGCCGCCGAAATCTCCGATGACGATTAGTTCATCATGGTCGAGGCTCGATTCGTAATAGTAGGCAGCCGCTACCGGCTCATATTCGAAAGAAACGTGCTCAAAACCGGCTTTATGCAGCGCGACCGTGAGGCGGCCGATGGCGTAGTCATCTTCTTCAGTGGATTCAGAGCCAACGAAACGCACCGGCTTGCCAACTACCGCGCCGCGCACGGGAGCGCCGAATTGCTTTTCCGCGTGGGTGCGGATGTCGCGCAGGACTTTCGCGATAAGCTCTTCCAGTTGAAAGCGGCGGCCGAAAATTTCGGTGGTTTGCAGGCTGCGGCTGGACAGGAAGGATTTGAGCGATTGGATAAGGCGGCCTTTGTCGTCGGCGCTCAAGTAACGCTCAATGCCTTCGGGGCCCGCCCAGGATTTGATCGTCGTGCGGCCGGCTTCTTTCAGGCGTTCCAGGTAAAGCAATGAGCGGAAGGATTCCGTCAGTGCGTCGCCCAGGCGAAAACGCGCGAGTTCCACGTCGCCAGCTGGACCGGTTAGACGCGCAAGGGAACTGTTGGTGGTGCCAAAATCTAAACCAATGTGCATTTCTGAGAGGGTTCTTATGCGGGCTTATGCGGATGTGCAGGTGTCGCAGCGTGTGTTGTGACAGGACAATTTTTCAAGGTCATCCATTGGTTGGGATCGACGGCTACGCCGTGCACGTAGATGGTCCAATGCACGTGCGGGCCGGTGGAGCGTCCGGTGGTGCCCACATAGCCAAGCACGCTGTCCGGAGTAACGTGGTCGCCTTCTTTCGCGGCAAATGAGGACATGTGCAGGTAGATGCTTTGGAGGCCCTGGCCGTGGTCTACAGCCACGGTGCCGCCGCGCAGGTTATAGGGCTTCACAATTTTCACCACACCGGCCGCCACGGGGTGAATGGGCGTACCGGCTGCTCCCCGCTGATCGACGCCCGCGTGATAGTCACCGGTCGGCTTGCCGTTGTGCAGGCGCATGACGCCGAAGGGCGAGGTGAGGCAACCGGACTCCGGCGCATGCAGCGGCTCCTGCCAATAGCGAACGCTTGAGACCGTTTTACGGAAATCATTGACGGTTTCCTGCTCGCCGGGCGATGGCTTCAGCCCCGCGATAGAGGGGGCAATGACGATATTTTGCTTCGGGTAATGCGCGTTTGTCACCGTGACCGGCTCGCTGTGCACGACGTCGCCCTTGTCATCCAGGAATTCGAGTTCATACCCGCCGGGTTTTTCAAGCACCGGAACCGGCATCAGCCCCAACACGCGGCCATCTTCCTGGGGAAACAGGGTGATGGTTCGTCCGTGCAGGCGCGCGCTGTGCGCGGTTTTATCGCTTGTCACTTTTAGTGTTTCGCCTTGGCGGGCCACCGGGGGAGTGACGCTGAAGGTTTGTCCCCAGGCGCTTACGGCCAGGAACAGGATCGACCATCGCATTCACTCAGGATAGCGAGGCGCGCCAGTTCTATTGATGTTTCCCCAAACCGCCGATAGAAAGGTGGAAAATGAATTCCAAAGTTATCCCGTTTCGCCCGGCGTCTGCTTCGCACGCAGGCTTGCAGTTTGGAATTTATCCAGGCGGCGTTTCGGGAACGCGGAACGAATTGGCGACCGGCAAGCCGGACCAGCCCGATGAAATCAACCGGGCGTTGGACCTGCTCCACGGAAACCGCCCGTTCGTGGTGCGCAGCTACCTGCGCTTTAGTGGAAATGCCGAAGAGGCGAATCTCAATAGCCTGCCGCCGGTGGCTGACCTGGCGCAATATACCTGGAACGGCAGAAAATTAGATTTGGCGCTGTGCAATTGGGACACTCGAGGCAATATCAGCGGTTGGACTCAGTTCATTCAAAATGCGGTGGCGCGCTACGGCCACTATGTGCGCTCATTCCAAATCTGTGAAGAGCCGAACCTCTATGATTATCCGGGTGACGGGCGTTTTCCGCATGCCGTGGAGGCAATCCTCACGGGCGTGCCGGCCGCGCGGCAGAAACTGCGTCAGATGGGTATGGACGCGGCGGTTGGGTTCAACGCCGTTCCGTGTTCCGACCCCAATGACGGATTCTGGCGCATCATGGCGAAAAAAATCAACGCGGATTTCATTCGTTCGCTCGATTATGTCGGCCTCAACTTTTACCCTGACGTGACCGAACCGCTGGTGGGAGGGCTGCCGGAAGTTGTTACCGGCGTGCTCACGCAGTTTCGCGAGGAAAATCTGACGCGCGCGGGCATTCCTGGGTCAGTACCGATTCACATCAGCGAAAACGGCTGGCCCACCGGCCCGCATCGTTATTACACGCGGCAAGCGGAACTGCTGGACCAGATGATTCGCACGGTCTACCGGATGCGCGGCAAGCTGAA
>DASXGT010000215.1:0-35248 GCA_036488895.1 Bryobacteraceae bacterium | reverse complement strand
GGTGCCGGCGCACCGGCATCCCCTCCCGCTTCTCCCAGCGTTGGACTGTCGTCACGTCGCGGTTGAGGTATGCCGCGATTTCCTTCCACGAATCCAGGCGGTCTTCAGATGCCGACGCGGATGGCGGTGTGCCAGGGGATAGTTCGCCCAACGCGCTCTCCTGATTGATCCCCGGTTGTGACGACTCAGGGAACCCGAATTATAGCGTGCTCGCCCCACCGAGGCACGGCAAAGTGCGGCATTCGACGGCAAATAAAGGAATAGCTGCGATTCTACGCATTGCCTTTTGACGCCATGCACCAACGCGTCCGATCCTGTCCGTGCACGTCTCAAAGGCGTGAATTTCTAATTTGGAGATATTTCATGAAGAGCAATGTTTTCCCGTGGGCGGTGCGCACCGTCGCGGTCCTGGTGCTGGCGGTAGGTACGGGCGCTCTGGCCCAAGCCCCGAACCCCATGAAGTTTCGGGGGACCATCAATGACTTTACGCCCGCATCCACCGGCGGCCCCTGGGAGGTTCGAGGCCATTGGTCGTTGGTGATGAAAGGAAAGTATGGCCGGCCCGATTGCAAGGCCGATTTTTCGGCGGCTCTGACCATGGAGCGCTCCGACCTGGGGGTAGTGCAAAACGGTGGCGGCGACTTGAACAATCCTATGGACCGCATGGCGCATACGCACCACATCACTCTGGTTAATGGGGAAGTTACGGCTATTCCGGGCGGAATTGAAGTAACGGGCCCGGCCACGATCACGGCCAACGGCGTTTTTCCGCCGCCCTTTGGAGCAGATCTTCCCACGCTGACGATCGATATCACCGGGGGCTCCGGGGAGAATAGCGTCACCTTTTCGAACGTCTCACTGCTCTTCGGGGATCCGGGCGCTGGACATTTCGGAACGCAGCCTCTGCACGGCGTCGTCGTTCGCAGTTCCGATAAGGGTGATGCGGCTAGACATTAAGGGCCGCGGCCTTCGTACGGCGTCGTTTGCAGTTCGGAATAGGCGCCGCCTATAAGATGAGCATCGGTGGCGGGCGCGGGTTGCCGTGTCTTGCGTCCCGCCATAATCTCCGAGCGCCGTTCATTTGGACATCACATCTTGACAGTCATAAGGAAGGTCGGTTATTCTGGCCATGCATTCTTTTGGACTACGAATGGATGAACAGAATACAGATCTGATCCAGGGCACGCTGGACATGCTCATTCTCAAGGCGCTCAGCCTTGAACCCATGCACGGCTTCGGCATTGCCCGCCGGATCGAGCAGGTATCGCGCGGAGTTTTCAAAGTAAATCCCGGGTCGCTTCTCACTGCATTCCAGCGGCTGGAGCGCGTGGGATTGCTGAATTCCGAGTGGCGTCAAACGGATAAGTCGCGCCGGGCGAAATTCTATTCGCTCACGCGTTCGGGGCGAAAGCAACTGGAAGTGGAGACGACGAACTGGAACCGCCGGGCATCCGCGATAGCACGTCTGCTGAAAGCTGAAGGATAAAAGGGTGTCCCTCTGGCGTCAATTTACCCGCGGGTTACAGAGACTGGGGAACCGGAAAGCCGCGGACCGGGATATCGCTGATGAGGTCAGTGACTACCTGGAAGAAGCCACGGCGGCCTTTGTCAGCAAAGGACTCTCTCCCGATGAGGCCCGCCGTGCCGCACGGCTGGAGCTGGGCAGCGCGACGGCCGTGCGCGAACAGGTGCGCGGGTATGGGTGGGAGAACCGGGTAGACCTTTTATTCGCCGATCTGCGTTATGCGGTTCGCGGTCTGGCCGGAAATCCGGGCTTCACGGCGGTCAGCATAATCACTTTGGCGCTGGGCATTGGCGCATCCACGGCAATTTTTTCTGTTGTGAACGCGGTTCTATTGAGCGCACTTCCCTATCGGGATCCACAAAAAATCGTGCGCGTGTGGGAACAGGCTCCCAACGGTCACCGAATGAATGTGGCACAGTCAAATTTCGACGATTTCCGTACGCAGAACAACACGTTTGCGAGCCTGGCGGAATATGAATACGGGTTATCCTCGGTGTCCGGCGGCAGCGAGCCTGTGCGTGTTAACATCGCGAGAGTTTCCACCAGCTTTTTTAGAACTCTCGGTGTCGAGCCTTTTCGCGGTCGCTTATTTGCATCGGACGAGCAGCGTCCGCATGGCGCGCCAGCCGTCATCGTCAGCCATGGTTATTGGCAGCAATATCTCGGCGCTACAGCGGATCTCTTCAAGTTTCGGTTGAAGTTAGAGGGAGCAGTCTATCCCGTTATTGGAGTGATGCCGGAGGGGTTTAATTTTCCACCCGGCGTCGCCGCATGGTTTCCGAGCGAGCTTGATCCGGAGCCTCCGGCGCGTTCGGCGCATAATTGGCGCGGTCTCGGCCGCGTCCGCGATGGGGTTACGGTCGCCCAGGCGCGCGCGAATCTCGGTGTGATTGCTCGCCGCATCAAAGATCAGTACGGGAAAAAGGTTGATCTCAATGATGCAGCGGTGGTGCCTCTCGCGGACGCGATGGTTGGAGACGCGCGGACCGCTCTCCTGACCCTTCTGGGAGCTGTCGGCCTCTTGTTGCTGGTCGCATGCGCCAATGTCGCTGGCTTGCTGTTGGCGCGAACTTCCGCCCGTCGCAAAGAATTGGCGGTGCGCGCGGCACTCGGGGCTGGGCGCGGCCGTCTGATTCAGCAGTTTCTTGCGGAGTCTTTTTCTCTTTCGCTAACAGGAGGTGTACTGGGCATCTTGCTGGCGACTTGGATAGTCCATGTACTTCCAGCGATTCTTCCGGCAAATTTGCCTCGACAGGAAGGCATTGCCATCAATACTTCGGTTCTGCTGTTTGCTTTGGCCGCAATTGTAGCTGTCGCCGTTTCGCTCGGGTTGTTTGCCGCTTGGCGCGCCGCCGCTGGAGATCTTCAGGAAGCACTGACTGCCGGCTCGCGCAGTTACACTGGCACGGCCGCCAGCCAGCGGCTACGCGGTTTTTTGGTGGCTGGCGAAATTGCGATGACGCTAGTGATTTTGATCGGGGCAGGTCTTCTCGGCCGCAGTTTTTTGCGCCTCATTGACACAAGTCCTGGCTTTCGCTCGCAAAATCTGATCACTATGGAGTTTTCAATTCCAACTCCTTGGAGCTTTGCGCTGGATCGCGCATCTATCACGCGCCAAATCCATCTCATGGAAGACATGTCGACCCGGCTTCGCTCCATTCCCGGCGTGGAGAATGTGGGTTTGGCCGGCGCGCTTCCGGTCGCGTCTGGCGACGACCTCGCTAATGGAACATTCCTCGTACTCAATGGGCAAAAGCCGCCCGCCAATTTCGAGGAATGGGAGCGTATTGCCCAAAATCCTTCCCAGACCGGAGACGCCCTTTATTGCGTGGCCAACGAGGCATACTTCCGCACCATGGGCATTCCGCTGATCCGCGGGCGGATGTTCGGCGAGCAGGATGATCGGAATTCGCCGCATGTTGCCGTGATCAGCCAAACATTGGCTCGCCAGCGCTGGCCCACTCAGGACCCCATTGGTCAGTTGATCGATTTCGGCAATATGGACGGCGACTTGAAGCCCCTCACGATCATCGGTATTGCTGGCGATGTTCGAGCGCGCGGCCTTGATCGTCCCGCGAGCGCGATCATTTATGTCGATTACCGCCAGCGCGGAATGAATGCCAATTCATCACCTACCATCCTGATGCGTAGCGCCGCACCAACGGGAGCGATCGTTTCCGCCGCGCGTAGCATTTTCCACGATCTGGCTCCTGATGCTCCCGTGAAATTCTCTACCTTTACGGACGAAATGGGCGGCTGGCTCGCGGATCGCCGTTTTCTGCTTTTTCTTGTGGGACTATTCGCTACTGCTGCTCTGGCTCTTGCGGCCGTCGGCATCTATGGAGTTGTGGCCTTTTCGGCTACGCGGCGCACCCAGGAGATGGGCATTCGCATGGCGCTTGGGGCGCAGCGCGGTGACGTACTGCGCCTGATCGTGAGCGAAGGGGCTCAGCTTGCGGTCCTCGGCGTGGCCATTGGCATTGCGGCATCCCTCGCCGTCACGCGCCTTTTGTCCAGTCTCCTTTTTGGAGTCAGCGCCACGGATCCCGTTACATTCGCTGGCGTGGCCGTGCTGCTTACTTTTGTCGCGCTGCTCGCTTCGTATATTCCCGCGCGCCGGGCCGTGCGCCTCGACCCCAGTTCTGCCTTGCGCTACGAATGATGCAGGGCGCGCCGCTCTAATGCACTTGGCCCGCCGAGTTTTCGAGAACAACATTTGATAGCACCGCGGTATCCGACTTGTCCGGCAGGTGCGAGCAGAAGCCGATGCCTACGTAAAAAGGCTCGTCGAAGTGCAGGGTGATGGGTGGGCCAAACTGGTGCATAGGCTCGCCCTCCAGACTGACGAAGATTGCAATGGAATCCCCTCGTTTTTCAATGCCGATGCGCTTGGCCTTGACCTTGGCAATCGTGCCTCCGAAGCGATACTGCATATCCGTCATGAAAACACCTCGCTCCGGACGCTGCGCCAGGTGGATCAAGCCTGCACCGTGCTCGGCGACTACGGCTTCCTTCGAATCGTCGTCGAGATTCTGGCGAATGACCAGAACCGCCTTGCGGTCGCCATAGCCCTGTGAGTCTGGGAACGCGACGTCGGACGCAAGTGAGACGTCACCGGACATTTTTTTCCAGAGATAACGGAACTCGTCGCGCGAGTACCAGATGTTGTAGCCGGCCGAGTTAATGGTGTACTGCTTTGCGCCGGCGTCATAACTGGCGCTGCCCGGCACGACCGCTGAGCCAATGTCAGATTGCCCTTGAAACACTCCAATTGGCGTATCAAAATTCTTGCTCGGCCTGTGAAAATCCGCCGGTGGCGGTACCTGTTTGTGCGTGGCGGAACCCGGCTGCGCCCACTCCGGCACCGCGGGTGCTTGCGCGCACAGCACCTGCGGCGCGGCATATAACATCACAAGGAACAACGAGGCCAGGCAGGAGCGTTTGCGCGCGAGGCCATCAATATAAATTTCCATAACGAAGAAACTTTACCAGACTGGGCGCAGCGAACGCGGCTACACCAGCGCTGCCTGTAGCCAATTTTTGAATACCTGATCGCTCTCTTGTATTTTTATCTGGAAGTGATCGGCCCTTTGCAGCGCCGCGTAGGTTTTCTTCGTATCGACGTACCGGTCGGCGCTATTACTTAGCGCCAGGCTAATTCCGGCCGGATCTACCGGATTCGACAGCCACAGCGGACGCGGCGCAATGGCAGAGCTTATTTCAGGCAGATCAAAGTGCTTGAGAAACCCGAAAGCGACCGAATCAACGCCGAGGGTGTAGTCGTCAGCCGCCACGAGCGCTGCAAAATCTGTCAGGGTGCGTTCAAGCAAGACGGCTTTCACTCTGTTATCGAGCGCCGCGCTGAACAGGGCCTCCAGGCCGCTGGCGCCGTTTCCGAAGAGTCCAATTCTCGATTGATCCACATCCGGACGGGCGGCCACATAGTTGAGGCAACAAAGCACGTCCCAAACGCGCTGGCCAATGAGCGGCGCGCCCGAGGACAGTGACACCAGCGCGTACGCCATTCGCTCGGCATGCGAATAGAAGAGCGGTCCGGAATTGGGTAAACGCGGCGTGGCTTGTCCCATCGCGCGGGTGTCGATGGCACAAACTGCAACATTCTGGCTGGTTATTTCGCCTAGAAGGCTAAAGTCATCAAAGAGACGATTCTTTCCAGCATTTAAAAGCAAAACGGCGACTGGCAGCTTTGCGGTTGCGGCGGAGGGTTTCAAAAACCATCCCGGAACGCGAATAGCGGGTTCGGAATGAAATTCAAATTCTTCGATTACGACACCCCGGCTGGTATTGCTCGATAGCACGGTTGCCCGCATCGCACTCGTCGAAGACGGTAACGCGAGAACCTCACGTAGCGTCTGCCGCAGTTTCTCATTTTTTTGGCCGTTTGAATTGCGGCTGGACTGGATGGTTCGCAGTCGATCGGCGTTCACTCGAACCGCGGTACGTCCTCCCAAAGACGTTATGATTTGACCGGTAGATGTACAGTTCAGATCCGAATCGGGAGACTCATCGAAGTCCGCCTCTGAGCTATTTGCTTGACCTTTTTTCAGCCATTTGTTGAACCACTCATAAGTGGCGCGGCGATGAAAGAAGTCGTAGTCGTGTGGAAGATTCGATGCCGATAGACCCACCTTTTCGGTCGCATGATGGAGTGAGTAGACGTCTTTCAGCTCTTGATAAATCTCGCGCGTGCCGTGTTCATAGTGCGGAGAGTAGGTAGCTCCGACATCCATGTGCGTGAAGCAAATGAGCAACGGATTCGGTGCGAACGCCGCCAGCAGATCGCCTCGGTCTATACCCAGTTTCAGACCGCCAATGATGTTCTGCTCGGCGTCGGCATAAGCGCCTGGCGGTTCATAATTTGCGCCGGCCAGATTTTCGGTATGCCCCTCCACAACAACCGCGGCGTGAATTCTGGGTTCGAGCGCGCACAGGTACATGGTTTGCGTGCCGCCGCCGGAGTGGCCGCAGCAACCGATGTGTGTGCTATCAACTTCTTTCCGGCTCAATAAATAATCGAGCGCTCTCATTCCGTCGCAGACTTCAAATTGGGTTGTAGAGGATCCTAGGAGCAGGGCTGGCCATCCGAACTGATCGTGTTCGCCGGTCGGTCCATACTTTGAACGGTTTGTTCCGGGCACTAAATATTGGATGCGCTCTCCCTGACTCGGCGGATCCCAAGTGAGCACCACAAATCCCTGACGCGCCAAGTTTTGAAAAAGGATTTGATAACTCTGGAACGATTTGCCTTCATTCGTGTGTCCGAGCGGGGCGATGATGCCAGGAAACGGACCTGCGCCCCCCTTGGGAATGTATAGGTGCGCCGGCACATAAAATTGTGGCTGGCTTTCGAAGATAAGCTTCTCGATTCTGTAAGCGCCTCGCTCAATGGTTCCCGTGCTGATTACGTTAAGAGGTGTTTTTTCGAGCGGCCCTCCGATAAGATCCCATACATTGCTTCGAATGAAAGAGGCGCGCTCCAGGGCAGCCTGAGGCGTTGTTATCTTGGACAAGTCCGATTTGCGCCGAGCCCTGGCCTGATTGATGCTGGAAGTCAGATAGTTTGGAAAATCATTCCAATAATCGCGCACTACCATTGGTTCAGAAGCGCGCCCGTCGTTTTGCGTTGCCGCTTGCCCTTGTATAGACAGATCAGAGAGCTGTGCCGCCAGAGCCAAGGAGCCGGCTTGCAGGAATCCACGCCTTGTCTTCATATATGAAAAGCCTCCATTTTTTGTTTTTCTGTCAGAACATCAATTTCATAGCGAATTGCAGAATGCGTGGATCGCCGGCCGCGGTAATCTTTCCGAAAGATGAAGAGGTGAGGATATTCTGCGGCTGTTGGAAGTTCACGTTGTTAAACAGATTGAAAAATTCAGAGCGGAATTGCAACGACGCCCGTTCGGTCACTTTGAAATTCTTAATCAAACTAAAATCAGTATCAAAGAAACCCGGCCCGCGTAAAATATTCTTTCCCGAGCTGCCGAAAGTACCTAGCGCATTCGGCACAAAGGCATTGACATTGAAGTATTCCGCGATCATTTGGCCATTGGGACGGCCAGTAGAGAGACTTGGATTTCCGCCCGTATAGTCGGCTCGATCGGCGCCTACGCCGCTAAACGAGTTATCCTGCCCGCTCATGATTGAGAACGGAAACCCGGAGTGCCAACTGACCAGCGAGCTGATTTCCCATCCATTCAAAAGCTTGCTTGCAAGGCCGTGCAGCGGGAGGTTGGGGATTTGCCACATGCCCGAGAGATTAAAGATATGGGGCACGTCGTCATTGGAGATACCGTAATCGAAGCCGCGGTTGAATGGATCGGTAGTGCCGGAGGGACCGAAGTCGTCAAGCATCTTCGACCACGTATAGTTACCCTGCACGGAGAAGCCATGATCGAAGCGCTTTTCCACCACGACTCGCAGCGATTGATAGTTTGAATCGTTATCCGAAGAGAACAAGCCGACGCTTCCGAAATTTGGATTGAGACGCCGCGATTGTGTATTCGAAGTAGTGGACGCACCAGGAATATATGCCGCCGGATTGTCTTCGCGAAAACCCAGCGTGCCGCTAGAGAGATAGGTGCCCTTATTTCCCGCATAGGCAACACGGACCATTAGAGAATTCGAGAGCTGGTGTTCAAGCGTCAAGTTCCAAGTAGAGAGTTCCGGCATATGCCAGTTGCGCGCGATTGTGGCGTAAATAGAGACCGGGAGCGTGAAGGTTGCGGAGGATCCCGGAAGGTTAGGGCCGTATTGAGCCGGGAATGGATTGGCGATGCCGATACTTGCATATGGATTGCCAAATTGAATCTGTCCGGTGTAATCGATACGGGGACCGAATGGAGCGGTGTCCGCCAACCCGTTCGTGTCGTGGGTGCCCAACGGAGTATAGTAAATTCCCCCTCCGCCGCGCAACACGGTTTTGTGTCCGAGTTGGTAAGCGAATCCCAGGCGCGGCGCCAAATTGGCGAGGTCGGAATTAGAACCGGTCTGCGAGGGGCACCCCGGGTCCGCATTCGGACCACCGAACAGCATCCCCGCCGGCCCGTTTGGAAAGCGCGATGATTGTTGGCCGGGGGCGTAGCAAACGACTCGTCCTTTCTGCTCGGTGTACGGAAAGTACGGATCCCAGCGCAGGCCGACTTCAACGTGCAATTTGGAGCTGAGACGGATATTGTCCTGCGCGTAGAGACTCCACAAGGTGCCTGCGATGTTCTTAAATTCGCCGCCGCCCTGCAGAAACTCGGATGCCCGGCCCGAGAGGAAATCAGCCAGGTTGCTTCCGGTAAGCGCATTGCCGAAGGTGAATTGTCCGGACATGGTGTACGTATTCGATAAATCGTTGGTGACTCGCACCGCTTCACCGCCGATGTGTATTTCCTGAGCACCGCGTTGAAGAGCTACGTCTTCTCGAATGGTGAAGTCGCCGCGATTGAAATTACCTAAGTGGTTCGTCTGGATGTCGAAAAATCCAGGGACATTCAGGGACAACTCAGGGGAAGCCGGAGAGGCGATCTGAACTCCCGCCGCGGGGAAGCCGAAGGGCGCGCCAGACCGCGAGCCACCGGTCTGCGACGTCCAACCAAACCAAGTGTTTGACAGCAAGGTGGGGGAGAAGGAGTATGAATCGCTGACGGCGAGATTCTGCACTTGCACCTGGTTTCCGTTGCCGTCAGAGGCGAGTATATTCTGCTTTCCAATAGCAACGTCGGGCGGCTCATTGAAACGAGTGATAAAGTAACTGCCTGCCATTTGATTCTTAGTTGTAATCCAATTGATTTTGCCCATGTACTGGTTGTCGTTTTGCACGATGCTCGGACCCGCGTAGGTCAGTTGCCCGTTCGGACCGTTCGGCAAAGGCATTGAGTTCAAGAAGTATTGAGAAACAGGACTCAAGAGATTGCTGGGAATTTGATTGTTGGCGTAGGGCACGCCGGTAGTTGGATCCCGGACAACGATGGGGGTTCCGGAGAAATTCCCCAAGCGTTCCGCGGCGGTTGGCACAAAGGCCACGCTGCCTTGCGCGGCGCTGCGGATGGGCGTCCCTTGATAGGTGCCAAAGAAAAATAGTTTGTCTTTGATGATGGGACCGCCGGCGCTGCCTCCGTACTGGTTGCGTTTTAGCGTGTCCTGTTTGGGGGCAAAAAAGTTTCGCGCGTTCAGGTCGCCATTGCGCACAAATTCAAAGGCGTCTCCATGAAAAGTATTTGTCCCGGATTTGGTGATGATGTTCACCACGGCGCCCGCGCCCATTCCATACTGCGCCGAAAGATTATCAGATTGCAGGTTGAACTCCTGCACTGCGTCCGGGTTCGGGAAGGGTAGGTTTGTATTTACGTAAGTATCGTTGTGGGCCGCGCCATCCATCTGGAAATTTACCGATCGCGTGCCGCCGCCGCCCACATTTCCATCTTGTTCTCCTGGATAGACGCCGCCCTGACAGCCAACTAAGCAGTACTTGCCCGTCTCATTGACCGTCGCGGGAGCGAGAAACAGCAGGGTCTGCGGCTGACGGCCGTTGAGCGGCAAGTCGACAATTCTTTTCTGATCGATGAGCTGCCCTACCATGCCGGAATCCGTCGTAAGAATTCCCGCGTTGGCCGCGACATTGACTTGCTCGGAAATCGTTCCTACCTGCAGTTTCACCGGCACTGACGCGGATTGATCGACGACCAGCGTGATGCCTCGCTGAACGTATTTGGAGAAGCCCGCCATCTCAACAGTGATCTGGTATTGGCCAACGGGCAGAGCGGGAAAAGAATATGTTCCGGTGTTGTCCGTGTTCGTGGTTCTTTGCAGGCCTGTTTCGGTGTTGGCCACCGTTACGGCCGCCTGAACCACGGGAGCGCCCGACGGATCGGAGACAACTCCGCTTAAGCTCGCATTCGTGAATTGTGCGCTGGCCGTGCTGGCCAGAATGGCGCCAAAGAGCACGGACGCGAAGAAAGAAAGGAACGAATTCCTAGGAAAAGGTAGCAAGGGAAACCTCCTTATGACGCTGGGCTGCGAAATTTAACGATCACTGAGATCGCTAAGTGTTCCGGAGGGAAGACAGGTCCCTGGGGAAGTAGCTAGGAGCTCTATCAACTGCGCATCCCGAGGATGACACGGTCAGAACAAGCTCGCCTGTTCAAGAAGTATAAGGGGGCTTCAGAAATGAGTCAAGATCTTTTTCTTTATGTTGAGAAATATATTTCTTTATGGGATCTAGTAAATCTCTATGTGATGAAATATTTCTTGCCAATTGCCAGCGTTGTTGCCTATAGTTTCTTTATGACGCATCGAGACCAGTTGCAAGATTTCCGCGTGGGCGCCGCGCATGTTCATATCTTCGAATCGCGTGAATCTTTGGGAATGGCCGCGGCTTTAGAAGCTGCCCGTGTCATTAACAGTGCGGTGAAGGATAAGGGCCATGCCAGGGTTATGGCGGCGACGGGAAACTCTCAACTTGACGTTATCGCGGCGCTCGCCCGCGTGAAAGATATTCATTGGGAGCGGGTGGAGGTGTTTCACATGGACGAATATGTGGGGCTTTCCGAAACCCATCCAGCGAGCTTCCGCTATTGGATCAAGACTCGTCTAGCGGATCAGGTACACCCGGGCCAGGTCCACTATTTCGCCGGTGACGCGCCCGACCTCGACGCTGAAATCGATCGCTACGCGCGGCTGGTTAGCGCCGGTCCACTCGACTTGGCCTTTGTTGGCTTCGGGGAAAATGGACACATCGCCTTTAATGATCCTCACGTGGCGGATTTCGAGGATCCCCTGATTTTCAAGAGAGTGACGTTAGATGACGCCTCGCGCCGGCAACAGGCTGGTGAAGGGCATTTCACGGATGCCGCGTCCGTTCCCAAGGAAGCTGTGACAGTAACTTGTCCGGTGCTGTTTCACACGGCTGCCTGGGTGAGCTGCATTCCCGAGCTCCGGAAGGCGGAAGCCGTGAAGCGCGCTTTCGAGGGTCCTATTTCGACTGCTTGTCCGGCTTCTATCGTGCGAAAGCATCCGAATGCGCACGTCTTTCTTGACAAGGACTCGGCTTCACTACTGTCTCCTCAGCTGCAGGTTCTAAATCCCGAGGTTTTAAGGTAGATGTTCAAAAAATCTTTCACAAATGCCAATTGGATAAGGGCGGCTGCTATTGCCTGCGCCTTATCGGCCGTTTTAGCAGCGGCGCCGGTTGCGCTGACGCGCAACGGGGACAAGATCGATGTAGTGATCGGCGGCAAGCCATTCACTACGTATGACTTCAGCCAGACCATTGCAAAGCCTTTTCTGATGCCATTGCGAACCGCCTCCGGCATTGTGATCAGCAGGAGTTTTCCCATAGCAAATACCGTTACGGCGGACGACCAGAAAACGCCTTCATTTGAACCGCATCAACGGCCGCTCTATTTCAGTCATGGCAATATTGACGGACTTAACTTCTGGGCGGAACAAGCGTTCGATAAGTACTATCATGGCTACTCGCACGAAGCATACGGGCGCATGTCTTTGACGAAACTGGAAAGCATTGCCGGAGGCGCCGAAGGCGGCTCGTTGAAGGCTCGATTTAATCTATTGGCTCCCAGCGGCCGGATCATCGCCGAGGAAATTCAAACATTTCAATTCCACGGCGATGACCGCACGCGAACCATCGATTGCGAATTCGTGATTCTGGCAAACCACGGATCCGTCACTTTTGGCGATACGAAAGAGGGTACTTTCGCTGTACGATTGGGGGCCGAGCTCAGTGCGCCGCACGATCATATGATCAATTCCAACGGAGCTCAAAGCGAATCAGCCATTTGGGGCAAACCGGCTGATTGGGTCGGCTATTCCGGCACGCTTTCGGGAAAGCCCGTGGGAATAGTAGTATTCGATGGTCCGAAGAGCTTCCATCACCCGACCACTTGGCACGCTCGTGCTTACGGATTACTTGCGGCGAATCCATTTGGAGCTCGCGAATTTACGAAAGATCCGAATAAAGACGGCAGTTGGACGGTGCCAGAGGGGCAGTCGATCAAATTTCAATACCGGGTTGTTATCTATGATGGGAAATTCTCGCCCGCGCAATTAGCGGCGCTTTATCACGCCTACTCAGCAGCGCATTAAATGGGCGATACCGAATGAGCAACAAAACTAGACCCGGCGTCATTGCGGAAGGCGGACTTACTACCGCGCTGTCGTCGCGCCGCTGGTGGATCGTCTGGACGCTGTTTTTTTCTACGGTTGTAAATTACATTAACCGGCAGACATTATCCATTCTTGCGCCGGTCATCACCAAGCAGTTCCATCTGACGCATTCTCAGCTTTCACATATCTTCGGGGCGTTTCAGTTGTCTTATGCCGCGACTTGGTTCCTGGGTGGCATTTTTCTGGATATCGTGGGAACGCGGCTCGGACTCTCGATCGCCGTCGTATGGTGGTCGTTGACCAGCATCTTCACGACGTTCGCAAACTCAGCAGCTACATTTGAAAGCCTGCGCTTCCTGCTCGGTATCGGTGAGGGCTTGAATTGGCCCGGCGCAAGCAAAGCAGTTGCGGAGTGGTTTGCACCCCACGAACGCAGCGTTGCGGTGGCTATCTTCGATAGCGGCTCAAGCGTGGGGGGCGCGCTGGCGGCCATCGCCGTTCCGTGGATTACGTTCCGCTTTGGCTGGCGTTCGGCTTTTACTTTTTCAGGCTTGCTCGGCTTCGTGTGGCTGGTTTGTTGGCTCCTCGTTTATCCGCGCCATTTACGTGGTGAATCCAAACTCTCTACCGGCACAAGGGTACGCAATTGGCGCGGCTGGCTCACGGCTTTGAAACGGCGGGAGACTTGGGCTATTGTGATTGGCCGCTCCCTCACGGATCCGGTGTGGTGGTTCTATGTCTTTTGGCTGCCTCAGTATCTGAGTGATGCGCGCGGCTTTAGCCTGCAAGAAATTGCGGCCTTCGCATGGATTCCCTTTGTTGCGGCCGACATCGGTAATTTTTTGGGTGGCTTTGTCTCGCGAGCACTGATTCGCCGAGGCATGGCCGTGTTATCGGCGCGTAAGTGGGTCTGTGTGGTCAGTTGTCTTCCCATGTTGGCTGGCATTCCCGCTGCCCTCGTTTCAAACCCTCTGTCGGCGCTGGCATACATCTGTGTCGCGCTGCTTGGGTATGCATGTTGGTCCACGATGGGACTCACGCTGCCTTCGGATCTCTTCAAGTCAGAGGTGGTTGGATCCGTCACCGGGTTAAGCGGACTCGGAGCCGGCTTGATCAGTACGTTGTTTACGTTGTTAGTCGGCTCATTGGCCGACCATGCTTCTTATATACCGGCATTCATTGTGGCCGCGTTAGCCCCGATATTGGCCACCGTGAGCGTAGTGACGCTTATCCGCGCGAGAACGGACGAGGCGATGGGTACCCTATGAATCGAAGATCGTTTCTGCAAAGTTCCGCCGCCGCGCTGAGCGCCGGCGCGCCTGTGACTGCGCTCACTGCATCAGCGGGCGCTTCGGAATTGAGCCAGGCAAAATCAGGCCCGATGAAATTCGGCGTGCCCGTGGTCTCCGGCCCCATGGACTCGATTCTTCTGAAGGATTATGATCCGCAATCGAGCCTGATTGTGCCTGTAACAAAAATCGACCGTGCCCGCTTCCCGGTGATTGATGTTCACACTCATTCCTACATGTGTGAAATTCGGACACGAGAAGACGCCGCAGCGTGGGTCCGGACCATGGATGAGGTCGGAATCGAAACGTCGGTGGTGTTTACCGACGCAATTGGAGAAGATTTTGACCGGCAGGCCCAATTGTTTAAATCGTTCGGGAAGCGTTTTGTTGTCTATTGTTCGATGGATGTCCGGGGCATTAATAGGCCGGATTACAGTAATCGTGTTGTGCGCGAGTTAGAGCGCTGCGTGCGGACCGGTGCACGCGGACTCGGAGAGATCACCGATAAAGGTTGGGGTATGCAAGGAGATCCGAAATCTCCTCTTCCTCGCAATCAGCGTATGCACCCGGATGATCCGCGACTGGACGCCTTATGGCAGAAATGCGCTGACTTACATATCCCAGTCAATATCCATATTGCCGATCATCCTTCCTGCTGGCAACCCTTGGGCCCGCATCAGGAGCGCACGCCAGATTTCCAAAGTTTCAATCTGTACGGAAAGGATGTGCCTTCCTACAACGAACTGCTGGCGCACCGCAATCGCATGCTGGCGAATCATCCGCGAACCACGTTCATCGCAGCCCATCTTGGCAATCAGGGAAATGATTTGACAGCGTTGGGACAGGTGCTGGACCGCTATCCGAACCTGTGGGTTGACATTTCGGCAAGAGATTACGAAGTAGGACGGGAACCGCGGTTTGCTTTGAAGTTCATCACGCATTACCAAGACCGTATCCTCTTTGGAACGGATATGGGGCGCGACGCTTCCATGTACCGGGGGTGGTGGCGGATGCTGGAAACGGCGGATGAGTTCATTCCGGGGCGGCAGTGGTGGAGGCTCTACGGCCTGGAGATTCCGGGCACGGTACTTGAGAAGTTATATACGGCGAATGCACGGCGCATTCTAAATTGGAGTTAGCAACCAATTGTGAAAAAAAAGAAGCCCTCATTTCAAGATTTGGCCAAACGCGCCAAGGTGAGTACCGCCACTGTTTCCAGAGTCGCCCGGGGTCAAGTCACCGTTGACGCCGCGATTCGCGCGCGTGTGAGGAGGGCAGCCGACGAGCTAGGGATTGATCTCGAACTGCGCCGTCATGAAAAGTCGACCATCGTTGCGTTTATTCTGTCTAATCGCGACGTTCTTCATAGCTTCCAAGCACGCATTTTACTAGGTGCGGAGAATTATTGCTCCTCGCAAAACCGGGAGCTTCTATTTATGTCGCTGCGCTACGCGCCCGGTGTTCCGCCGAAGGAATTGCATCTGCCGCAAATTCTCAATCAGCGTTCGCTGGTGCGGGCTGTCATTTTAGGCGGCACGAACTCGCCGAACTTACTAAGTGCTTTGCGCGAGCAAGAAATTCCTTTCTCTGTCCTGGGGAATAACGTTGTGGGGCAATGGAATCCGGCCGAATACGATGCCGTGTATTCAGATGATGTCCAGGGCGCCTTTGACTTAACCTCGCATCTGATCAGCGAGGGCCACCGCGATATCTGGTTCATCGGCGATACGGATCTTCCTTGGTACGCGCGCTGCGCCGAAGGCTACAGAAAAGGTATGCAAAAGGCGGGTTTAACGCCCCGGCAAAGTGAAATTCACTCCGACGATCGTCATTTAGGGTATCTGGCGATGCGCTCCATCCTCTCCCGCGACGAGCCTGTAACCGCCGTATTTGCCGGTTCCGATCCTATTGCCAGGGGAGTGTACGATGCCGTTCGCCAGGCAGGATTGGACATACCCGGCGACATTACTGTTGCGGGATTTAATGACAGCGAAGCCGCTTTGATGTACCCGCAGTTGACGAGCGTGCGCGAATTTCCCGAAGAATTAGGACGGCACCTAGCCGAGTTTGCTTTGAATCGCTTGGCTACTCCTCATATAGAGCCTCAACAATTGACTATTCCCACCCGTGTGATTATTAGGGACTCGACTCAGCCGTTATCGCTCAGCAAGCCGGGTGCAAGGGGTGGCGATTTGCTTGAGGCGGCAAAGGCATGAACGGCTACCGGACTCAGTTTGCTTTTACGACTTTCAGTGAGAAGGAGATTGAACTACAGAATGACATCGACAACTCGTAGGACGTTTCTCCAGGCATCTGCCATGTCCGCCTTAGCGGCTGGGCGTGCCTGGGGCAGCAATGACCGCATCAACGTAGCCATTGTGGGAGTGGGCAGCCGCGGCCAAGCGCATATCCGCGGATACGCCAATCAACCGGATGCCCGCATCTACGCGCTTTGCGACGTGGACCAAGCGAACCTGGAACGCAGTCAAGGGGCAGTAAAAAAGCTTACCGGTGAAACCCCGAGGGGCTACAAAGACATGCGCGACGTGTTTGCGGACAAAGAAGTTCACGCCGTTTCCATGCCCCTTCCCAATCATTGGCACGCGCTGGCGACAATCTGGGCCTGCCAAGCGGGAAAGGATGTGTATATAGAAAAACCGGCTTGTCACGATCCATATGAAGGCGTGCAAATGGTCGCCGCAGCGCGCAAGTACGGACGTATGGTGCAAGTGGGTTCGCAAGGCAGGAGCGCGCCCCATAAAATACGCGCCGTAGAGTTGCTCCGGAGTGGCGCTATTGGAGAGCTTTATATGGCGAAGGGCCTCTGCTACAAACGCCGTAAATCGATTGGCCACACTCCGACCGAGCCTGTTCCGGCGGGTGTGGACTGGGATAAATTTCGCGGACCCGCGCCTATGATTCCGTTTAGTAAAAATCATTTTCTTTACAACTGGCACTGGTTCTGGGATACCGGCAACGGCGATATCGGAAACCAGGGGGTTCACGAAATGGATATTGCCAGATGGGGCCTAGGCGTCGAACTGCCTCATTCGGTGGTGGCCAGCGGCGGGAAATACTTGTACAAAGACGATCAGGAAACGCCAAACACGCTGATTGCACGCTTTGACTATGGCGGCAAGGAACTTGTCTTTGAAGTGCGCGGCATTCAGACCGGAGGAGAAGGCGAGTTGGCGGTGGATTCCGACGGTAATACCATCGGTAATCTCTTTTACGGCAGCGAAGGCTGGCTGTCGTTGGACAACAAGGGCTTTCGCGTCTTCAAAGGCGATCCGGCAAAGTTGGTTCAATCCGAGGAGGCGAAGGGCGATCCCCTGACACCCCATCTTGCGAATTTTTTGGCGGTAATACGAAGCAGAAAATATCAGGACCTGCACGCGGAGGTCGATATCGGGCGTCAGAGTGCGGACCTGTGCCACCTAGCCAATATCAGCTATCGTCTGGGAGGCCAGTTGCTGAAATTCGATCCGCAGCAGGGACGTTTCCAGAACCAGCAGGCAAATGCTCTGGCTCATCCCAGCCATCGCGCGCCTTATGTGATTCCCGCTCTTGCTTAGTTCCGGTCGTGTGTATGCTGGAGAGCGGCAGGCCAAAGGAGACAAGGATGGCGGCAGTACTCATTACCGGAACAAGCAAGGGAATTGGGTTCCAGCGGACGATAGCGGGCTTCGTCGCCTTATCCGCGCTTGCCTTTGTAATGGCTGCCTACGCGAAGCCGTCAAAAGATCTCAAGATTGTCACGGTTGATGTCGAAGGCGGCGCCGCCGTACTGTTCCTAACGCCGGAGGGCAAGTCGCTGCTGATCGATACGGGCTGGGCTCCCGGTGTTGGCGGCCCGCGCCCCGTTCCCGGCGCTCCGCCTCCGCCTCCTCTGCCATCGAGCGCCGAAAGCATTGCCACAGCTGCCGCATCGCTCGGCGTCACAAAGATTGACTACCTCATGATGACCCATTACCACGCGGATCATGCGGGTGGCCTAGAATCGCTGCTTGCAAAGCTGCCGGTAGGTGTCTTCATCGATCACGGACCCAATCGTGAACAGCCTCCACCGAACGCCACGCCGCGCCAACTCGCCTTTGCGACTTCAACGCTTTATTCCAAATGGGCGGCGGCATATCAGGGCCACGAGCATATTACCGCTCAAGCCGGCCAGAAACTCGACATTGGCTCAATGCACCTTGAGTTCGTCACGAGCGACGGAAATGTGCCGGATGCGCCGCTGCCTGGCGCGGGCCAGCCCAATCCGCTCTGTGCCAACGTCCCGAAGATGGATCGTGATGGCGGCGAAGAGAATGTCCGCTCGGTCGGCGTGCTCATTACTTTCGGCGAGACACGCATTCTTTATCTGGGAGATCTCACCTGGAACAAGGAGCTTGAATTGCTGTGTCCGGTCAACAAGGTCGGGAAGGTCGATGTGTATTTCGTCACCGGCCACGGCATGAATCTTTCGAGCAGTCCGCCGACTGGCGCATTCGATCCACTGGTTGCGGTGATGCAGAACGGCCCGACCAAAGGCGGCGACGAGGCGGTGATCAAGACGGTGAATACTTATCCGGACCTGAAGGGTTTCTGGCGCGTGCATTATACGGTGCGCTATCCCGATCTAAATGGGGACCCCGGTTATATCGCCAATCTGAATGGAGTACCTGACCAGAGCTATCCGATCGATCTCGATATCACCCGTAGCGGCCGCATTATTGTCACTAACGGCCGCAACCATTTCAGCAAAACATATAAAGCGCGCGCGGCGCGATAACTGCGATTCACTGTCGTGGCGGCAACGAGGCAAAATACGCCTGCAGGTATTCGTGTATGAAAATGACGCCTCTGCCCTCCCGCTTCAGGAGAGCACGTTCGACCGCGTACTTCAGAAATCGTCCGTAGAAGAAGGGGATATCGCCACGCATCCAGAGAATGAGCCGCAAGACAAGGTATCGTATGGCCGGTGCCAAACCCGCGGCTAAACCGAACACGGCGCCCATGTAAGCGAGCCAGAGGTAGTCGTTCATCAATGGGGAATCCGTGTTTGCGGGTTTATAGTTCATGACAACCCTAAGGAACCTGACCATTCCCAGCACGATTGACACGCACGCAACTGAAGATGAAGCGCCCAGCAATGTGCAAACCAGGATGTTCACGATTTGCCTGCGAGTGCTCTCGCGCCCGCTCATTGCGTTCGCTGGATCGATGGGACTGGAAAGTTTTGCAACTAACCAAAACGGGCTGACAAATGCCGCGATCATCATTCCCGTGGTCAGCAGAAAAATGGGAACACCCAATACAAACCCCAAAATAAGCAGTGTCGGGATCGCTATCGAGATCGCCAGAAATACCAGCAAAGCATTCTTAAACGCTAATGCCAATCCCAGAAAGAGCCCATCTTGCTTGACGTTTTGCCAGGCCATGCCGGCGAATGCTATGAGGGCGATCACGAGAGCGATTCCGAGAAGCGTCTGTAAAAGGGGCTTGATCGCTGGTAGAATTTCTCCCCGTCCGATCTTGGCGCGGCGGCTGCTCTTGAATAACCCAGCGGCGAACCGCAAGAAGTCTCCAGCGGGTTTCCAACGCATCTGACGCCAATGCAAGTGTTCCAACGGTTGGATATCTCTCCAACTCAGAAACCCTCCGATTGCGCCTCCCATGATCAGCCACGCTGCTCTGGACGAAGGGGAAAGCGCCACTAACAAACAGCCCATCAGCGCGCAAAAACAAATGGTGTAGAGCCATTTGCCGAAGCGCGTGTTCAGCAAAGTAGGTTGTATGCTTTGAAAAAAGAACGGCCGATCATTCCCGCCCATGTTCCGGGCCAGCCGAGCCAGCCACTTTCTTGTCTTCGCCGGAGAATGCTTTCGGGCGATTGGGACCTGGTCAAGCTTTAATGCAACGTAGCGGCCGCATAAGCTTCTCCGTGCATCGCTGGCAAGCTCCCCCGGACCGTGAGCTTCGATTCCAGGGCCTCTGTAGACTTCACTCATCAGCCAGAGCCAGAGCGGCGACTTAGCTAGCTCGCGTAATCCGGCATTATTAGCAAGCGCAGCGGCTAACGTGCCTGGCGCGCCTGATTCGGAGGCGACGACGTGCCCTATTTCGTCGTCATTCAGCGGACGTAACTGGATCGCCGCATGAAAAGTAAGCTTCTCCTGGTTCGCGGCGTAGACGCCTTTACGGCAGGCGACTACAATCGTGTTCAGCGGGTGCTGCTGCCGGAATTCATTCAGCGATTGAATCGCGTTGACGCCGCCGCTCTCGAGCAAAGCGTCCAGGCCGTCCAGCAGCAGCGTGAATTTTTCGCACCAGGCTTGGCCGTGCTCGCGGGGCAGGTCGAATTCGCTCGAAAGCTGCTCCATCAGCCACGCGCGAAACGGCAATTTATTCACGGGCCAACCCGCCAGATTCAAGAGAATGGGTAAGCGGTCTTCCGATCCGCTTCGCGCCCGTTCCAGCAGATGTCTCGCAAGCTTGATCAGGCTCGCCGTTTTGCCGGAGCCGGCTTCGCTCACCAGAAGCAAGGCCCCGCCGCCACCCAGGCGGTCGAATCTTTCGATGATGCCGAGTACACCGTTCTCCCAGACCCTGCGGATGTCATATTGGCCCGGCGAGCGAACCAGGTCCGGGCACTCTTCCACCATCAACTCGACTGGAAGCGCATGCCGCGCATGACTGGAAAGGCTATTCAAGTGAGATTCCAGATTAGTCAGCAGCAAGTCGCGATAGCGGCGCTCCCGCGGTGGAATGGAAGCGCTCTCTTTTTGGTCTTCCGCCCATTTAGCGACGGCCACGCTCACATGGGTGGCGAGGTCGTCGGGATTACGGAAGGTACTCACCAGAAAATTGGTGCGTAACTCTTCCCGAAAGGCCTTTATTCGCTGGCTCCCTTCTCCCGCCTCGACGTCAGCAGCAAGCCATTCGGCTGCCTCGTCTAACAGGAATAGGAGACAAGTAATCTTGCTTGACTTGGCCTTGCGGAACTCAAGTTCCGTAATTGAACGCGCTTCGGGATTGCCGTGAGGCGGAATATAGCCGTACCGCCAAGCGAAAATGCCAATATAAAGATCACAACTGGCCACGTCGCTGAGGCACTTGTCCAGAGGACGCTGGTCCGTTGCGCTGTAATACTCCATGGCGAGGACCTGGTGTCCCATCTTGTGCAGGACAAGGCGGACATGCTCTCGATACTCCCTAAGATCCGAGTAAGTGGAAGAAATGTAGACGCGTGCCACAGCGACCAGGGCCGAGATTCAGATTGGAAATCAAGCTGAGTCTAGCAAACTGGGGTGCATGGGGTTTGTAGCTGGTACTTGGTTTGTTCGTTTGAAGAACCTTAAGCTATGGACAAGCGGCATATGGACGCAATTTTGAGGGAAGAGCCACGGCCGGGCCATTCCGTAATGGAATCCAAACCGGAACAGGCGAAGGCAAATTACGCAGCACGGTTGCAGGAACTCGGGCAGAGTCTAGTTCAGCTCAGCCGGCGCTATCGTTTGTTCGTTCAGATTGAGGCGGTTTTGATGCTGGTGCAGAGCGTAGCTTTCTATGTTCTGTACACGCACAGCATTATCGATCAGTCCATGGTTGCAGTCGTGGCTTATTGGATCATGGGCCTGCTACTGCTATCGCTCCCTGGAGGCGCGCTTGTTAGAACGGGTTCCGCTGTTGGGCAACGGCGAAGAATTTACGGCTATTACGAGGCGCGCCTGCGACGGCTGGATGGCACGTGGAAGAATTCCGGAGATGGCGGCGATGAGTTCGCGGCCGCTGGACACCCTCATTGCATGGACCTTGACCTCTTCGGGCCTGGGTCGCTCTTTGAATATCTCTGTTGCGCCCGTACTGGAGGTGGACGACAGTGGCTGGCGGATGTGTTGCTTTCGCCCGCGAGCTTCCGGGAAGCCATTGCGCGCCAAGAGGCAATTACCGAACTCCGGAATCGTCACGATTTGCGGGAGTACCTGGCCGACGCTGCGGGACCGGGAAAGAACAATTTCAAGGGCGATGCGTTGAAGGAGTGGTTGGATCAGACTCCGGTGAAGTTCGAGTCTGTTACTCACTTTTTGGGCGCGTGCCTCCGTCTCTTTAATGTTTTGGCCATCGCGCTTGGTCTCGCTGGGAGAGTGAGTCCGGAAGTTCCACTTGCCAGCCTTGCGGCCGTAGGGCTATTTACGGTTGCGGTGCGCGGGAAGACTGGCCCGATCCTGGAAGGCGCGAGTTCGCACGTAGTTTATGAACTGGAGCTTTTGATTGCCTATGCGCGGCGGTTCCGGCGGGAGTGTTTCACGTGCCCTTTACTCAAAAATGCCGCCGATTCGCTTAATGCCATTTCTGAACGCCGGTTAGGCCTGCTGCTTTTGAGCTTGAAGTTATTGAGATGGCACAAAGACCCCGCGTTCACTTACCTTTCGTACTTATCACTCTGGGGTGCTCTGTTTGCCATCGCGGTTGAAAAGCAACGCGCAAAAGTAAGAAAGCAAGTTACGAAGATGGCAACGGCGATTAGTGAGCTAGAAGGATTGGCCGGTTTAGCGGCCTATGCTTTTGAACATCCCGATTACCCATTTCCGTCGTTCGATAGCAATGAGACGGTCAGCACTCCGGTCTTCGAGGCTGTTGCGTTAGGGCATCCGCTGATTGACAGCGAAGCCTGCGTCCGAAACCCAGTGAGCCTCAATCCGGCCAAGCGATTTGTGTTGGTCAGCGGGTCCAATATGTCCGGCAAGAGCACTTACCTGCGAGCGATTGGGCTTAATTTTGTGCTAGCCCGGGCGGGAGCGCCGGTGTGCGCGGAGTCACTACGCTTGTCGATGTTTTCGATTGCCACCAGTATGCGCGTGTTGGATTCTTTGCAAGACGGAAAGTCACGATTTCTCGCTGAGGTGACGCGCGTGAGAGAGATTATTGATATGGCCGAGACTGGCCCGTTGCTTTTTCTTCTGGATGAGCTGCTTACCGGGACCAATTCAGAAGACAGGCAGGCTGGAGCGGCGGGCGTCATTGGGCATTTGATCGAGAAAGGGGCATCGGGATTTCTTACGACCCATGATCTGGCGCTTGCCGAGCTTGTCTTTTCGCGGCCAGCTATTGCGATGAACGTTCATTTTGTGGACCATCTAGACGGCGCTGCGATGGCGTTTGATTACCAGCTGCGAGACGGCATCGTGCCGCATTCCAACGGCGCGGCCATTCTTGCCAAGCTGGGGATTGTTTAGGATAGCGCGCGGACCGGCCCGGAATAAATGGGCTTGTAACCATTCTGATCGCACGGCTTCCAACGGTTGGAGGTTCCAGTATGAATAAGGAACATGCGACCGGCAAAGCGGAGGAGATCAAGGGCAAGGTGAAGGAGAAGCTTGGTTTTATTACGAGCGATCCGGACACGGAGGCCGAAGGCGTGAAGGAACAGATAGAAGGCAAAGTGAAGCAGGCCCACGGCAGAGCTAAAGAGGAATTTGTCAAGAAGCATACGCCGTAGGTGGCGAAGCTTTCGCGTGCCCGGCCGCCTGAAAGGCGGCTGCCGCCAGGATTGGCTGCCCCACTTATAATTACACTCCTCCCACAAACGAAAACGTGTGGGCGCGGACCCGCAACAGTTAAGCTGGACTTGGTCCGATTACATGGCTAATTTCATTCAAGACAGTAAGGTATTGATTGTGGGCGGCTCGAGCGGGATTGGGCGCGCCACGGCGGTTTTGTTTGCCCGGGCGGGTGCGCGGGTGATGGTGGCGGCGCGCCGGGAGGATCGTTTGCTCGCGCTGCAGCAGCAGCTCCGAGAGGAAGAATTGTCGATCGACGTTGCTGTCGCCGATGTTTCGAGCCCGGAGGCGATGGAGCAACTGGCACGGCAAACACTGGCAAAATTTGGCGGCGTGGACACGCTGGTTTATGCGACCGGCACGAATACGCCGGATCGCGCCATGAGCAGGCTGACGGTGGAGATTTGGGACATGATGCTCAGCGTGAATCTGAGCGGTGCGTACTACATCACGCGCGCGGTGCTGCCTTCCATGCGGCAGGCACGGAAGGGCCACCTGATTTATGTCTCTTCGATTTCCGGCGTGCTGGCGGATGCGTCGGGAGCTTCTTATCAGGCGGCGAAGCGCGGGCTGCTAGGACTGGCGCATGCCATTCGGAATGAGGAGAAGGAAAACCATATTCGCACTTGCGTGGTGTGTCCGGGCTTGGTTGATACGGAGCTGATGGAAAAGCGTCCGGTGAAGCCTTCGGCTGAGGTTTTGCAGCAGGCGCTGCAACCGGAAGATGTCGCGGACATGGTGTTTGCCGTCGCGCAACTGCCGCCGCGGGCCGTGGTGCCGGAGCTGCAAATTCTTCCGGCGACTTTGTGACGGAAGGCCTGGCTGCTTCCCCTCGCCGCTGGTTGATGATCAGCCTGGTTTTTGCGGCTACGGTCATCAACTATATGGACCGGCAAGCGTTGTCGATCGCGGCGCCGGTCCTGATGGAGCAGTTCCACATGAGCGCGGTGGCGTACTCGCGCGTGCTGTTTGCGTTCCTCTTGGCCTATACGGTGAGCAATGGTTTATCCGGCTCGCTGATTGACCGGTTGGGGACGCGTGCGGGGTATGCGCTTTGCGTGGCCTGGTGGTCAGTCAGCGCGCTGCTGCATGTCTTTACCAAGGGCGCATTAAGCCTGGGCGCGTTCCGTTTTCTATTGGGCTTGGGCGAGGCTGGGAATTGGCCGGGCGGCGTGAAGGTAGTGGCCGAATGGTTTCCGGAGCGTGAACGCGCGCTGGCTTGCGGCTTGTTTAATAGCGGCTCATCGATAGGCGCGATTCTGGCTCCGCCAGTGGTTGTTTTTATCCTGCTGCGCTATGGATGGGCGGCGTCGTTCTTTGCGGTGGGGCTTTCCGGTTTCATTTGGCTGGTGTTCTGGTGGAATCTCTACCGCACGCCCGCGGCAGCAGCGAGCGAGGTAGAGAATCCGCCGCCACGGCCTTGGCAACTTTTCCGGACGCGCTTTGTTTGGAGTTTTACGCTGTGCAAAGTTTTCATGGATCCGGCCTGGTATTTCTATATTTTCTGGTTCCCGGAATACTTGAAGCGGGCGCGGCATTTCGATATGGCAGCGATTGGCAAGTATGCGTGGATTCCATTTTTTATCGCGGGCTTGGGCAATATTTTGGGAGGCGTGGTTTCGGCATTTCTACTGCGGCGCGGCTTGTCAGTCACGATGGCGCGCAAGTTGGCGGTTACGTTTTTCGCGATCTTGATGACGGCTGCCATCCCGGCCGTTTTGGTTGCATCTTCCTGGATGTCTATCGCTTTTATTTCAGTTGCCATGACAGGTTATACGGGAAGCCTGGCAAATATGTTGTCTTTTCCGGCGGACGTGTTTCAGAAAAATGCAGTGGCTTCCGTGTATGGGCTGGCGAGCATGGGCGCGGGCTTTGGCGGGATGCTGTTTAGCCTGGTGACCGGGTGGGTGGTGGATCATTATTCGTTTACTCCGGTGTTCGTTGGGTTTGGGGTGACGCCGTTGATTTGCACGGCGATTATATGGACTCTACTAGGCCCGTTGAAGAGAATCGACGAGCGCGCGTAGCCAGATCGCAGCAGCGATTGCACCGGGATCGGGAGAGCCGAGCGCGCGCTTGCCTAGATAGCTGGCGCGGCCGCGGCGGGGGATAATTTGCCCGGTTGCTTCGGCGGCTTTTTCCGCGGCCTCTACGGCACGTTCCAGATTTTGTTCTTTTGCCAATGTGTCCGCAAACGGGAGTAGCGCGTCCAGCATGGTACGGTCGCCGGCGGCGGCTCCACCTAGTTCGCTTATGGCTTGGCACCCTTCGGTGACTGCATTCGCCACGCTAGCGCCCGTTTCAAGCGATGCGGCTGCGCGCAGTAAGAAGACGCCGTATAGCGGTCCGGACGAGCCCGCTAATACATCCTGTAGAGTCCAGGCCAATTGCTGTACAGTTTCGATTAGGTCATCGAGGGGATAGGTAGGCAGGGCAGATTCTATGGCTCGGGCGGCGCGGGCTAGATTGATACCCAAGTCGCCATCTCCGATGGCTTGATCGAGTTCAGTCAAACGGGATTCGGAGGCAATCAGGGCGCGGCAGATGGCTTCCAGTGCGTGCTGCGTTTTGTTGCCCGGTAGTGGGCGTGGTTTGCGAGCGGGGTGCCGCGCGATAGAGGGGATCACGCGGTCTTGCCATGGTCCCGGAGCTTCCGTGCATGGGTTGGGCCACGCTGGTGCGGTAGTGGGAGCATCCAGGCGTCTCAGCCGGTCATCATCCACACGCAAGAGGGAGAGTGAGACGCCAGCGGTATCGAGCGAGGAAAGGAATGTTCCGGTGTAGACGCGCTCGATGACCAGCTTGCGAAGGTGCAACAGGCTGAGGGCCTGACGCGCGAAGATGGCTAATTCGATGGGCGGGGTGGCTCCGAGATTGTTGATCATCACGGCAATGCGCTCATGCGGCTTGAGTTGATGCTCAGATGCGATTTGTTCGACCAGACGCTTTGCCAGATCGTCCGCCGAGGTGAAAGCGATGCGGCTGACTCCCGGTTCACCGTGAATTCCGCGTCCTAGTTCAACTTCGGCGGCGCTCGAAAAAGATAGTCCCATGGTGGCCACTTGGTTCGCCGCGGCTTGAGCAATGGCCGCGATCTGCGCGAGAGGCAAGCCTTCAGCAGCGGCCGCTCCGGCTACTTTGTGGACGAAGACTGTTCCCGCCAGGCCTCGGCGGCCGGCATTCTCTTCGCTTTGGGCAAGCGCGATATCGTCCGCTACGATTACGGTCTCTACCTTGATGCCTTCGGTGCGCGCGAGTTCTGCCGCTAAGCCGAAATTCAAGCGGTCGCCGGTGTAATTCTTGACGATCAACAAAACTCCGGGCTTGCCCCCTACCGCGCGAATGGCGGCAAGAACGGAATCGGTAGAGGGTGAGGTAAATACCTCGCCAGCGACAGCAGCACTTAACATGCCATGCCCGATGTAGCCTGCGTGAGCCGGTTCGTGACCGCTGCCGCCTCCGGAGATCAGAGCGACTTGTTGGTCGCGGACACTTGCGGCATCGGAGCGAAGTAAGACGGTGTGGCGCGAGAGTCTGGCCAAGCCTGCGTGCGAGGCTAGGAGACCTTCGACCATCTCGTCCACTGCGCGATCCGGTTGATTGATGAGCTTCTTCACAAGACTTGTTATATTACGTTCGACATCTGCTTTTAATGTGGTCGACTAAACAACTAGTACTCGCGGCAGCGGCAGTTTGCGCGGCTGTGACGTTTGGCATGGTCTATCCGCAGGGTGCGACAGAAGAGCTCACCATCGGCACCGTGAATAACGCCGATATGATTCTAATGCAGCGCCTCTCCAAAGAATTCGAGAAGAAGAGCGGCATTAAACTGCACTGGGTGGTGTTGGGAGAGAGCGTGCTGCGGCAGCGGTTGACGGTGGATATTTCAACGGGCAGCAATACGTTCGATGTGATTACGATCGGCTCCTACGAAACGCCGCTGTGGGGCGCGCGCGGATGGCTGATTCCCATGGACGACTTGGGCGCAGACTATCAATACGGCGATATTTTTCAAGTGATTCGTGAAGGGCTATCGTATCAAGGGAAATTGTTTGCCGCGCCTTTCTATAGCGAAAGCTCGTTTACGTATTACCGCAAGGATTTGTTTGCAAAGGCCGGTTTGGAAATGCCAGAGCAGCCGACCTATGAGCAGATCCGAAGTTTTGCGGCCAAGCTGCATGATCCGGCGAATAACGTGTATGGGATCTGCTTGCGCGGCGCGCCGGGTTGGGGTTCGAACATGGCGTATCTCAGCACGGTGGTGAATACGTTTGGCGGCCGTTGGACGGATATGGCGTGGCGCCCACAACTCACTAGTCCGCAGTGGGTGGATGCGGTTCGCTTTTATGTGGACTTGCTGAGTCATTACGGGCCGCCTGGGTCCGTCACGGACGGCTATAACGAAGTGCGGGCACTGTTCTCCACCGGGAATTGCGCGATGTGGGTGGATTCCACCGCGGCCGCGGGCTATTTGTTGGATGCGAGCCAGAGCCGAGTCGCCAAGACCACGGGTTTTGCGAAGGCGCCCATTGCGAAAGTAACGGATGGGTCGGCATGGCTGTGGAGCTGGGCTTTGGCGGTTCCCGCGACATCGAAAAAAGCGGTCATGGCGAAACAGTTTATTCGTTGGGCGACCAGCCGTGAGTATGTTTCGTTGGTGGGTAAGCGCGCGGGATGGCTGGCCGCGCCTCCGGGCACGCGCCAATCGACTTATGACAATGCGGCCTATCAGCGGGCGGCGCCGTTTGCGCCACTCACGCGCGACGCGATTCTGGGCGCGAATTTTGCAAAACCGAGCGCTTTGCCGGTTCCCTATGCCGGTATTCAGTACGTGGGAATTCCGGAGTTTCAAGCGATTGGGACAGAAGTAGGGCAGGAGATCAGCGCGGCGCTGACGGGCAATGTCACGGTGGAGCAGGCTTTGCAATTGGCGCAAACGGAGACGGAAGATCAGCTGCGGCGGGGCGGGTATTTGAAGTGAAACGCACATTGCCTTTGCTGGGGCCGGCGGTAGGCGTGCTACTGATTTGGATGATCGTGCCACTAGCCATGGCGCTTTGGTTTTCGCTGGAGCATTACAACCTGCTAACGCCAGGCGCGCACGCGTTTGCCGGTCTTGCCAATTATCTGGATTTGCTAGCTGGCCGTACGTTGTGGATTGCGATGTGGAACACGTTGTTCCTGGTTGGATTGGTGCTGTTACTCACGCTGGTGTTTGGAACGCTATTTGCTGTGCTGCTGCATCGGGAATTTCCGGGCCGCTCTATTTGCCGGATGCTGGTGGTGGCGCCGTTTTTCATGATGCCCACCGTCAGCGCGTTGATCTGGAAGAACATGTTGATGAATCCAGTATTCGGGATGTTCGCTTGGATCACGCGGTCATTGGGGTTGCGGCCGATTGAGTTTTTTGGGAGCATGCCGCTGCTCTCAATCGTGGTGATTGTCGCGTGGGAGTGGACTCCGTTTGCGGTGTTGATTCTGCTGCCCGCCTTGCAATCGTTAAACCCGAACCAGAAAGAAGCGGCGCGGCTGGATGGCGCCGGCCCGGTAGCGCTTTTCCGGCATATTGAACTGCCGCATTTGCTACGCCCCATGGCCGTAGTCGCCATGATCGAGATGATTTTCTTTCTTAGTTTGTTTGCGGAGATTTATGTTACAACCGGCGGCGGGCCGGGTTTGGCGTCCACGAATCTGGCGTATTTGATTTTCCGTGACGCGCTGCTGAACTGGGATGTGGGGCGCGCTTCGGCGGGCGGGATTCTTGCGATTGTTTTGGCGAATGTGGCCGCGCTATTTCTGATGCGCATTGTGGGGCGGAACCTGGAGGATCTGCCTACGTGAAAAAAGTTGGCCTCACGTTTGCCGGTTGGTCAGTAGCGCTGATCATGTTTTTTCCGATCTTGTGGATGTTTTTGACGGGATTCAAAACGGAGATTACCGCCGTTGCGACGCCGCCCGCCGTGTTCTTCAAACCGACGCTTGAGAATTACTCGGCAGTTTTGCAGCGCGCCGATTATGTGCAGTTCGCCATCAATAGCGTGATTGTGGCGCTCGGCTCTACGTTGGGGGCGCTGCTGCTGGCGATACCGGCCGCTTATGCGATGGCGTTTTTCCCAACCAAGCGCACGAAGGATATTTTGCTTTGGATGCTCTCCACAAAAATGCTGCCGGCTGTTGGCGTTCTGATTCCTATCTATCTCTTGTGGCGGGCGATTGGATTGCTGGACACGCGCTTTGGGTTGATTTTGATCGATAGCATCAGCGTGCTGCCGATTGTGGTGTGGATGCTGTTTTCCTTTTTCCGCGAAGTCCCACGCGAAATATTGGAGGCGAGCCGCATGGACGGCACTTCGCAGCTGGAGGAATTGCTGTATGTGCTGCTGCCGCTTTCGGCTCCGGGCATTGGGGCCACGGCGCTTTTATCTATAATTCTTTGCTGGAATGAATCGTTCTGGAGCTTGAACCTCACCACCGTTAAGGCGGCAACGCTGACGGCATTCACCGCCTCATTCGCGGACCCGGAGGGATTGTTCTGGGCGAAGTTGTCAGCCGCTTCGACGTTGGCCGTCGCGCCGATTTTGATTTTCGGTTGGATCAGCCAGCGGAACCTGGCGCGCGGATTGTCGTTCGGAGCCGTGAAATAGCAGAGAAAAAAACCAGATTATGGCGACTATTGAACTGAGGGGGGTTCGCAAGCGGTTCGGCAGACAGGACGTGATTCATGGTATTGATCTGGCCATTGCGGAGCGCGAGTTTGTGGCGTTTGTGGGTCCTTCCGGCTGTGGCAAATCGACTCTGTTGAGAATGATTGCCGGGCTGGAAGAGGTTTCGGATGGCGAATTGCTGATAGATGGAAAGCCCGCGCAACATATTCCACCGGCGAAGCGCGGGTTGGCCATGGTGTTCCAGAACTACGCGCTGTATCCGCACATGACAGTGGCGGAGAACATGGGCTTTAGCTTGCGGCTGGAAGGCTTGCCGAAAACGGCGCGCGAGGAAAAGGTGCTGGCCGTAGCGCGATTGCTTGGGCTGGAGGCATTGCTGGAGCGGAAGCCACGCGCGCTTTCCGGAGGACAGGCACAACGCGTGGCGCTGGGGCGAGCCATGGTGCGGCAGCCTCGGGCGTTTCTGCTGGATGAGCCGCTTTCCAATTTAGATGCGGCGCTGAAGGCGCAGATGCGGCTGGAATTGGTTCGGCTGCATCGGGAATTGAAAACCACCATGATTTACGTGACCCATGACCAGGTGGAAGCCATGACCATGGCGGACCGGATTGTGGTTTTAAACGGCGGGAAGGTGGAGCAGACCGGATCTCCGTTGGAGCTTTATCAAAAGCCGGCCAGTTTATTTGTGGCTGGTTTTATCGGCGCGCCTAAGATGAATTTTTTGGAGGCGGCCGAGGCGCAGAAACCTGCGGCGTGGATCGGAATCCGGCCTGAGCATATTAGCGTGGACCCTCAAGGTGAATTGATGGGCCAAATTACGGCCCTGGAACATTTGGGTTCGCGAACTTATCTACATGCGCGAGTCAGCGAAACAGTTACGCTGACGGTGGAGACGGCTGGCGATACGGCCGTCAAAGAAGGCGACCGCCTGGCGCTGCACTTGCGTTCTGAATTTTTTCATTTGTTCAATGCTTCGGGAGAAAGAATATGAGGGCGCTGCGTTTTCACGGCGTAGGAGACCTGCGATTAGAGGAATTGCCAATGCCGGAACCACAGGCCGGAGAGGTTCGCATCCGGCCGGAGGCGGTGGGCATCTGCGGGACGGACGCGCATATTCTGGCTGGCGAATTTCCAGCGGTGACGCCCGTGGTCTTAGGCCATGAGGTGGCCGGCACGGTGGATGCGGTGGGTGCGGGCGTAAAGGGAATTCGCGAAGGCGATTTGGTGACGGTTCAGCCGAATACTTACTGCACGGTCTGCCGGTATTGCCGCGGGGGACGCGAACACCTTTGTACCAAGCTGCGAGCCTACGGCGTGCATATGAACGGCGGATTCGCGCAAGCCATGGTAGCGCATGCGCAAACGGTCTACCGCTTGCCGTTCGGCGTAAGCGCGGATATTGGATGCCTAACGGAACCGCTGGCCTGCTGCGTTCACGGTGTGGATCGGCTTGCGATTCAAAACGGATCTACGGTCCTGGTTCTGGGCGCGGGAGCGATAGGGCTTATGTTGATGCGGTTGGCGCGTCTTTCCGGTGCGGGGTACCTGGCGGTGGCGGAACCGAACGAAGCGCGGCGCGCCACTGCACTCTCGATGGGCGCTGATGCTGTCTTTGAGCCGAAATTCGAGCACTTGATGGATCATACCGACGGGCAAGGGTTTGACTTTGTGATCGATGCGGTGGGCGCTTCGGCCACGTTCGAACAGGCAGTGGCGGTGGCCGCGCGCGGCGGCCGAATTCTGGTGTTCGGCGTGGCGCCCATGCATGCGGCGGCTACGGTTCGACCTTTTGATATTTATGCGCGGGAGCTGACGATACTTGGCACGTTTATCAATCCTTATAGCCACGAACGGGCTGTGCAATTGCTGCCGCAAATGGGGTTAGAGCAACTAAAGGTAACGGCGTTTCCGCTGCGCCAGTTTGCGCGGGCGTTCGACGGCCAACTGGCGCGGTCTTCCACGAAAATTATTCTGTTACCGCAAACCTAAGTTGTAATATCAACCTAGACCGCCGGTATGCAGCGAAGCGAGAAAAAAGGCACTCCGAAGTACTTGGAAATCGTTGAAGCGATTGAGAAGTCGATTGCTTCCGGGGTATACAAAGCAGGCAAGAGGCTGCCAAGTGAAGTTTCACTGGTTCACCGTTTCGGCACGTCCAGAATCACGGTCGGGCGGGCACTTCGCGAGTTGGCTTATAAGGGGCTTGTTGTCAGCCGGCGGGGTTCGGGAACCTATGTCCGGGTTGAAAATGCGACGGGCTTGCTGTTCGGCCTGCTGATACCCAACTTCGGCGACACTGAGATTTTTGAGTCGATCTGCCGCGGTTTGACACAAGCTCCTGAAACGAAAGCGCACGCTTTGTTATGGGGTAACACCAGCGTCAAATCAGGCAGTAAAGAAGAAGAGGCGTGGGACCTCTGCCGGCAATACATTTCGCGCAAGGTCTCTGGGGTATTTTATGCACCCCTCGACCAATCATCAGCTAGCTGCTTGGCGAATAAGGGCATTATGGCGGCGCTGGAAGAAGCCGGTATTCCCATTGTCCTTTTGGACCGGCGGGTGCAGGCCTATTCGAGCGGCGGCAAGCATGACTTGGTTGGCATTGACAATCACAAGACCGGATATATCATTACCGAACACCTGCTGAAATTGGGTTGCAAGCGGGTTGTTTTTTTGGCGTATCCGAACCTGGCTGCGACCATTACGTCGCGGATTGCGGGTTATTGGACGGCCCTGCTGACCCGGAATCTGCCGGTTGAAAAAGAATTTGTCCAGTTGATAGACCCAGCGGACCAGAACGAGGTACGGCGGATCATGCGCGATCTGCGGCCGGAAGCGTTCGTGTGCGGAAATGATAAGACCGCGGGGCATTTGATGCAAACACTACTAGCGCTGGGACAGCGGATTCCCGAAGATGTCCGGATCGTCGGCGTGGATGACATCAAGTACGCGACTTTACTGCCGGTGCCGTTGACCACCGCCCGCCAGCCGTGCCGGCAGATTGGCAACGTGGCCATTTCCACTATGCTGGAACGTCTGGCGAGGCCCGACATTCCGGCGCGCGACATTCTGCTGGATTGCCATCTGATCATCCGGGGTTCTTGCGGATCAAAACGCGCCGCGCCGGTGCGATAAGCTACAACGCGTGGATAATCACGCTCACTCACACGCTCACTCACCGGCATCGCGCCGGGATTTTTTCCGGAAGATGATGAGCAGAACTTTGGCAGGAGCTTCTATTCTGGAGCTCGCTTATCATCGAGCAGCTTGGGGGCGCGCCATGGCTCCGGGCGCCAGCACTCAGCTTTTCGATATTCAGAATGTTGCCGAGGGCGTGTATTTTGCGCGCGCCCATGCACAAGCGGAGATCAATTCCAACTCGGCGATTTTTGTGAACGCGAACGACGTGCTGGTCGTAGATGCGCATTCGAAGCCTTCCGCGGCGGCAGCGCTGATTGCGCAGATCAAGAAAGAAGTGACGGCCAAGCCGGTTCGGTATGTGGTGAATTCGCACTTCCACTGGGATCACACGCAGGGCAATCACGCCTACCGGATTGCCGAGAAGAAAATTGACTTTATTGCCAGCGAAACGACTAAGCAGTTGATGTCGGATTTGGCGGAAACGCGGCTGAAAGAATCGCTCGAAAGCGCGCCTAAGCAAATTGACGCGCTTCACGCGCGTGCGGATAAGGCTACTTCACCGGCGGAAAAAGCTTTTTGCGAGGAACAGATTCAACAGGTGAAGGCGTATGAAGCGGAACTGCGGAATTACACACTGGAACTGCCGACTATTACCTTTGCGAAGTCATATGCGATTCACGACAAGGCGCATGATCTTCATCTGGAGTTTCGCGGGCATGCGCATACGGCCGGTGATGTTGTGGCGTTTTGCCCGCAGAAGCGCGTGATTTCCACGGGCGATGCGGTTCACGGGACGATGCCTTTCATTGCGGACGGGTTTCCGAAGTCGTGGCCGAAGACTATCGATTCGATTGCGGAGCTTGGGTTTGACCGGGTCATGCCGGGCCATGGGCCGCTGCATACCAGCCGCGTGCCGATGATGAGCATGCGGAATTATATTGAAGAGCTGACTGAGAGGGTGGACGCGGGCAGGAAGGCCGGGAAATCAGTCATTGAGTTGCAGAAGAGTATTACTGTGGCTTCGCTCAAGTCGCTGGCGGCTAATGGGTATGCCCAGTTTTTGCTGGATAATCGAAAGTTGACTTCGCCTACTTTTGGACCGGTGGCTCCGCTGCAGGTGGGCGTGAATACGAATATTGGTGAGATTTATAAGAATTTGGACCGGGTTTGATTGAGGGCAGGCGGGGGCGCCTGCCCTGCCGTGCCTAGAAGATTACTTTCACTTCCATCGTGATCTGTCTGGGATCAAAGGTCGAGTTCGTAATGGTACCGAATGAGCTGCTCGTGCTCATGCCGGGGACCAATCCCGCACTTGGATTGTTAACAAGATTCGTGCTGCTGCCGAGATTGCCTATGTAATTCGCATTGTACTGGGCGTTGTTGATCAGATTCGTCGCATTAGCGGCAACTTGTAATTTGAATCGCTCGGTAACGGAGAAAGTCCTTCTGAGGCTCAGGTCGATGTTGAACCGGCCCGGACCTCGCAAGTCTCCAATCGTTTGCTGCGCATTGCCAACCCAAAACTGATTTGGCACGATGCTTCCGTTAGGTGTGGTGACTACTTCACCGGTAAATGCGCAGGCGTTGTACTTGAGAAATGTATTTGCGGGAGGAGTTACCGTCATGCCGCAGGGCAGAGTCACCTTCGTTTTTCCGTCATACCAGTGCTGGAGGGCAGCGGGTACGGTTAGGGAGACGCCAGGAACTCGGTCGGGCCGGGCCATCTTCAAGCCGACCGCAAAGCATTGCATATAGCGCATAACAAATTGCACAAGCCGGCTGCAAAAAACGTATCACTGATTCAAAAACGTATCAACCATGGAATTCTTTTGTTTCAGGATTTGGGCGAAAGCCCTTGTGTGCGCAGGCGTGGTGGAGTATATTCGACTGTGAACAGGGACGCAACATTCTGTGCATAATACGCAATGTTGCGCGCGATTCCGGAGGTTCCAT
>DASXGT010000212.1:0-12358 GCA_036488895.1 Bryobacteraceae bacterium | reverse complement strand
GTTTCTGGCAGCCGCGAAGGTGGGCGGCATTCTGGCCAACTCCCGCTACCCGGCCGATTTTCTTTTTGATAACCTCGTCATCCAGAACAATGTCATTGACAGCGCCTGGCGTCATGGCGTGACTAAGCTGGAATTTCTCGGTTCGTCCTGCATTTACCCGAAGCTCGCCCCGCAGCCATTGAAGGAAGAATACCTGCTGACCGGGCCTTTGGAGTCCACCAACGAATGGTACGCTGTTGCTAAAATCGCGGGCATCAAGCTTTGCCAGGCCTATCGCGCGCAGCATAACTTCAATGCCATCTCACTGATGCCTACAAATCTTTATGGGCCGGGGGATAGCTTTGATCTGCAGAATTCTCACGTTCTGCCCGCGCTCATCCGCAAATTTCACGAAGCGCAAATAGATCGCCGCCCCGATGTCACGATCTGGGGTACCGGATCGCCCCGGCGCGAATTCCTGCACGTTGACGATATGGCCGCCGCCGCCGTTTTTCTCATGCTGAACTACAGTGAACCCGAAATTGTAAACGTGGGCGTCGGCGAAGATGTCACCATCGCGGAATTGGCGAAGACGGTATCGAAAATCGTCGGCTATCAGGGTAAGCTCGTGTTTGACACAACCAAGCCTGACGGCACTCCCCGCAAGCTGCTGGATGTCAGTCGCTTGCACGCCATGGGCTGGCGTCATCGCATCAGCCTGGAAGACGGAATCGGCAGCACCTACGAATGGTTCAGGGCCAACTCGGCGCTTGCCGTGCGCACCCACTCAGCCGTTTAGTCCGGCGTAATTAATTAATCGAATCTGCGTGGCTTGTAAACGCGCTGTGACAACCGCGCTGGTCAGCGCTTCGAGTTCCGTTTGCCAGCCGTAGCCCCAATGGCCATACATCGCCATGGATTCCGCATCGCCCATGCCTGGATGGCAAACCAGTTCGGTGGCACCGTCGGGGACGCGATCCAGAATGGCCAGCAGCCGTTCTTCGCTCAAAACTCCGCTGTCGAATATCCCGACCGCGCCCTGGCAAATCTTAAAATTCGCCGGGCGATATACAAGAGCGTCGTAGCCGGCCAACAGGCTGAGCGCATACTTCGGCGCGAAACCGTCGCAGGGACGATCGCCGCGCCAACGGGGTGAATCCCGCGGAATGCGGATACCGGCAATCTTGTATTCGCGCGCCAGCCGCAGCACCATCCGGAACAGCGAAGGAAGCGCGTGCACATGCTGGTGGCTGTCTAAGTGAGTGGGCCGCAGTCCGGCGTTCATACATTTTTCGATTTGTGCGCGGAACTCTCGCTCCACATCTTTTCTACGGATGTGCCACAACAGGAGTCCCTGCATAAGCGTTGAGTAATTTTTCGGAAAGCGGCCGTCGCTTTGAATCAGCGTGGGAATTTCTTGGGGCGCGGCAACCGGCAGCTCTTCCACCAGCGTCAGATGCACCCCCACGCCGAGGTTTGGATTCGCTTGTGCTTTCGCAACGGCGTCATCGAAGCCCCTACCCGACGCAACTATGGAAGTGCTGGTGACGATGCCTCCCTGATGCGCCGCAATGATCCCGTCCGTGATTCCCTGGCTCAAACCGAAATCGTCGGCATTCACGAGCAACTGCTTCATGGCGAACCTACCGCAGCAGGCGGCTACTGGTGCGCTTCAGCGCCTTGGTTCTCCGCTTCGCCGCGATTCCGACTTCTTCGCGCGCGATATACAACGGCCGTTTTTTCACTTCCTCCAACACGCGCCCCAGGTACAGCCCAATCACTCCCAGCATCACAAGTTGTATCCCGTTCAGCGCCAGCATCGTCATGAAAGTAGAAGCCCATTCCGAAAGGTCTTTGTTGTCGTAGACCTTGTTGTAGACCGCATAAGCCATCAAGAACAAAACCACCACGTTCACCGCCAGGCCCAGATAAAATCCCAGCGTCAGCGGAAGCGTTGAGAAGGAAGAAATCGCCGTGACCGCGAGCCGCAGCATTTTGCGGAGCGAATATTTGGTCTTGCCGGAAAAACGTGCCGAGGCCGTATAAGTTAATTCGGCTTCCTTGAATCCGATCCACGAAATAATCCCGCGCAGGAAGCGCGCTCGCTCGCGCATGGAGTTCAGCCGCTTCACCACGCGCCGGTCCAGTAGTTTGAAATCCGCCACGGCACTTCGGATCGTGATATCCGAAAGCGCGTTGATCAGCTTGTAGAAAAATAGAGACGACGTTTTCTTAAACCACGATTCCTGTAGCGTGGCTTCGCGCTTCATGGAAACAACGTCATAGCCCTCGCGCCATTTTGCAATCATGGCCGGCAGCACTTCGGGAGGATGCTGCAAATCGCCATCCATGGTGATCACCGCATCGCCGCTGGCATAGTCATAGCCGGCGGTCAACGCCGCTTGGTGTCCGAAATTGCGCGACAGCCGAATCCCTTTTATCCGGCTATCCTCGGCATGCAATTCGGTGATCAATTTCCAGGAATCGTCGCGGCTCCCGTCATCCACCAGGATCATTTCGTACGTAATATCGTCGATCGTTCCCAAAGCCCGCGCCGTTAGTGTGCGCAACTCGCGAAGATTGCCCACCTCGTTGTACAAAGGGACAACGATGGAGACTAGGCTGACCCGCGGTGTTTCGACGTCCTGCAAATCCAAAGCAGAAGTTTAACAAACCACTGGGATTACGGGAATTGGTTATCGAACTGCTATGGTGGTCGTAATACTTGGGGATCTGCAATTTTGACTACGAACACTGAACCTGCTCCTACTACAACACCGATTTCCAAGCAGCCAAAACACTTTTATCTTTACCTCGCCGTTGTGCTTGTGGCCGCCGCCGTCTACCTGGGGTGCATCATCTCTCCCCCCTCGCTGATGGATGATGTGGATGCCACCCAAGCGCAGATCGCGCGCAACATGGTCACCTCCGGCGATTGGGTAACCGCGCGCTTGGATGGCGTTCCTTTCCTCGAAAAAAGTCCGCTCATCTATTGGTGCATCGCGACGCTCTTTACGTTTTTCGGCGCGCATGATTGGCTCGCGCGCATTCCTGTCGCCTTAGCCTCCGTTGGTCTTGCCTGGTTAACGGCGGCTTTCGGCGTCTGGGCGTTTGGCCGGAAGGCGGGTCTTTACGCTGGCCTCATTATCGGAACTTGTATTGGGCTCTTTCTCTTCACGCGCGTTCTGATTCCGGACGTGATGATCACGTTCACCATCGCTCTCGGCATGTGGGCGTTTCTGCGCGTGCTCGAAGAAGAGGAGCCGCACCCGCGCTTTTGGGCTTTTGTGTTGGCTGCCGCCCTGGGTACCGGCCTGTTGTTGAAGAGCCTGATTGGCTTGGTGTTCCCGTTGGGTGCGGGAATAATTTATCTGGCGCTGACCCGTCAGCTCTTTCTCGCGCGGACCTGGAAGCGCCTGCGCCCCTTCTCTGGCATTCTGATTGCCCTGGTCATCGCCGCGCCATGGCACATCCTGGCCACCATTCGCAATCCGCCCTACTTTGTCTTCACCATGCGCAGTGCTCCTGGCGAATATCACGGCTTTTTTTGGTTCTATTTTTTAAACGAACAGCTTCTTCGCTTCTTGAACATTCGCTATCCGCGCGATTACGATACAGTGCCCAGGCTCTGGTTCTGGCTGTTCCATTTGCTGTGGCTATTCCCCTGGAGTGTTTACCTTCCTGCCATCGCCAAACTTTCTTTCAAGCCTGTAGACAGGGCCGGGCAAACCCGTTTGCTGGCGCTTTGCTGGGCCGGGTTTGTGATGGTATTTTTTACATTTTCAACCACGCAGGAATACTATTCCATGCCCATCTATCCGGCTCTAGCGCTATTGACCGGGTGCGCCATGGCGACGGAAAATAGCTGGACCCGTTGGGGAACGCGGGTGCTCTGCGCCATCGCCGCGTGCCTGACCATTACGCTCGTTTCCATCTTAGTCATGGTGCGAGGATTGCCCGCGGTAGGCGACATTGCTTCCGCGCTGAGTTCGAACCCGGCCGCTTACAAGCTTTCGTTGGGACATATGGAAGACCTCACCATGGCGTCTTTCGCATATCTACGCCTGCCCTTGGTTGTGGCCGTCGTCGCATTTGCGCTCGGCTTTTTGGGGCTGCTGCTCGCGCGTGGCAGACGGGCCTATTTTGCCGCCGCGTTGATGATGGTGATTTTCTTTCACGCCGCGCGCCTGGCGCTGGTCGTCTTTGATCCTTATATGTCGTCGCGGCCGCTGGCCGAAGCTCTATTGAAAGCGCCGCCCGGCAAGTTGATCGTAAATCATCATTATTATGAGTTCTCGTCGGTTTTCTTCTACACGAATCGTACGGCCTACCTCTTGAATGGCCGCTACAACAACCTGGTTTATGGCTCTTACGCACCCGGCGCGCCGGATGTGTTTTTAGATGACGCTCAGTTCAAGCGTATGTGGAAGGAGCCGCAGCGCTATTACCTCGTAGCCGACCGTCCGCAGTTAGAGCGCATTGAAGCCGTGGTGCCGCGCGCCGATCTGAAGCTGGTACTGGCGAGCGGTGGTAAGTTCTTGTTTAGTAATCAGCCTGTGCCTGATTTACATCAATAAGAACTGAATGGAACCAAAGTTCTTCGCAACGCCCGCTGACTGGCGTGCTTGGCTGAAAGAGCATCACAGCCGGCAGCGGGAATTATTAGTTGGGTTTTACAAAAAAGATTCGGGCAAGCCGAGCATCACTTGGCCCGAATCCGTTGACGCCGCTCTCTGCTTCGGTTGGATCGATGGAGTTCGCCGCCGCATTGACGAAGTGAGTTACAGCATTCGTTTCACGCCGCGCAAAACCACGAGTATCTGGAGCGTGGTGAACACCAAGCGGGTGGCGGAACTAACTGCTCAGGGTCTCATGCACCCGGCCGGCATCAAAGCGTTTGCAGCGCGCCAGGAGCAGCGTTCCGGTATCTATACCTTCGAACGGGAAAACATCGCCTTCGAACCGGCGCAGGAAAAACAAATTCGCGCCAATGCCGCCGCCTGGAAATTCTTCCAATCACAGCCGCCCGGTTACCGCAAGCTTGCTACTGGTTGGGTCATCAGCGCGAAACGGGAAGAAACCAGGCAGCGGAGGCTGGCTGCCCTGATAGAAGATTCAGCACAGGGCCGCAGGCTTCGCCAGTACACGCTCGAACCAAAAACCTGATGTGCAGCCGCCTCTAAGCTTCCATAAAGTAATAACAAAGCATATGGCACACCACCAAATGCCCATCTTCAATGCGCCCCATATGCGGCTCAGCCACTCGAATCTGCACCTTGGCTAACGGCCCAAGCTTGCCGCCATCCCGCCCGGTCAGCGCAATCGTTTCGCAGCCTGCCGCATTCGCGTATTCCATCGCCCGAACCACATTGGCGGAATTACCAGACCCGCTAATCGCCATAAAGACATCCCCAGGCCGCGCGAAATTCTTCAACTGTTCCGCGAAAATGCAGTCATACCCCACATCATTGGAATACGCCGTAATAGTGGCCATGGAATCCGTCAGCGCCATAATCCGGAACTTCGAATCACGCTGAAAACTGGCGCCCTTCACCATGTCACAAACAAAGTGCGAGGCTGTGGACGCGCTCCCGCCGTTTCCACAAACAAAAATGTGGTTGTTGGCGTCAAGTGCTCGTTTCAATAATGCAGCCGCCTGGCCTACTTCCTCCAGGTCCACCGTATCCAGCGCCTGCAGCAATTTTGACTTGTATTCGCGCGAAAAGCGAACGGCGCTAATCCCGGGGGCGGTTTGCGTGGCCATGACTGTATCCTACAACCGTATTGGATTTGAAAAAACGAACCCAACTCCAGTTCGTTTCGTAAAACGGCCGATCCCTCCCGTCCTTTCTCTGAATCACCGCGCAATCAAAAATTTTTCCCGCCTATCGAATCACCCACATACGCGAAAAGCATCGCTTCTCGCGAAACGTCAGGCGTCAAGCTGAGTCCGGAAAAACAAATGCATTTCTCCGCCGCAGCCTCCACCGGACCGCGCACCCCGGAAGGCAAACAAATCTCCAGTCAAAACGCCACCAAGCACGGCTGCTGCTCTCAGCGCCTGTTATTGCCGGATGAAAATCCCGAGGAATGGGAAGCTCTCAAAGCCGGCTGGCTTCAGGAATACAACACCAGTAGCCTGGTCTTTCTCTCGCTTGCCGTCCGAGCCGCCGAAAAACAATGGCTGCTTCTGCGCGCGCAAAAGCGCTTTGACGAAGTGCAGCAATTTCTTTACGATGCACAGCCGGAATGCCGCCTCTGGAACGAAGAGCAATGCAAGCTGCACGACAAATTCCAGCGTTATCTCACCACTGCCGAACGCGCCTTTGATCGTGCTTTTCGGAACGCGGAGCACCTCCGCCGCGTGGCTTTGCGGCAGCATGACGTTGACTTTAAGGAAGACCTGGAACTCCGCCGCTTCGCTCTCAAGCAAGAGAAAAATGAATTCGAAACGGCGCTGCTGCTGGTGAAAACAGCGCTTTGTCAATCCAAAGCCGCCGCGTTAAACAAGCCGGGCTCCTCACGGGCTTGTGTTCAGAGCCGTGACCTTCAAGGGAGCGGTACCGTAAACTAGTGTCACGTTTTCCTTGCGACAGGCCCCTTTTTGCACGAGTATTCTAGAAGCAGCAGCATCTTAAACGGTTTTTTGTTGTCAGATTTTCATCTAACAGAGAGATACTGCGTATTACGGCCTGTGAGTCCCCTGGACCGGACGAGAGGAGCATTTTGTCAATTTCTAAAAACAAGCAAACAATCAAAATCGGCGGCAGAGAAGTCGGAGATGAGCAGCCCTGTTACGTCGTAGCCGAGATTGGCATCAACCACAACGGCAATATCGATCTGGCCAAGCGCTTGATCAGCGTGGCGGTCGCGGCCGGGTGTGATGCGGTTAAATTTCAGAAGCGCACGGTAGAGGTGGTTTACACGGCCGACGAACTGGCCAAGCCGCGCGAAAATCCCTTCGGAACCACCAACGGCGATCTGAAGCGCGCGCTGGAGTTTGGCATTGAAGACTACGAAGAAATCGACGCCTATTGCAAAGCGGTGAACATTCGCTGGCTGGTCTCCTGCTGGGACGAGCAATCGGTCGATCTGATGAAACGTTTTGATCTGCCCTGTTTCAAGATTGCTTCCGCATCGTTAACCGACGATCACCTGTTGCGGCACACCCGCGCCGCTGGCAAGCCGATCATTTTGTCCACGGGCATGAGCACTCTCGAAGAAGTAGATCACGCTGTCAAGGTGCTGGGCAAGCAGGATTTGATCCTCATGCACACGTGCAGCACGTATCCGGCCGCCTATGATGAGCTGAACCTGCGAGTCATTCCGGCGTTGCGAGAACGTTACGGAATACCTGTTGGTTATTCGGGCCATGAAACCGGCATTCCTACGAGTGTGGCCGCCGTGGTGCTGGGCAGTTGCTGCGTGGAGCGGCACATCACTATGGATCGCGCCATGTGGGGCAGCGACCAAGCCGCGTCACTGGAGCCGAACGGCATCTCGCGGCTGGTGCGCGACATCCGCCTGATTGAGCAGTCAATGGGTGATGGCGTGAAGCGCGTTTATGAGCGTGAGCTTCCCATTATCAAGAAATTACGCCGGGTGGGCGCGGCGGCTGCAGTCGGCGCATGAGCCATGTTCCATCGCTTGCAATAGAAATCAAGGCCATCGCGCTTGACGTAGATGGCGTGCTGACCGACGGTGGCGTATGGTGGGGTCCCAACGGGGAGGAATGGAAGCGTTTCTCCTTTGCCGATATCATGGGCGTATCGCTGGCGCGAAAAGCCGGTCTCGTGGTTGCACTCATTTCCGGTGAGGACAGCCCGCTGGTAGATCGCTTTGCCGTCAAAATGTCTATCGTCCACGTGGAAAAAAACTGTAAAGATAAAGCGGCTGCCATCCGGCGATTCAGCGCTCAGGCGGATGTCCCTCTTTCCCAAATCTGCTTCATGGGGGACGACGTCAATGATCTGGGCGCGATACAGCTAGCTGGGTTCGCGGCCGCTCCGGCTGACGCGCGCCCGGCCGTATTGAAAGCCGTCTCTTTTGTTGCCACGAAGAATGGCGGGCAGGGCGCGGTCCGCGAATTGGTTGACTTTCTGCTGGCCGAAAACATCTCAAAACACACTCCAAAACTGGAACCGAACCTCTCGTAACTCATGCCCAAGCTTTCTGATTTTGTGATCCAATTCATTGCGGATCAAGGCGTCAAACACATATTTCTGGTCACCGGTGGCGGCGCCATGCATTTGAACGAATCGCTCTCCCGCTGCGAGCGGATTGAGCCGGTTTGCAATTCGCACGAACAGGCCAGCGCGATAGCCGCCGAAAATTACGGCAAAGCCACCAATCGGCTGGGCGTCGCGCTGGTGACCACCGGCCCCGGCGGCACCAACGCGGTGACCGGGGTGGTGGGTGCTTGGCTGGATTCCACTCCCACCCTTTTCGTCTCCGGTCAAGTCAAGCGTCCCGATCGCATGTTTGATGCCAACGGCCAACCGCTCGGCATGCGCCAGTTGGGCGTTCAAGAAGTGGATATCGTATCCATCGTTAAGCCGGTTACAAAGTATGCAGTTACGGTGCTTGATCCACAGAGCATTCGTTACCACATGGAAAAGGCGGTTCATCTTGCCACCTCAGGGCGTCCCGGACCGGTGTGGATCGATATACCGCTCGACGTCCAAGCCTCGCCCATTGACGTAGAGACGCTCAAGGGGTTTGATCCAGCCGAGGAAACGACGGGAGATTCCGCGCAACCGGATCTTTCGCCGCGCATGCGCGAAGTAATTGAAGCGTTCAATCGCGCTGAGCGGCCGCTGCTGTTCGCCGGCAATGGCATCCGTTTGGCGCGCGCCGAGAACGAATTCGCGGAGTTGAAACGGCTGTTGAAGTCGCCGGTCGTCGCCACCTGGTGCGCAGCCGATCTGATTGCCAGTGACGATCCGCTGTATGTGGGCCGTCCCGGTTCCGTGGCGGCGCGCGGCGCGAATTTCGCATTGCAAAACTGCGATTTTCTGCTGACTATCGGCGTCCGGCTCGATTTCGCCATTACCGGCTATGCCCCCGAAAAGCTGGCGCGCGGCGCTACTAAAGTCGTGGTGGATATCGATCCGGCGGAGCTCGGCAAGCTGAAGCCGCACGTGCAAACTCCCATCTGCTGCGATGCGGGCGCGTTCCTGCGCGAATTCTTAAACCAGCGCGCTGCCGTGCAGCCGCGCCAACATAAAGCTTGGGATGATCGTTGCGCCGATTGGAAGACCCGCTACCCGGTGGTGACGGCGGAACACCGTACTCCCGAAACGCAGGTCAGCATTTACAACCTGGCGGAAACCATCGGCAAGCAGACCGACGCGCAAGATCTACTGGTTTCGGGTAGCTCCGGCGCCGGCATCGAAATTTTTCTGCTTGCCTGTCCTACGCGCACCGGCCAGCGCATTTTCCATACGGCGGGATTGGGTTCCATGGGGTTTGCTCTTCCGGCCAGTATCGCGGTCTGTATGGCGGCCAATCGGCAGCGTACGGTTTGCGTGGATGGAGACGGCGGATTCCAATTCAATATTCAGGAGCTCGAGACGGTGGCGCGCCTGAATTTGCCCATCAAATTTTTTGTCTTGAATAACGATGGCTACGCTTCCATCCGCGCTTCCCAGGCCAATTATTTCGGAAGCGCGAGTATTGGCTGTGATTCGCGCACCGGGCTAACGGTTCCGGATCTTTCCAAGGTGGCGGGCGCATATGGCATTGCCAGCGTGGTGATTCATGACCAGCGCAACTTGGAAAGTGACGTAAAACGCATCCTTGAAATGCCGGGGCCGGTGGTTTGCGACGTGCATGTGATTCCGGATGAAAGCCGCGCTCCCCGTCTTTCGAGTTATCAAAAGCCGGATGGCTCCTTCGTTTCCAGGCCGCTCGAAGATCTGTGGCCGTTCCTGCCGCGGGAAGAGTTCCTGGCCAACATGATTGTGGAGCCTTTACCGGAATGAGCACGCAAGTGAGTTCCATGCTCGATCAACTGACCACGCTATTGAGTGAGCCGCTGGCGGCGGTATCTGCTCGCGAGCAATCATGCCTGACAGATTTGCTGAGCGCCGCCGGAAATCGCGTGGTGCTTTGTGGTGCCGGAAGCCTCGGCCAACGAACGCTCAGTTGTCTGCGGAGCATCGGCGTTGAACCGCTGAGCTTTTGTGACAATGATTCTACTCGCTGGGGCACGGCTATCGAGAATTGTCAGGTGTTGCCGCCTGCCGACGCCGCTGCGCGCTATGGTGCTGACGCACTTTTCTTAGTAACCATTTGGAACGCCAAGCATTGGTACGGCGCCACCAAACAAAAACTACGTCGGCTTGGCTGTACGAATATCGCCCCAGCCTCGGCCGTATATTGGCGCTTCGCGGACGTATTTCTTTCATTTTTCTGCATGGACTTGCCGCGTCACGTTTACGAGCAAGCAGAACAGGTTCGAGCGGCTGCCGCTCTCTGGTCGGACGAAAAATCCCGTGCGCTGTATTTGGATCAAGTGCGCTGGCGTGCACTAGGTGATTGGGATTGGTCATGCGAGCCAGATCCTGAAGAGTCTTACTTTCTGGATAGCGTTTTTGAGTTGTCCGGCAACGAGGCGTTTATTGATTGCGGCGCATTCGATGGCGATACAATCCAGAGCTTTCTGACGCGCACGCATTCCAGGTTCGATTCAATTCTCGCCATAGAGGCGGACGCGATGACATATCCGGCCTTGACTGCCTACCTCGGCGGCCTTGATCCCGCCGTCAAAGCGAAAATCGACGATCGTTATTGCGCCGTGGGCGCGGAGCGAGGAATTGTCAGGTTTAACGATACAGGTGGAGTCGACTCGCAAGTCAGCGTGGACGGCAAGTCCAGCATCGAATGTTTTCCTCTCGACGAATTGGTGGGAGCGAAGCGCGCCACGTTTATCAAGATGGACATCGAAGGCGCGGAATTTGATACTCTGGCCGGGGCGCGCAGTTTGATCGCCCGGGAGCGGCCTATTCTTGCTGTTTGCGTCTACCATTTGCAGAATGATCTCTGGCGGCTGCCGCTATTGATCAACGATTTTGCGCCCGGTTATCATTTTTATCTGCGCGCCCACGAAGGGGACGCATGGCAAACCGTCGCTTATGCCGTGCCGCCAGAACGTGTTAGGCGTAAATAGAAAAGCGCTGGATGAAAACCATCAGCATCATCACGCCCTGCTACAACGAGGAAGGGAATGTAGAGGAACTCTACGCCCGGGTGCGTGCGGTCATGGCCAAGCTAGGCCGTTATGCCTACGAACACATCTTCATCGACAACAGTTCACGCGATGCCACTGTCGCCGTTTTGAAAAGCATCGCCAGCCGCGACCGCAACGTGAAGGTGATTGTCAATACCCGCAATTTCGGCCACATCCGCTCTCCCATGCATGCGTTTCTGGAGACGCGAGGCGAGGCCGTAATAGGAATTGTCGCCGATTTGCAAGATCCTCCTGAAATGATTGAGGATATGGTCGTTAAGTGGGAAGAGGGCTACAAAATGGTCCTTTGTATTAAGAAGACCAGCCAGGAAAACCCGCTGATGTTCCGCATACGCACCAATTATTACCGTCTGGTGCAGCGGCTTTCCTCCATCCAAACTTTTGAAAATTTCACTGGGTTCGGTTTGTATGACCGCAAAGTGGTGGAGGCCGTCCGTTCCTTTCCGGACGCCTATCCTTATTTCCGCGGCATCATCGCGGAGATCGGTTTTTCCCATTACGAGCTGAACTACGATCAGCCCGTCCGCAAACGCGGCATCACCAAGAATAACTTCTACACGCTGTACGACATGGCGATGGTGGGCATTACCAATCTGTCTAAGGTGCCTTTACGCTTGGTCACCTTCCTCGGATTCGGGTGTGGTTTGCTGTCGGTCATCGCCGGGTTTGTTTACCTTATTTACAAGCTTGTTTTTTGGAATAATTTCACGGTCGGAATGGCCCCCTTGGTCATTGGACTCTTCTTCCTTGGTTCCGTCCAACTCGTTTCCATGGGAATTTTGGGCGAATATATCGGCGCCATTCACACCCAAGTTTTGAAGCGGCCTTTTGTGTTTGAGCGGGAACGGGTAAATTTCGAATATGAGCCCGGGCCGCCTTTGCGGGAAGATGTAACTGTAACGAATTACGAGTCTCAATAAAATGGGCAGCATCGAATCCACACCCGCAAAACCCCGCTCCAAAGCCGGCTATTGGCTGGCCGCCTGTGCTCTGGCCTCAGTCCTGCTTTACTATTCCCTGCGAGGCATTCAATGGAGCGAGGTCTGGCATGTCCTGCTTCGCGCGAATTTGTTCTACGTCGGTGCGGCGGCCGCGCTTCTCACTATCGCGCTTTTTTTGCGCGCGGTG
>DASXGT010000205.1:0-30080 GCA_036488895.1 Bryobacteraceae bacterium | reverse complement strand
GATACGCCCATTTGTCTCGACGAATGCATCCGTTCCGCCCACCACGCCGAGCAGGCCATCCGCCTCGGCGCCGGCCGCATCATCAATATCAAGCTGGGCCGCGTGGGTGGTTTTGCCGAAGCGAAACGCGTGCACGATGTTTGCCAGGCGAGCAATATCCCGGTGTGGTGCGGCGGCATGCTCGAATCCGGCATCGGCCGCACCCACAACATTGCGCTCTCCACGTTGCCTAATTTCGTCCTTCCAGGCGATATCTCCGCCAGCCGTCGCTACTGGAAGCGCGACATCATCGTGCCGCCCGTCGAGATCACCCCGGCCGGAACCATTCACGTCACCGATGCGCCCGGCTTCGGCTACGAAATCGACCACGACTATCTGAACAGTCTAGTAGTCCGGAGCGAGAGTTTATCCTAACTACTTATGCTGAACCCGAGTATTTTTCGCGAATATGACATTCGCGGCATCGCCGACAAAGAACTGCTTGACCCGGACGTAGAACTACTGGGCCGCGCTTTAGCCACTCATTTGATTCGTCATAGTGGGCACACCATTTGCCTGGGCCGCGATTGCCGTCTCAGCGGAAACCGGATTCACGCCGCCATGCTGAAGGGCCTATTGGCCGCGGGCGCTCATGTTCTCGACGTCGGTACCGTGCCCACGCCGCTGCTCTACTACGCAGCCGTTCACTTTGAAGCTCACGGCGCCATCATGATTACCGGCAGCCACAATCCTCCCGAATACAACGGAATCAAAACAGTCTGCGGCACGGGCACTCTGCACGGCGACCAAATCCAGGCCATTCTGAAACTCATTCAGGCTTCCGATTACGAAAGCGGCGAAGGCAGCGTTAAAGATGTCGATGCGGCCACACCCTATGTGAATGAGATTGCCTCGCAGTTTAAGTTCGACCGCAAAGTAAAGGTCGTCTTCGATGCCGGCAACGGCACCGCCGGGCCCACGCTCCATCGACTGCTTGAGAAGCTCAATGTGGAGCCGGTGGAATTGCTCTTTGAAATGGACGGCCGTTTCCCCAACCACCACCCTGACCCCACCGTCGTCGAAAATCTCCGCCATTTGCAGCAGAGCGTGAAGAAGAACAAAGCGGAGCTCGGTATCGCCTTTGACGGCGATTCAGATCGCATCGGCGCTGTCGATGAGCACGGCAACGTAATCTACGGCGACATGCTCCTACTGATCTTCGGCCGCGAAATTCTCACACGCAAGCCCGGCGCTACCTTCATCGGTGAAGTGAAGTGTTCGCAGACCATGTACGACAAACTGGCTGAACTGGGCGGCAATCCCATCATGTACAAAACCGGCCACTCGCTTATCAAAGCCAAGATGAAGCAGGAGCATGCTGAACTGGCCGGTGAAATGTCGGGCCACATGTTCTTTGCCGACCGCTACTACGGCTACGACGATGCTCTCTACGCCGCCTGCCGCCTGATCGAAATCGTCGCCAAATCCGGCAAGCCACTGTCTTATCAACTGGAGGGACTTCCAAAGCTTGTCTCTACGCCTGAATTGCGCATCGATTGCCCTGACGACAAGAAGTTTCTAGTGGTGGCAAAGGTCGCAGCCCTGATCGGCAAAACCTATCCCGTCGTTGACGTCGATGGCGTACGCGTCATCTACGAAAAAGGCTGGGGCCTTGTGCGCGCCTCCAACACCCAGCCCGTTTTGGTCATGCGCTTCGAAGCAGAAAGCCAGGAGCTTCTCGATAAATATCGCGCCGAGCTGGAACACACCGTCGAACAAGCGAAGGCCGCTGTCGGCGCTTAGTAAAGCAAATACGGCTTGCGGCGTTCATCGAACGCCGCGGCCTGCTGCTGAGCATCCATCCAAAATGAGCTGGCATCCGTATCTTCCGCCGGTATGCCTTGCTTCAACTTCTCAATCATCTCCCGGCTGCCAATCAGGAACCGGCATTTCTCAAAGTCTATTTTGCCCGGATACAAACTCTGCAACCCCGCGGCTATTTCGAGTCCCAGCCGTGTGCTGTCAAACGATTCCCGGTCGGTAACCACAAATCGCACTCCCTCAATTTCCTTCCCGGCGAAGTTCGAAGACGTAGGCGTAAACCGTGTCGGATAAACCCGCACTCCCGGAATGTAGCGCTTGTTCAAGTAATCGGCCAGCACTGGTCCTTGTATCCAGTCCGCTCCAATCTGTTCAAACGGCGCGTCGGTCCCGCGGCCCACGGAATAGTTGGTATTCGCTTCCAGCATGGCCACGCCCGGATACAGCGTTGCCGCATTCAAGCTGCGCATGTTCGGCGACGGATTCACCCAACCCAGCGTAGTCGCATCGAACCAATCGCCGCGCTGCCAGTTTTTCATTTTCACGACGTGCAGATCGGTCCCAAAATGTTGCTCGGCGTTAGCCATCGTCGCCAATTCGCCGAATGTCATCCCGTGCCGCAAGGGCATGTTGTAACAGCCCACGAATGAATGCAGATCCTGATCCAATACCGGCCCTTCCACATGCGTTCCCGTGATCGGGTTCGGGCGGTCCAGAACATAAAAAGGCTTCTTCGCTTTGCCGGCATCCTCCAGGGCGTACAACATCGTGCAGGAGTATGTCCAAAAACGCGCTCCCACGTCTTGAATGTCGAATACCACGGCATCCAGATTTTGCAGTTGATCAGGACTCAAGCGCCGCCGGTTCGTTTGGTAAAGGCTGACAACCGGAAGCCCAGTCTGCTCATCTTTACTGTCGCCAATATTTTCTTCATGGTCCGTAGTTCCGCTGATGCCGTGTTCGGGCGAGTAAAGCGTGGTGAGCCGCAACCCCGCCGCCAGCATCGCATCCACATCCCGCTTGCCTGCCCGGTCGAATCCTGTCTGGTTCGTAATCAATCCGATGCGTTTGCCTTTGAGTTCTTTGAATCCGTCCGCTTCCAATACGTCAAGGCCGGTCAGCGTCTCCGCCGTGCGATTCACCACTCGATGGATGCCCGCACCCGTCATCGTCTCGTTATAGCCCGAGAGCGCCACGTGCTGTGGAACCGTCAATCCGAAACTGGCCGCAATCGTAGTAGCCAGCCGCGAGCGCAGTGAGCTCAATGAAACGCCGCGCTTCTCGTGCACCACGTTGGTTAATAGGATTACATAGGAATGCGTGGTGGGATCCATCCACATCGACGTGCCCGTAAAGCCCGTGTGACCGAAGGAGCCAATTGGAAACAACTCGCCACGATTACTCGAATAAGGCGAGTCAATATCCCAACCCAATCCCCTTAAAACGGGTTGATCGGCGGGACTCTCCGGTTCGGTAAATTTCCGCACTGTCATGGGAGAGAAAAGCCCCTGGCCCATGCTCAGCAGCATCTCGGCATACTTTGCCAAATCGTCCGCCGTGGTAAACACGCCCGCATGTCCGGCAACGCCGCCCATATACCGGGCAGTTGGGTCATGCACCACGCCTCGGAAAGGTAAACCGGTCTCATCGTCGGTCTCCGTCGGAGCAATACGCGGGCGCAGCGCTGCCGGAGGCAGAAACTCCGTCTCATTCATGCCCAGCGGCGCAAATACCTGATCGTGTGCAAAGTCCGCTAAGGATTGCCCGGAAAGCCGCCGCACAATCTCGCCCATCAAAAGAAAGTTGATATCGCTATAGATAAAACGCGTTCCGGGCAGGGCAATCGGCTTCGCCGTCAGTGCCTTCGCAATGCCGATGTCGTAACCGCTCCATTTCGGAACCAGTTCAACGTCAGGCGGCATCCCCGAAAAATGCGTCATCAAAAGCCGTATCGTGATGTCGCTCTTGCCGCCTTGGAACTCCGGCAGGTATTTCGTCACCGGATCGTCGATGCGCAGCTTGCCTTCCTCGAACAGTTTCATCACCGACGGCGTGGTCGCCACCACCTTAGTTAGCGAAGCTGCGTCAAAGATAGTATCCAAAGTCATCGGCTCGCGATCCGGAACCAACGCCCGGAAACCGTAAGCCTTACGGAAAATGACATGGCCGTTATGGCCAATCACCAGCACGGCTCCTGGGATCAGGCCGCTTTGCACTGCTTCGTCCACAATGGGATCTACCGCCAGGAGTTTCTCCTCGGTCGATTGCGTCAAAGCGAGCGTAGCAGCCGCCAGCAAGACCGCGATGATGATTTTCATGCGAGTTCTTACTAGGCTAACTTGCCGGCAATTTGTTCCATCGTCGCCGCCAGGTCAAAATCTTTCGCCGTAATTCCTCCTGCGTCGTGTGTCGTCAGGTCCACCGTTACTTTGTTATAAACGTTGAACCATTCTGGATGATGATTCGTCTTCTCAATCAGTACTGCTGCCGCCATCATGAATCCGATCGCTAGCGAAAAGTCCGGGAATTTATATTCCCGGTGGAGCTTCCCGTCCTTCACGCTCCACTCCCGTAGTTTCGGTAAATGGTCGCTGATTTCGCGTTCCGTGAGTTTTTGTGAGGGCATGCTTGTAGTCTAACTTGCAATTATGATGCACACGTGTGCATAATCTGAGAGGGGATCTACTTATGGCAACATCTACTGTCGATCACGCGCCGATGCAGGAACTGGACGAATGGGACGATTTTGTCGCCACTCGCTACAAAGAAGGAAAAACCGAAGAGGAGTTCCGCAACTATAAAGCGGACGCCAACCCCGGTGTCACGGAATTTTACCGGTTAAACCACACCAACCAGACGCTTGACTTCGTGTTGCGCAAGAAAGCCGAATTCTCAGGCCTCACGCGCGGCAAAAAAAGCATCTGGGAGATGGCTGATTATCTGAATACGCTGGTCGATGACAGCGATCCGGATACTGACGTCTCGCAGATTGAGCATCTTCTGCAAACCTCCGAAGCCATTCGCCGCGACGGCCATCCGCGCTGGTTCGTGCTTGCCGGTTTCGTGCATGACCTGGGTAAAGTACTCTGCTTATACGGCGAGCCGCAGTGGGCGGTGGTAGGCGATACCTTTCCCGTCGGATGCAAATATTCCGATCAGATCGTTTTCCCGGAATTTTTCGCCGCGAATCCCGATATCAACGTTCCCGAATATCAAACCCCAAACGGCATCTACGAGGCCAATTGCGGCTTGGATAAGGTGCACCTTTCTTGGGGGCACGACGAATACATCTACCAGGTAACGCGCAATTACCTGCCGGAACCGGCGCACTACATGCTGCGCTATCACTCGTTTTACCCCGCTCATCGCGGCGGCGCTTATCGCAATCTGATGAATGCGCACGATGTGGACATGTTCAAGTGGGTAAACGAATTTAACAAGTACGATCTTTATTCGAAGGGGCAGGAACGCCCCGACATCAAAGCGATCATGCCCTATTACCAGGAACTCGTGGCTGAGTTCTTCCCCGAAGAAATAGATTGGTAGTCTCCCTGCGTGGTGCTGGAGCCCCGGGCGATGAGTTCGCCCTTCATCACCACGGTTCGCTCGGCCTGGCCGCCCTTCAGTAGCGTAATCAGTAGTTCTGTGGCGCGGCGGCCGAGCTCTTTTTTCGGTTGCCGGATGGTAGTCAGCGGCGGCTGTAGAAAACTTGCGAAGAACAAATCGTCGAAACCTACGATCGATAGGTCGCGGCCCACCACCAAATTTTGCTCGGCAGCCGCTTCCATCGCCCCCAGCGCAGTCATATCGTTGTAGCAGAAGATAGCCGTGGGCCTGTCCGGCAGCGTCAGCAGTTGTTGAGCGCAGTTTCGGCCACCGCTGGTCCGGCCATCGCCGCGCGTTATATATTCCGCCGGCGCGGCCAGCCCCGCCTTGCGCAGCGCCTTCTTGAATCCGCTCCGCCGTTCCGCATCGGATTGCAAACCGGACTGGTCTCCGATATAGGCAATCTTGCGGTGTCCAAGCTCAATCAAATGCTGCGCCGCCTGATACCCGCCGTCGACGTTATCAATCGCAATCGAATATACGAAGTCGCTTGGATGCTGATTGTTCAGCAGCACAACCGGAACATGCAACTCGGAGAGCAGCGTCAGGTAATTTGCGCCTAGGCGGGAAGACGCCACCAGGATTCCATCCACGCGCCGTTCGCCGAATGAGCGGACCACTCTCATTTCCCGCTCCGGGTCGGCTTGCGAAGTAGCCAGAATCACCGAATATCCGTATCCGTTTGCAACCTCTTCAATGCCCGCCACCACTTCGCCGTTGAATGGGTCGTCGATGCTGGTGACTACGACGCCGATTGTCTCGGTCTTACGAGTCACTAGACTGCGGCCCACTGCGCTGGCCGAATAACTGAGGTCGGCGGCAATCTGTTTGATGCGCTGCGCGGTCGGCTCCGGGATCAACGGACTGTCCCGTAGCGCGCGCGAAACCGTGGAGTGCGAAACCCCAGCCAAGCGCGCAATGTCTTTAATCGAAACCGCCATATAATGAGCTGTCTTCCTATGTTGTCAAATCGCCTTAGTCTTCTCTTCTTTCTCGCCGCCTCTTGCGCTTTTGCTCAACTCGACATCCGCACTCAGTTGCTCGACGCGCACAACTGTTATCCCTATAATGGCCGCTGGGCTGACCGTGTCGACCGCGCGCTCAGCACCGGCTTCCCGGTCGCTATCGAACAGGATATTGCCTGGCACGACGGCCCAGTGGTCAACCATCAGGCGAAGACCAACGGTTCCGAGCCTACCTTGCGCGCCCACTTTTTCGAACACGTCCGGCCCATCATCGAAAAGGCGCTCAAAGAGAATCGGCGCGACACCTGGCCGCTTATCGTAGTTCATTTCGATTTCAAAGACAATCAGGAACCTTTGCTGCACGCCGTGTGGGATCTGCTGGGCGAATACCAGGACTGGATCACCACCGCTCCCAAAACCGCCGATCCCAGTAAGCTGACGCCGTTTGACGTGAAGCCGTTGTTGGTGTTGACCGAAGATCCGGACGCCCAGCAGAAAGTCTTCTTTGACGAATTACCGGTGGGTTCGCGCCTGCGGTTATTCGGCTCAGCGCATACCGCGGAAGTGAACGAACGCGATCAGGCAAAAAAGAATCATCTGCTCGTAACGCTACCGCCTTCGGAACTGTTGACCGCGCCGCCTACCAACTACCGCCGCTGGTGGAACAACTCCTGGTACGAAGTGGAAGAAGGCGGTCAGCGGCACGCGGGAGATTGGACTCCAGCCGACGCCGCTCGCCTGCGCTCGCTCGCCGATTACGCCCACAAGCTCGGATATTGGATTCGCTTCTATACGCTGGACGGTTTTGCGCCCGATGCCGACAAAGGCTGGGGCAATGGTTATAACTTCGGTTCAACCCAAGCAGTGCAGTTGCGCTGGAAAGCCGCGCTTGATGCCGGTGTGAACTTAATCGCGACCGATCAATACGAAGACCTGCGGGCGTTCATGCACCAAAACGCCCGCTAGCCCGCTTACTTCGGCTGACTCAGTTTCTTGAAGTATTCCGCTACCGCGTCGCGGTATTTTTCAGGCGAAGCCTCCGGGGCGCCGGTTCTCGCTCCGGTGGCTTGCTGTCCTCCCAAGCGCTTGTTCAGCTCTACTTCCAAGCGTTCCAGATGGGTGACCGCGTCGTCGCCGATCGTCGATTGCAGAATGCTTGGATCTGCGTTCAGTTTCCGCAGCGCTCCCATGGTGTTATCAAAGTAGCCGCGCAGCTCGCGGTCGCCGGGCGCGATCTGTCCCCGCAGCGCATTCAATTGGCCCATCGCATCCTGTATGCCGCGCCGATCGTAGCCACCACCGCCGCCGAAGGTACCCGGAGATCCGTGCGGACCCCACGCCGTTTGTCCAGAACCCTGTTGCCCTTGCGAAGATTGCTGACCCTGACCCTGGCCTTGACTTTGTCCGGACGATTGCTGACCTTGCCCTTGCCCCTGACTTTGTCCTTGCGAGCGTTGTCCAGGCGCGCCCTGTTCTTGCGCGCGTTGCAGCATCTCGCGCAGTTGCCGCACTTGCGACAGCGCTTCGGATTCCTTCCCATCGGGCGCGTTTCCATCGCCTTTCCCCGAATGAATCGATTGCTGAACGGCTTGAAGATCACGGCTCAATTGGTCAATGCCGGCCGTCATATCCTTTTCCATTTCCAGGTTGCGATCGCCATACCCCTGCTTGAGCCACTCCGATTCTTTCTGCATCCGGAGCGCCAGTTCTTTCTGTTCGGCGTCGGAGAGCGCTTTGCGCATTTGCGAAGAGGCGCCCGGCTGTGTTCCGGCTAAATTGCGCTCTTGCTGCTGCATCTGATGTTCCAGGCGCTCCAAATCCTTGGCGACCTGCTCTTTCTGATTCGCTAGCGATTTCTCTTGCGGCGAAACAGACTGCGGGTTGGGCTCCGGCGTGAAACTCCGGCGTCTGTAGCCAAAACGCCGATATGCCGTCGGGTCATTCATCTCGGGCATCGCGTTTTCGCCCTGCTGCGATCCTTCGCCCTGACCTTGGCCTTGAGAGAACATGCCTGGTCGCCGGCCTTCCGCTCCCTGTTCGCCGCCGTACATCTGCTGCATGCGTTTGGCCATGTCGCGCTGCGCATCCGCGATTTCCTGAGCTTTCTGCGCTAAATCAGCTACCGAATTGCCCGCTTGTTGATGCATCGCTTCGTTCATGATCCGCTGCGCTTCGGCCAGCTCATTGGCGGCGCGCTGTTGCGCCGTAGGATCATGCGCGCTCACCGCCTTGCGCATTTCGTCCTCGGCGCGCTGCAAGGCGTCGTTAGAACGGCGCATTGCCTGCTTCATCCCGTTGTTCTGCTGCGAACCGCCCTGTTGCGAGCCGGATTGAGAACCACTCTGTTGTGACCCCTGCTGGCCGCTCGACTGCGAACCACTTTGTCCTTGTTGTCCTTGCTGGCCTTGTTGCCCCTGCTGTCCCTGCTGTTGTCCTTGTTGGCCGCCGGACTTAGAAAGTTCCTCAATCTGCTTCCGCAGTTCTTCCGCTTCACGCCGCAACTGCTCTTCCTGCCAGCGCTGCTCGAAAGCTTGCTGCTGTTTGTTCTGCGAGGCCAGTTCCTGCTGCCGGCGAGCCAACGCCTGCAAGCGGTCAAACGCATCGTCTACGGCCTTTTGCTGTTCGGCTTTACTTTGCTCTTGCGATTGACCTGTCTCGTATTGATTTTTGGTGCTGTCAAGCTCCAGATCGAACATGCGCGCCAGATCGCGTTGGGCGCCGCCGCCCCCGCCGCCTCCGCCGCCCTGCTGTCCGAAGGCAACTTGAATATCGCGGAACAACGATTCGGCTCTCAGCAACGACTGCAGCGCCTTTTGTTCCGGAGCCAGCGCATTGCCGAACTTGCCGGGCTTCAATTGGGCTACCGCTCCGTTCATATCCGCCGAGGCCTGCACCATGATTTGCGAGAATTTCGCAAACGTCGAGCCAGCGCCGGACATTTCCCGGTTCCCCATGCGCTCCGCCAGGGTTTTCGCCTGCTCGCCCAGCTTCGCTTCCGTATCGGCCAGGAACTTGGCGTCTTGCTGCATCGCGCTCGCGGCTTTCGGGCCGCCTTTGACTTCGTTCCAGGTAGCCGCGATGATCTGTTTCTGCCGTTCGGAAATATCGTTCTGCTGTTGGGCGTTCATGCCACCGCCACCGCCGCCGGCTTGTTGCGACTGGCTGAATTTGAAATCAAATGGCTCCGCTTGGGCAAAGGTAATGTCGCTGCGAGAGGTTGTGGTTGCGTCGCGAGAGGTCGCGTAGAAGGCCACCACATCGCCGGGAACCAGCTTGAAATTCTCCATGGAGAGCTGCGTCTTACCCTGGGCCTCTTTTACGTTCTTCGATTTCAGCAGCGAAACCGTCTGATCCGGTCCACCGTTGACTGAATAGTGCAGATCCATGCCCTCTAAGCCGAAGTCGTCCGCGGCTTCCACGGTTACCGGCACTTCTTCAATGGGGCTCACTTTCGGATCTTTCCCTGGATGGCTGATCTTGATCGTGGGCGCTTCATCCTTCTTCGCTTCAATAAAGTAATCGTCACTGATGCGAATGGCTTCGCCGCCGTCGAGCGCCGCAATATGATATGAACCGTCTTTACTGATCGGCAGTTTGGCGGTGAGCCAATTTCCGTCGCCCTTGGCGAGCTCCACCTTCGTCCCGTTTTCGAGCATCAGCAGGCCGTGATCCAGCGGCCGGTTGGTCAGCACTTCGATGTCGGCCTCCGTGCCTTGCACGGCGCGAATATCGCCGCCCGGGTCTTCCGTGTTGTCCTTCAATTTCAGATTCTTTGGAAAATGCAGGCTCACTTTGAGGCGTTTCACCCCCGGCAGATCCTTTACGGCCAGGTTGAAATGTTTGGATTGCATGGCGTCAGCCTGCACGTAATATTCAACAGGCTCGGACAATCCGGCAAACACAAATTGATAACCATTCCCGCCGGAACGCGCTTGCATGGGAACCGTTTCCCACTTCGGCGCGCCGCCGTATTTGGCGTGCAGCGTCACATTCCGGGAAGAGAAGCCGAGCAATTGCGCGCCGATGACTTGATCAGACTTGCGGCGTACCGTGCGATTGCCGGGCTGAACCGTAATCTCATACAACGGACGCTTGTTGACGCTGGCGGTGCCAGTCCAGAGCAGGGAAGCGCCATAACCCCAAATTCCCGGTCCCGCCGCGACGAGCCACAACAAGACGGCCGCCGCTCCAATGCCCGCGCCGGCCAGCGCGAACAGCGATTGGTTGGTGGCAAACTTTTCGGGCTGGTGATCGCGCGCCACTAGCATGGCGTCCTCGGCCACCAATTCCGTGAACGGATTAGAGGGGTCGGGACGTTCGGTTACCGTAAGCAGCCGCTCGCCGAATCCGGGTACGCGCTGCTCAGCCAGCCGCGTTACGCGCCGCCGATTCATTTTGTACAGCGGGATAGCGAGGGTAAATGCGATAGCCGCCGCCACCGCCGCAAATAGCAGCACGCGCAAGGGCAGTACTATGTTCTGCGCAAAGCGATAGTGGTCGGCAATCCAAACCAGCAGCACGGTCAGCACCAGGGCCAACGGACCCGTGATGGCCGCACCGCGCGAAGCCGCCAACCAGCGCAGCCGCGATTCAAAACGCCGTAGGTAATCGTTGAGTTGTTCGAGCGCCGTCATGCTGTCTGCCTTTCTTGTTTCAGATAACGACTAGCAAAAAGTGATTCGACCAATGCCCCGATCAAAGCCAGGATCAGGAAATACCGCCACAGACTCCAAGGGACCGTTTGTTTCTGTAAAGCGCTGGTTTCCTCAGCCGCCGCCACGTTACCAGTATTGCGCCATAAAACGAGAGTTTCAGCGGGAATGGTGGATAAGTCGGATTCGCGGCGGTCTGCGTGCACCGCCAGAAGTGAGCGGCGGCCGTCCGCGCTCTGCACTTCGTAGAACCCGTTGTCGTCCATCTGGTAGTTCAACGCCTTGGTCATTTCGTTTAGCGAGAGTTCGTGTTTGCCGTCTGGACCGATCACATCCGCAGCTGTTGCCTCGCCCGATGTGTGGCGCAAAACAACGGGAGAACCCGCTACGACGGTCGAATGTTTTTCCTCCGCGCCTTCCAGGTAATGGCCGGACTGCACGACGAAGGGCAGAAAAGAGGAATGCAGCGGAAAATCGTTCGTGGAGTTGTCGAGCATGCTCGCGAAGATTAGGATCCGGCCTTCACCCAGGCGTTCCTCCGTAAGCAGCGGTGATCCGTCGGCCAGCTTTGCCACTACTCGCACGTCCGCTCGCGGTGTCAGGCGGACTGTCTGAAAGAACTGCACATTCTGGAAACTACCCGCTCCCGCGAGCGCGGCGTTCTGTTCATCGACGTAACCCGCGCCTTGGGTCACCCGGTCACCGCTGATCTGGTCACCGGAAAGCGGCACCCTGCCGAAGCGCGCGCTGTTCGGGCCTAGCGCAACGAAAACCGCGCCACCCTCCCGCACATAGGTGTTGAGCGATTGGGCGACGCCAGCGTCCAAATCTCCTACGTCGCTTAACACGACAAACGCAAATTTCGAAAAATCATGATGGCCACCCTGCTCCAAAGCCGCGGTCTGGACGGTCAGGCCCGTGGTTGCCGAAGATTCCAGGGCCGCCTTGTAATAAAAGGCTTCGTGGTCATGGCCGTTTGCGTAGAGGAACAGTACCGGCCGAGGGTCGGCGCGTTCCACCGCGAATGGATAGGCATCGTCAGCGGGTAAGCCGTCTTGCTGTGGTTCCATTCTGACTTCGCCTTTATTCGCGCCGTAAGGAACTTCGAAGCCCAGAAACTCGACTTGCGCGCGGCCGTTCGCTGCTACCGTAACCTCTTTGAACGCGACAACTTTATTGTTCAGCACCAGGTTTACCTTGCGGGTACCAGCGCCGGTCCGCCAACCCGCCACGGTCGCGGTGAGGCGTGTTTGTTTCGGATCGTAAACCTGCGCCGGAACGGTCACGCTCTCCACCGCCCAATTCGGCACGTTACTTCCGCCTACGCTTTTTAACTCCAGTGCGGTATGCGGCCCAAGCTGCAAGTCGTGAAAGCCGGGCGGCATGGACGATTGCTGCATATCGCTCATGAAATGCACGTCGAGCCGGAGACCGCTTCCTTGATCAATGACACGCAGCGCGCGTGCAAATTCGCCGTAAGAACTGGCTAGATCGCCGGCCTTGACCGAATCGATGGCGGCGTTCAGCACGCCTTTATCCGACTCATACTGCGTTAGAGTTACAACATGCGAATCGACGGCGACTACTTGCGCCTGGTCGCGCCCTTTCAGGCTGTCCACGATTTTGCGCGCTTCTGCTTTAGCGTCAGCCAGTCGAGTGCCGGTGCGCATGCTGAACGACCGGTCAATCGCGATGATCGTCAGCTTACGGCGTCCAGCCAATGTTGATTCGCGGTTGATGAAAGGATTTGCGAACGCCAAAGCCAGCAAGATGAGAATGGCCAGGCGCATGGCCAGCAAGGCCAAATAACGCAGCCGCCGGTGCCGCACGGAACTGTGCACGCGCCGCTCAAAAAACATCAGCGAGCTGAACGGCTGGGGATTGTTTTTAAACTGGCGCAGCAAATGCAGCCAGAGGGGGAGGCCAACCGCCACGAGTCCAGCCAAAAACCAGGGTGCAAGAAAACCCATCTACATCCTCCCCTGGCGAATGGTGAGATACTCGCGCAGACCGGCATCGAGCGGCTTGTCGGTGCGCAGAAGAAAGTAATCAAGGCCGGCCGCTTGCGCCTTGGTGCGCAGAGTTTCAATGTGCGCCTGAATCTTTTCGCGGTATTCGGTACGCGCGTAGTCAGACGAAGCCTCCATGGCCTCGCCGGTTTCCATATCCACTAGAAGCACGGAATCGCCCAGCTTGGGCTCCAGTTCCTGTGGATCGAGTATGTGAAACAGAATCACTTCATTTCCACGAAAACGCAGCGGCTCCACGGTTTTGATAATCTTCTCCGGATCGTCAAAGAAATCTGAAATGAGCGCGGTCACGCCGCGGCGCTTCAGGAATTGATTCAACTCAAAGAACGGGCGCGAGAAATCCGTGCGCTTCCCCAACTCTGCGCCTTCAATCCCGTGCAGCAAGCGCATCAATTGCCCTTGGCGCGAAGTGGGCCGGATGAAATTGGATACGTCGTCATGGAAGACGATCAAGCCGGCGCTGTCACGTTGCAAATGCGCCAGGTAGACCAATGACGAAGCAAGAAATTTCGCGAAGTCAAACTTCGTCACGCCTGAGCCAAAGCCCATGCTGGCGCTGGCGTCCAGCAATACCATCGCGGCGGTATTGGTTTCTCCGCGGTAGCGCTTCAAAAAAGCACGTTCGGTCCGGGCGAACACGTTCCAATCCACATGCCGCAAATCATCGCCGGGCGTGTAAGCGCGGTATTCTTCGAATTCCTGGCTGAAACCGAAGTCGGGCGAACGGTGCAATCCGGCGACGAAGCCATCCACCACCGTTTTCGCGATCAGGTCGAGGCTGGAGATGCCTGCCAGAATGGCTGGATCAAGGAAGCGATTTGTAGTCGGTGGCGGCACGTGAATCCAGGTTATTGTGCACGGAGTTACGCACGAGGCGTTGTTTTGACTTCCAATAACCGCCGGATAATTTCATCGGTGTTCACCTTGTCCGATTCGGCGTGGAAGTTCAATAAGACGCGGTGGCGCAGAATCGGAGCGGCCAGCGCGCGTATATCTTCATAGGCGACATGAAAGCGGCCATGCATCAGCGCCCGCGCCTTGCTGGCGAGCACCAGAAATTGCGCCGCGCGCACGCTGGCGCCGAAGTTGACATACTTCTTCACGAAATCAGGCGCTTCGCCATTGACACTGGGCCGGGTGGCGCGCACCACATCCACCGCATAGCGCGCGACCGATTCGGCGATTGGGGTCATGCGTACCAACTGCTGAAAGTCTCGAACTTCTTCGCCGCTCGTCACAGTCTCGGCCTCCGCGCTACTCGTTGTGGTGGTCAAATCCACCACCCGCATTTCGTCTTCGGCTGGGAGGTAATCGAGCACGGCGTTGAACAGAAAACGATCGAGCTGCGCTTCGGGTAGCGGATAAGTGCCTTCCAGTTCGATGGGGTTCTGCGTGGCCAGCACGAAGAACGGCGGGGCAATTTGATACTGATTGCCGCGCACCGTGCAGGTCAGCTCCTGCATGGCTTCGAGCAGCGCCGACTGCGTTTTGGGCGGCGTGCGGTTGACCTCATCGGCCAGCAGCACGTTCGAAAAAATCGGCCCGGGGACAAAGGTCCAGGTGCGCTGCCCGGTGGATTTGTTCTCTTCAATAATGTCGGTGCCTGTAATGTCGGAAGGCATCAGATCCGGCGTGAACTGGATGCGATTAAATTTCAATCCCAAGGCGCGGGCTAGCGTCCTTACCAGCAGCGTCTTGGCCGTTCCCGGCAAGCCCGTCAAGAGGCAATGCCCGCCGACGAATAAAGAAATCAAGACGTTTTCGATGACGTCATCCTGCCCGACGATCACCTTATGTACTTCTTGCTTAATGCGGTTCTGCGCCTGCTGAAAACGAGCGACGCGGTCTTTCACTTCGGCGGAGTCTGCTGGACTGGAGTTGGTGAGTATGGACATGCTTATTGACTCAATTGAAGAAGTAACTGCTGCGCTGGCTTAAAGCCGGGGGCGGCCTCGAGCGCTTGAACCACTTGATCTTTCGCTTCACTCGTTTGATGCGCCGCCTGCAGCGCTTTGGCGAGGTTGTAATGAGATTCGGCCGTATCTCCGGGTTTGAGCGCGAGCACGGCCCGGTATTCACGAATTGCGCCGCCTGCGTCGCTAGCGAGTAACAAGCCGCCTAAGCGTTGATGAGTGTCTTCATCCTGTGGATAAATGTAGTTCAGCGTCTGGAGCGTTAACTCAGCTTGTTTGTTGTTTCCGGCGTCTTGCTGCAGCTTCGCCAGCTTCTTGAGCGTATCCACGTTTGTGCCGCCGTTGTCGCGGTACGTTTCAAGAGAGTGAATGGCCGCCGTTTTGTCGTTCTTCGCTAAGTAAGCTTCCGCCATCAGATCATAACCGCTATCGGGGAAGTAGCCGCGCACGGCGTTGACTTCCTGAATGGCGGCGTCGGCCTTCCCGCCTTTCAAGCTGGCAGCGGCGCTTTTCATGCCTTTTTGCCATTCATCGAAATGTTGCACGGTAACGCCGGTCTTTTTTTCCAGCCAGGCGTCAAATTCCTTGTCGAAGGCGTCGGCGCTTTCATGCAGATTATTTTGAATGGCGTCTGCAGTTTCCTGACGCTCGGCATAAGAGTGGACCATGCCGAGCAGTGCATCGTCGCCCCACTTCTGTGAGATGAAATCGCAGATTTGCCCCGCCTGGTAATAAGATACTTGCACTTGAGTTGGATACTCCGGGCGGATAAAGCCGCGGTCCAAATCCAAAACCGGCAGTAACTGTTTCTTTTGCAAAGCAAGAATGATTTCAGGAGTGAGCCGGTCGGCCCAATCCGGAGACGCTGCGCCTTCCTCATGCACGGCGAGACCTTCCGTGAACCAGCGCGGCACCAAATGATGCGTGGCCGTGAGGATATAGACGTGGCTGAGCTCATGCCACATGGTGCTAGCCCAGGTGAACGAACCGGGGGGACGCGCCGAGGGGCTGTCCATAGCCACCACCAATCCGAAAGTCACGCCCAACAAACCTCCTTGTCCGGGCAGGCCAAGTGTTCGGACGATGAAGTCTTCGTGGTTCGGATAAACTTCCAAGCGCACCGGACCTGGCAGCTTCATATGATACTTACGATCGTAAGTGGCCATCGCGCGCTGCAGTTCCGGCTCAATATAAGGCCGCAATAATGCTGATTCTTTCTTATTCAGCATCAACTCCGTTGTGGGCGTTTTGAATGTTTCAAAATTATTCAGGCTATCGAGCAGTGCTAGAGAGTTCTTGGTTACAGCGTCCCGGTAATGTGCTTCATAGCAGCGGTCAAACTGAACTTTCGCTTCGGTTTCATTGCCCACGCGCAGCAAATTTTCGGCAAGCTGGGAACGCGCGGACCAAAGGCTCTCATTCAATTGCAGCGCCTTGCGGTAATAGTCGATCGCCAACTCATAGCGCCGGTTGATCTCAAAGAAATGCCCGCCGGTGGCGTAAGCCTCGCCATAAGCCGGATTGACTTTTAGAATGCGCTCCATCCACGGCGAGGGCATTTTGTCATCGAGCCAATCAATAGACGCCAGCACCGCCATGCCGTCCAGCGCTTCGCCCGAAATCGCTACCGCTTTTTGTGCTTCCTCCGTGGCGAGCTTGGTGTTGCTATCTTCAAGCGCCAAGTAGGCCAACAGTTCGTGCGCTTGATACAGCTTGGGGTCGTGTTGCAGTGCTTGCTGGGCAAAATCGGGAGCTTTTTTGTCGTAGCGTTGCGCGGCCACGCGCGCCATGCCCAGATAAGCGGTAACGTAATTTGGATCGGCTTCGAGCGCTTCTGCAAATAGCTGCGCGGCATCTTCCGGCTGGTAGTGGTCCAGCATCAGATTGCCCCATTCCGTTTTCACCAAAGCCGACGCGCCGTTTTTATCCGCTGTCCGGAACTCGGTGTTGGCCTCCTGCCATTGCTGCAAACCCCAATAGCCTTCGGCGCGTGAAAATGCATCCGGGCGGCTCAGCAGCCCTTTAAAACAGGTTTGCGCTTCGGCGAGTTTGCCGTGGCGGTGCAGATCTTTGCACGTATCCACTGGGGTTGCCGCGGATGCCATTGCCGCGAAGAGGAATAAGAGCGTCCACTTCATTTGTCAAGCTCCGACTGAGTGCGGGCTAATTCTAATAATAAGCCGGTCAACTGCTGCTTATATTCATTCGCGTCCATGGCCGCTTTTTGATATTTCAAGCGGTCGATCCTGGCTTCCAGATCCTCTTTCTTGCCGAGCAGTCGCTGCTTTTCGGGGCTAACTGCTTTCGCCGTTTCGGTTTGCGGACGAATTAAGGGAAAGGCCGATGCTAACAACCCGTTGCCGTTTTCAGCCTTTGGATCACGAACCGCGCTGGCTTTGCCGGTATCGGTCAACAGCGGATGTTCCGTGGCAAGCAGCTTTTCTGATTCAAAGTAAGCCGCTACTTTGCGGTCGGTATAACGAAAAGCTTCGAGCGCGGAGACGGTTCCATTTTTATCGGTGTCGGCGGCCGGGTCACGCAGCGCGTCTACCCAATAGCGCGCAAATACCGGAGCGTTCTTTTCCGTGCCGGTTTTTGTAGCCGTGATGACTACGCGATCTTTCTTTGCCAGCGCGGCCAACGACGCTCCGCTGCAACTGGTCATATTGACCACTAACTGGCGCTGAGCGGGAACGCGGTCTAGCAGCGCGGCGAGCTCGGCGCCGGTAAGGTCCGGGCCGGGCAGATTGATTTTGTAATCGGTGTCGTCAAAGGAGCCATGGCCAATCAGGAACAACGCAAACGTGTCAGTGGGTTTAATCTCGCCGGAAAGGCGTGCCATGGTTTGCTGAATTTGCGCTCGGGTCGCCGCCGCGCCGGTGAGCGTGGTCACGTGCGTCTCGGGTCCGTTTACCTTTAGTTCCTTGTCCAGGTCGTTGGCCCATTTGACGAATTGCGCTTCGTATTCGGGCTCGCCGCCCAGGCCCGCGACGGTCAGGTAGTAATCGGCGGCCGGCAGGCTGCACGCGCACAGTAGCAGTAAACCAATGAATCTCATTTAAACCACGCCCCATTTCCGGCGCAGTAGCCATTCCGCGGCGCGCAACCCGATTACAAGCAGGAAAATCGCCGGCATATCCCACAAGTCTTTCATCTCACGCGACGTGACGCCGGATTCCGAGTATGAGATTTCTTTGCTGAGCTGCCCGGCATTGCGCGGCGTATAGTAGCGGCCGCCGGTTTCTTCCGCCAGTTTCTGTAGTAAATCGCGGTTCTGTTCGCGATGAAAATTTTCCGCCGCGCCGTCTTCGCGCCGGAACGTTAAAACATCTTTGCCCAGCGGTTTGGTTCCTTTCCGGGCGGTTATTTCCGCCACGTAAGAGCCGGGCTGGGCCGCATTCCATTCAGCGGCGTAGATGCCAGGCGCCAGTGGTTCGGGCCGCAACTGCACCAATTGCGATGCGCCATCGGGACCGATCACGCTGGCTTGTACGTTTGCGTCGCCGGCAGGCTGGTATTGTTCATCCCGCACTTCGGCGCGAAGTTGAATATGGCTGTCGTCTTCGAGGTCCGCATTGGGCGTAGAAGCCACCACGCGTGAGGGCGAGCTACCCCCTACCCAACGCAGCAATTGCCGCCAGAAGGTTTCCTGGCTGTTGTCTCCTAACGGTTGCTGCATGCGCCAGCGCCAACTGCCACCCGTGGCGAACACGGCCGAACGGCCGCGCCCATAATTTTCCGTAATCAGCAGTGGCAAGCGTGTGCCGCCAGCATCCACGTTTGCCAGCACCACCGCGCCGGGCTTGGGCTTGCCCGGATCTTGATAGTTAGCCAGATACGGCAAGATTTCCCAATGCTGAATGCTCTTCTCGGGATCATCTTCAATTCGGCAAATTAAGCTGGTCTTACCCGCGTCTGTCAGTTCCGCCGCCACAAAGCTGCGTTGAAATGTATTTTTGCGCGTGGGTAGCGTCACGGGTAGAAGCTGCGAAAAAGGAGCTACGTTGTAGCCGCCGTCAGACAGCGAAGAGCGGCCGCCGAGGAAAAGCAATCCGCCGCCGCGCCGATTGGCGAAATCTTCAATCATCTGGCGCTGCGCGAGACTGAAGAACGATTCTTCCACGCTGCCTAGAATCAAGCCCTGATATTCGAATAACTGTTCGGGCTTATCAGGAAAGCCCTCCACCAGCTCATTCGGATTCGCGATGCCTTGCCGGTAAATCTTGTTTTGCGTCGTGCGCAGCATGGAGACCACTTCAATCGCCGGGTCGTCGTCCACGGCGCGCCGGAGGAATTTATATTCCCAGCGCGGCTCGCCTTCCACATAGAGAAGACGATGCTTGGTGTTATCTACCGAGAGCACGCGTGTCACCTGGTTATTCAGAGTGTTGGTTTCGCCGGGCAGCGGATCAAGCTTCGCCGCCAGATTCATCACGCCGCGTTTGCCTGCGCTGAATTCCACGGTTTCCACCTGTTCCGCCGAACTCTTCAATTCCACTTGCTTACTGGCCAGTACGTCGCTGCTGCCGGTGATGGTGAGCCGGGCGCGCTTGCCGCTGAAACCGTTTTGCCGGATGGTGACGCGAGCTTGCAGCCTGGAGCCTTCCAGTGCTTTTGCGGGAACTTCCATTCCATCCAATTCGACGTCATTTGAAATCTCGCGGTTCCCGATGCCGACCGTATTCACCGGCAGGCGGCGACGCCGCAATTCCGACAAGGTGTCCAGATTCACCCCGCCGGAGTTGTCCGCGCCGTCGCTTAACAGCACCACCGCGCCGATGGGCAGCGTGGCCGCTTCATCCGCCAGTTGCCGCAAGCCTTTGCCGATTTGCGTGGAGGCTTGCGCGCCGTTCAATTGCTTGGTGTCCGCGACTCGCTCAACGCCCGCGCCTAAGCTGTAGAGCCGCACTTGAAAGCGCCCCTTCAGATCTTTCAGCAAGCCATCGTCGAGTATCTTGCGGGCAGCTTGTTCGCGCGTGGAGCCATTTTCCTGCAGGGCCATGCTGCGGCTATCGTCCACGACTACCGCGACTATATTTTGCTGCGGTTTGAGCTCCGTCACGGAAACAGCCGGCTGCCATAGCAGCAATAGCAGAACAGCCAAGAGCGCGGTTTGCAGCAGCCAGAGCACGATGGCGCGTCCGCCGCGAAGCGCCGGCGTAAACTGCTTGCGCCGGCTTAAAACAAATACGCCCAGCAGCGCCGCGGCCGCAACGATTCCCAGGACTAGAACCCAGCGTGGCCAGGAACCGAGAAGCACAAAAGTCCCCTTGGCAAATACACTGAACGGATATTTGAAAAGAAACTCGAACATGTGAGGTTTGGGGGATTCGTCGATAGGCTTAGTGCGTCATCGCGTAAGTCAGGTAGTTGACGCCGATGCGAAAACCTAGCGCGGAAAACCTTTCGGGATATTCGGGCTCGTCGGCATGTTCCCAGGAATCGCCCAGGTCCATGTTATGGCAAATGGCTACCATGAGCCGGCCCTTGTCGTCGTAGATTCCGCGCCAGCGTGCATCGTACCCGTCTTTCTCGGCCACGCGGCCAGTGTACAGGTATTGGGCGCCAGGCACCTGGTAGCGGTCGTCGAGGTCATACACCGTATGGAAGATAGGATCACTGTTTGGCAGATCCACAATCGCGCGGTCTGGAAAAACTCGCTGCATGCTAGCCACAAAGGTCTCCCATTCCACGGTGCCGTGGAAATCGTCGCACATGAAGAAGCCGCCGCGCAGTAAAAAGTCGCGGAGTTTGGCGGCTTCGAAATCCGTCAAGTCCCAGTGGCCTACCTCGACGCCATAGAGCCACGGCCAATTGTAAATGTCGTCGCCGTCTTCGGCCGCGACCGGCTGCTCTACCGATCTTGCATCTATACGGGTGAGACGCCTGACGGCGGCGGAAAGATGCCGGTCAGAGCGAGGATAATCGATCGTCCAGTTATTGCCCCGGCCGCGCCAGGTTGGCACCGCGCGGTACATAAAACGGGCAAACACCCATTCGGAGGGCGTTCGGTAGTCGGGCGGCAAAACCACATCATTTACGTCGTATTCCCAGCCGCGGTATTGCCGCCAAGGTCCCGCTTGCTGGTCTTTGCGGGTGGTTCGTTTGCCGACTTGACTTGGGTCGTCGCCAGACATCATTTCCGATTGAGGCGACCGCAGGGCCGCGCCAACCGCGCTCAATAGCGCTAGGCAGGGCAGAATCGCGAAAGCAATGCCACGAATCTTCATATCGCCGGGTTGATCTAAGCTAACATGCTGGCGGAACGGAGCGCAGCATCGTCGCGGCTAGCGCGTTTGGGAGACGAAATCCGGCACACTTTCGTTGCTTAAAAAAATTGCCCACGGCAGTGCGACGGGCCGGAACTTAGACCTTTTCGGGTACAACGTACGGGGCACGGTACTCACCGTGCAGCAGCTTCGCGGCTTCCGGATCGTTAACGACCGCTTCCGTTTCCGGATCGAAGTGAATGGTCCGGCCTAAGCGGTAAGAAGCATTGGCCAGATGAACCAGCGACGAGGAAAGGTATCCTTCGCGAATGGGCGCGTGTATGTTTTCGGCTTTGCGGCTCTTCACGCAGTCAATGAAGTTGTTGAAATGCTCAAACTTCACCGGTGCGGTCTTTGACGGTCCGGCTTCTTCTTCTGGGCCTAGAAACGTCTTGTACGAATCGTAGTTTGAAATAGCCAGGTAACCCTTTGACCCGTAGTACAAATTGCCGATGGTCGACGGTTTGTCATTCGCCGGTCCTAATGCAGAGCCTTGCTTACCCTTTTTAGCGCCAGCTTGGAGGCCGGCCGCCGGTACGCCGCCGCCCGCGAACTCGTGCGTGCCGATGCCCGCCTCATGGTTCGTCATCCAGCCGCGCACTTCGAAGTTCATCATCTTGATCTTGCCTTCGGGAGTCCGGAATTCGTAAACCACGGTCAGTACGTTGGGCGTCTGCTGGTCATCGTCAAACAGGAAATGGCCGCCCACTGCTGTAATTTTCGTGGGAAGTCCAACGCCCAGGCCCCAGCGCGCCAGATCCAGTTCGTGAATACCCTGGTTACCCAAGTCGCCGTTGCCGGTATCCCAAATCCAATGCCAGTTGTAATGGAAGCGATTTTTGGTGAACGGCTTCATGGGCGCTGGTCCGGTCCAGAGATCGTAATGAACGCCTGCGGGCACCGGCGATTCCACTGCGTGTCCGATACTTTGGCGCCACTTGTAGCACAGCCCGCGCGACATATACACGTTGCCGATCACGCCCGATTGCATGGCGTCCATGGCTTCCAAGATGGCGGCGCTGGACCGGCATTGACTGCCGTGCTGGCAGATCACTTTGTATTTATCGATGGCCTTGACCAGTTGCCGGCCTTCCCAGAAATTGTGCGAACAAGGCTTTTCGATGTAGATATCTTTGCCCGCTTGCGCCGCCCAAATACCCATGAGCGAGTGCCAGTGATTGGGCGTGGCGATGGAAACTGCGTCAACGTTCTTATCTTCCAGCACTTTGCGGATATCTATTTCGGTCTTTGGCTTGGGAATGCCCATTTGCTCGGCGTCCGCCAAGCGGCTGCGCAAAACATTTTCGTCAATGTCGCAGAAATAGGCCAGTTCCACATTGGGATTCGCCTTATAACCCTCCACGTGGTTCCAGCCCCGTCCGCGCACGCCGATGACCGCCACGCGAACGCGCTCATTCGCGCCAAGAACTCTTTTTGCCGAAGCCACAGTGGCTACGCCGGCGGCCGCCACGGTTGTCTTTAAGAAATTGCGGCGCTCCGGTTGGTCGAGCTTGTTTTGCATACTCGTTTCCTTTCAAACTTTTTTGAGGACGCGCATCAACCCGTCCATGGATTCTTCGCTGGAGGTATAGCGGTCTTTCGCGGCGTTTTTGTAATGCGTTTCGAGCGACATGGTTCCGGAATATTTCATCTTCTTCAACGCCTCAAACTGGCCAACGAAGTCGATATCCCCACCGCCGACTGGTTTCCAAACCTTGCCGGTGGAATCCTTCAAATGAATGTGGCTAATTCGACTGTGATCTAGCATATCCCAGGCTTTCGGGAAGGGTTGTTCACCGGCTTCGTCGCAGTTGCCGGGGTCCCAATTGTGCGTGAGACGGCGGTCTGGAATGGCGCGGAAGAGCTTGCCGGTTTCAGTGCCGCTCCCGGTGTTGCAACTCATTTCGTTCTCCACTACTAACGTGACATCGTGCTGCTTGGCGACTACCAGCGCTTTGTGCAGTTCGTCCACGATCCGGTCGAAAATTGCGTCGGGATCGACTACGCGATTGAAGGTGAAAATACGAAGCTGGTCGCTGCCTAGGGCATGCACCGCATCCGCCGCGCGCTTCAAATCGTCAAGCTGCCGGTCATAAGCTCCGGTGCCCGGGTTCAGATCCGCGGGATTTTTATGCACCAGGTGCGTGCCGGGCAAAGCGATCTTGTAAACCGCTGTATCCAGCACGGATAGCTTCACGCCGGCGTCGTCGAGTTTCTGCTTGATTTCTTTGAGCTGGTCCGGCGTCGCGTCGCGGTACACATAATTGTGCTTACCGTTAAAGGACACCTCGCGAATTTCCGCCCATTTGAGCCCGTATTTCGGAATGAAGCTCTTGAGTGTGCGGTCGAGGTCGAAATCCGCCTCGTCGGTAATGATGCCGAGTTTCCAGGGATAATCAAAAGTTTCAGCCAGGGCATGGCTTGCGGAAAGGCCGAGTGCGGCCAGGGCGCTCAGGTTAAATTGTCGTCGATTCAAGTTCGAAATCCTGCAAGGCGGAGAATAAAAGCTACCCTCAGTCATACCGCAATGGCGGGGCGGGCGCAATCGGCTATCTTTCCTTAATGAGTTGCATCGCCCAAAGCGGCAGAAATCTTGGTGTCAGCAGAATGTAACGCCGCCACAGCCGGACCGGTTCCGTGCATAACCGGAAGAGCCATTCAAAGCCGCTCTGCTGTATCCAAAGCGGGGCTTGTTTGGTGATTCCGGCGTGAAAATCGAAGGCGGCGCCTACGCCCAGCATGGTCACGCCTGGAAAGTAAGCGCGGTGCTCATACATCCAGACTTCTTGTTTCGGAGAACCAATGCCCACGAACACAATGTCGGCATCGGATTGGCTGATCATTTCCCGCACCGCCACATCTTCCTCTTCGGTGAGGGGGCGAAAGGGCGGGGCATAGCTACCCGCGACGATCAAATCCGGAAAGCGTTCGAGCAGCTTTGCTTTTAGGATCGGCAGGGTGGTTTCGCGTCCGCCGTATAAGAAAATGCGATGGCCGTGTTCCGCCGCGCTGCGGCACAGGTGCAGCATCAAGGTTGGCCCGTATACGCGCTGTTGGTCGCGCGTACCGAAAGAACGCATCGCCCAAACGACGGGCATGCCATCGGGAGTGGCGACGTCGGCTTCGTTAAATATTTTGTGCAGGTACGCGTCATCTCTTGATTGCACGATGCCTTGTACCGTCGTTACGCAAACGTAACGGGCCGTGCTTGGCGGGTTGAGACGCCGTTCCGCCGCCCATTCCTTGCATAGGGCCACCATTCCGTCATAGCTGGTTTTGCTGATACCGACGCTGACAATCAGCTTTTTTTCGGGAGCGGCGCCGTTTGCCATAGGTTTTATTTTATTTCACTTCCAGGCAAGCTGCTAATCGATGAGTAAACTAAGAGGGAAGGCTCTACCCGTGAATAAAACTTGCAGCTTCCTCCTCCTGCTCGCTCTTAGCGTAGGCAGTCTTTTCGCAGCGGACGGCCCTGCGCCGCGCAAAGCCCCAGAACTGGCGTTCACACTGCCGGGCGTTGGGCCTAAGCTTTTAAGCCAATATCGCGGCAAAGTGGTCGCCATTGAATTCATCATGACCACCTGCCCACACTGCCAGGCCGCCGCGAAGGTCATGACCCAATATCAGAAAGATTACGGCAGCCGTGGTTATCAATCCATTGACCTTGCCATTAACGTGTTGGCGAATAACGCAAGTCCGGCATCCGCAAGCCAGCAGGTTTCGGCGTTTGCTTCCACTTATGGCGCGGAATTTCCTGTCGGCTTTCTGCCGCAAGATCAGATGATGTCGTTCATGGGCTTCAGCATTATGGATCGCATGGTGGTTCCGCAGATCGTTCTAATTGATCGGAAAGGTTTTATTCGTTATCAGACGCCCGCCGAAAGCGGAGAGGAGTGGGATAAGGTAATGAACGAAACTGCTATGCGCGAACATATTGAACAGCTTTTGGGGCAGGGTAGTTCCACCGCGGCTCATCACGCAAAGAGTGTTCACGTGGCCTCATCCGGCAAGGGCCAATAGCTACGGATACCTCAAAGTACACCAACGCTCTCATTTCAGAGAAGAGCCCGTACCTCCGGCAGCACGCGCACAATCCGGTGGACTGGCTGCCTTGGGGCCAGGCCGCTTTTGATAAGGCGAAATCGGAAGACAAGCCGATTTTCCTTTCCATCGGCTATTCCACTTGCCACTGGTGCCATGTCATGGCTCACGAGTCTTTCGAAGACGAACGGGTAGCGGAGGTATTAAACCGCGAGTTCGTTCCGGTGAAAGTCGACCGGGAGGAGCGGCCGGATGTGGACCGCATTTACATGCTGTTCATCCAGTCTTCCACGGGAAGCGGCGGTTGGCCAATGTCGGTCTTCTTAACGCCGGAATTGAAGCCGTTTTTCGGGGGGACCTATTTCCCGCCCGGCTCACGCTATGGCCGGCCTGGATTCGGCGACTTACTAGCGCATCTGGCACAGGTTTGGAAAAACGAGCGCGACAAAGTGGAGGTTTCGGGTAATGGCATCGCTGAGCAACTGCGCTCGATTGCGGCGCCAGCAGCAGCGTCGCTCGAACCCGATGCGCAGTTGTTTGATTCTGCGTTCCAGTACTTCCGCAGATCGTTTGATCCGGTTTTAGGCGGATTTGGGAGCGCGCCGAAATTTCCGCGTCCGGTTGTGCTGAATTACCTGCTTGCTTACTATCACTTAAGAAGAAATGATGAAGCGTTAGATATGGTTTTGACCACGCTGCGCGCCATGGCTGCGGGCGGCATGCATGACCATCTCGGCGGTGGGTTTCATCGCTACTCGGTGGATGAGCATTGGTTTGTGCCGCATTTCGAAAAAATGCTGTACGATCAAGCGCAATTGGCCAGCACCTATTTGGACGCGTTCCAGATTACGGGCGACTTGCAGTTTGCCGCCGTGGCGCGAGGCATCTTCGATTATGTGCAGCGGGATTTGACGGATGCTGGTGGCGCGTTTTATTCCGCCGAGGATGCGGACAGTGCCGACCCGGAAAATCCGAAGCACTCTGGAGAGGGTGCATTTTATATCTGGCGTAAGCCTGAGATCGATGCACTTTTGGGGAAAGAATCTGGTTTATTTTGCAAGCACTTCGGAGTGAAATCAGATGGAAACGTTGAACACGATCCGCACGCTGAGTTTACGGGCCGGAATATCCTGTTTAATGAAGGGCCGGAGACAAACGTGGATCTCGCGGACCGGCTAGGCGCGGCATCCCAGGTGTTGCTGGAAGCACGCAGCAAGCGTTCGCGCCCGCACCTGGATAACAAGGTGCTTACTTCCTGGAATGCGTTATATATTTCGGCTCTGGCCAAGGGCTATCGGGTTCTAGGCGAGACCAGATACCTCGCGATGGCTGCTAAGGCAACTGCTTTTCTGCTGGAGCAGATGTACGATGAAGAGACCGGGCAATTGATGCGTCGCTACTGTGAAGGCGAAGCCGCAATTCCCGCCTTTCTAGACGATTATGCTTTTTTTGCTCAAGCGTTGCTTGATCTTTATGAGGCGTCTTCTGAGACCCGTTATTTGCGGGTCGCCGTCGATTTGGCCGAACGTGGGCTGTCTCGATTTGAGAACCAGGAAGGCAGCGGATTTTTCAGCACCGAAGAAAACGTAGGTAATCTACTGCTCCGTTTGCAGGACGACTATGACGGCGCCGAACCATCCGGCAACTCGATCGCGACCGATGTTTTGCTGCGTCTCGCCCATATCACCGGAAACGAAAAATTTAACGTTCGCGCGGCGCGGTCTTTGCGTGCTTTCGCGCCCAAACTCAAAGCGCAACCGGCGATCGCGCCCCAGATGCTGGTGGCTCTAGGCCGCTGGTTAACGGAGCCGGAACAGGTTGTTATTCGCGGCGCGGACGGCGATCCAGACATACAAGCGTTGTTACGGCAGCGCGTTGGCAGTTTCGCTCCTTATCGCCTGCTGCTGGGAATCAGCGACTCAGCTGTGACTGATCTGCGTTCTCTGTCGCCGTTTCTGGCGGGTTTAGAACGGAGAGGGCGAATCACTATTTACGAATGCCGGAATTTTACTTGCGAGCTGCCGCAGGTAGTCCCTTACGCTTGATACACTGAGCCCGATGACAAACAGTACGGAATCCACACGCAGCACCTCACTCATGGGGAAATCATTTTCTTTGGCGGGCTCTGCGCTAAAGGTCGGAGAAAAAGCTCCTGATTTTGAAGTAATCGACAGTTCACTGCAGCCGGTTGACTTGGCAAAAACCGGCAAGGAAGTACGCATTTTCAGTGTGGTGCCTTCCCTTGACACGCCCGTTTGCGACGCGCAAACAAAACGGTTTGAAGATGAAGTGAGCAAGTTGGATGGCGTGAAAGTGCTCACCATTAGCATGGATTTGCCGTTCGCGCAAAAGCGTTGGTGCGGCAATTTTGGCATTAACCATGTGGGCATGCTTTCCGATCACAAGACTGCTTCGTTCGGCGAGAAATACGGAACGCTGATTTCAGATCTGCGAATCGAAAGCCGGGCCATTTTCGTGCTCGATCCGGACGACACGCTGCGGCACGTGGAATATGTGAAGGAAGTCGGCAGCCACCCTGACTACGAGGCAGCGCTCAAAGCTGCGCGAGAAGCTCTACCGAAGAAGTAGAATGCAATAAAAAAGGGGCACGCGGCTTCTAGGAAGTCGCGCCCTTCGCACAGAATCTTAGCTAGCCAAACGGGCGTGCTCCGGGTAGGTGCGCGGGTAATTTTCCGGGAGAATGGCAGTCATGAACCAGAAGTCCTCAATGGATCGAGCCACATTTATGTACTCCATCAAAGAGTTGGGCTTTGTGACATAGGCGTTCGCATTCAAGCTGTAGGCGACCCGGATATCATCGGCCGCATTCGAACTCGTCATGACGATGACTGGGATGGGTTTCAGAGTAGGAGATGCCTTGATCTCTTTCAAGACTTCGCGGCCGCTTTTCAGCGGGAGATTCCAGTCGAGCACTACCAAATCAGGGCGGCCTTTGAGCCCCGCATCAGCCTGTCGAAAATAATCAGTCGCTTCGATGCCATCCCGTACAATCACCAACTGGACTGTGACACCGACTTCTTTTAGTGCTTCGCGGAAGAGCCGGCCATCGCTAGCACTATCTTCAATTAAGAGAATACGAAACGACCTCATTGGCATTAGCCTTCCATCCTGCCCGTTTATAAGCAATTAAAAGACCAAATTTAAAATTTTTGTTAAGTTATTGCAAATAAAAGGATTTTGCGGAGCCGCCAAAATTGGTAAGAGGTAAGAAGTTAGCGGTGCGGGTGTTGTTACTGAAAAAAATGCACGGACCGCTGGCTCCTGGCGCCGGAAGTTCGCCGGACCAATTGCATTGACATTGCGTTAAACTCAATCCTATCATTGAGATTGCGGTGGAAATGGGCGCCGGATGGACGGTGTACCCTTAGCTGTTCCATCTGACTTCGTATCGCATTGGGAGGCTTTTTGATTAAGTTAGACATCATTAACGAAGTCGTGAACCGCACTGGGATCACCAAGACGAAAGCTGAAATGGCGGTTGAAACGGTTTTCGACACCATGAAAAAGGCGCTGAGCGACGGCGACCGGATCGAACTAAGGGGATTTGGCATTTTCAACGTGCGCCCGCGCAAGACCGGCATCGGCCGCAACCCCCGCACGGGAGCGGAAGTAGCAATTCCTCCTGGCAAAGCGGTTCGTTTCAAACCCGGTAAAGAACTGCAAACGCTACAGTAAAAGAGTGGTTGAGCCGGAATCGACGGATCACGTAGAAAGCCTGCCAGACTTTCCCGAGCCATATACGCCACGCCGTTGGCCGCCAGGCGCATCGCGCCGTTGGCCGCATAGATGGTGGCTGAATGCGCTACTTTTTTTGCTTACGCTGCTGACCACTACCATCTTCGGTTCGGCGGCCGTGCGCTGCTTTCAAGCGAGACAACCGCTTGATTTAAACGTGGTCTGGGAAGGCTATCTGCGGTTCGCGCATGGCGACCCCACCATCTGGTCCGGATTGCGTTTCTCCGTGCCCTTGCTGCTCATTCTATTGACACACGAGTTGGGGCATTATGTGGAGTGCCGCCTATTGGGGGTGGATGCCAGCCTTCCTTACTTTTTGCCATCGCCCAGCTTGTTCGGCACCATGGGGGCCTTTATCCGGATTCGCTCGCCGATTTACACGCGCAAGGAGTTATTTGATATCGGCGCCGGCGGCCCAATCGCGGGCTTCCTCATGCTGCTGCCTTGTTTGGCGGCTGGTGTATTCCTGTCGCGGCCCATGCCTCCGGGCACGGCTGAAAGTCAGTTCGTGCTGGGCGCTCCGCTCCTATTACGCCTGTTCGAATGGCTGTTTTTGGGCATTACAGATCCTGCAAAAATTCTGCTACATCCCATGGCTTTGGCGGCTTGGGTAGGTCTGCTGGCCACGGCTATGAACCTACTGCCGATAGGGCAACTGGATGGCGGTCACATCGTGTACGCTTTGGTGGGTGAGCGCTGGCATCGAATCATTACCAGCTCCTTCGTCGGCGTTCTAGCGCTGCTTGGATTTCTATATTGGCCTTGGTGGCTCTGGGCTGTGGTTGCGTTCTTCGTTTTCAGACGCCATCCGCTGGTATATGACCGCGCTCCGTTATCGCGCGGCCGAATCGTATTGGCCGTGGCGGCGTTGGTGATTTTTGTATTGTCCCTCTCCGTCGTCCCCGTGCGGACATAGACGTTCCTCCACGATGAAGATCTCGGCGACCATCATTACGTTGAACGAGGAGCGCAATGTCGCGCGGGTGATTGAAAGCCTGCGCTGCTGCGATGAAATTCTGGTGCTCGACAGCGGCTCGAACGACCGGAC
>DASXGT010000094.1:0-10505 GCA_036488895.1 Bryobacteraceae bacterium | reverse complement strand
TGTACTTGGTGATGGTGCAACTGGTCAAGACGACGGCTGATTGGAACCGGGTGGCTCTCGCCTTCTCCTATGCGGCGCTGGCCGCGGCCATTCTTAGCTTTTTTTTTGGCCGATCGATCGATGGACGAATCGCACTCGTTTCCGGAACCCTGGGCGATCCCAACACATTCGCACTAAGCCTCGTTTTGGGGCTGCCGTTTTGGTGGTATAAAGCTACCCAATCCAAACTTTTTGGGAAAGCCCTATCCCTGCTGGCCGCAGCGGTCATTTTGATTAGTTTTGGCCGGGCCGGTTCGCGCGCCGGCCTGGTAGCGCTCGGGATCATGGTTCTCACCATTCTTTTCTTTTCCGGGATCAAGCAAAAAATAGCGATATCCGTACTGGCGGTGATTGCCCTGGTTGCCAGCATGGCCTTTCTCCCCGGCTATATCAGGGCCCGTTTCATCACTATTTTCCAGCAGCATGCAGATGCTGACCTCGATGCGCAAAGCCGCGCGAGACTGAACGCGGACATTGATTCGTCTGAAGGGCGGCAGAGGCTTTTGCAGCAAAGCATCCGGATGACATTTGAGCATCCGCTTTTTGGCGTAGGTCCGGGCGTCTTTAGAGAAGTAGCTTGGGATGAACGAAAAGCGAGACAAGAAGCAGCCGGCCAGATGCTGGTATCGCATAACACCTATACCCAAATTTCGAGCGAAACCGGCATTCCCGGCTTCGTATTTTTCATGGGGGCTTTCTTGACCAGCGTGCAGTACAGCCTATCTGATTTCAGGCGGCTTAAGCGGACTAATGTTTTACTCTCCCGCGCCAGTCTCTACACGTTTTCCTCGCTGGTTGCGCTCGGATTCGGGATATTTTTCCTCAGCATTGGATATAGCTTTGTGCTGACCGCCATGTTCGGATTGGCTGCGTCTTTGCATATCGTCCGGTCTAAAGATTCCATGGGGGAAGAGGCCGAAACAACTCCGGCTCTGCCCGCCGGTGACGGCGTTCGCACGCCGGAAATGGTTTTGGCTGAGCGGCGGCGCATACAGCCGTCCGCTGCGGAAACGCACCGCTCACACCCACTTCGCTCGCAACCCGCTCATTCCCAACCCGCGCATTCCCAACCAAGTGGCTTACAACCAGGTCACTTGCAGCCAAATCAGCCAGACCCGGACCACCGTGTCCGCTTTGGACGATACGTGGATCGAGGCTAACTGACAGGGTGGCGGGTCTGCGGATATTTCTTTTCAAATCGTATTGGAAGGCGGAGGCATTCCTCGTTCCGGGACTTGCCAGCTCGCAATACCGCTATTACCAGAAGCTGCGGCCCATTGTGCAGGACCGGATCTGGATGGATCTGGGCTGCGGACATCAGGTATTTGGTGAATGGATGCTGACGGAGCAAACCCAAGTGCTGAGTTCATGCCGGAAGGCGTTTGGCGTCGACCTCGATTGGCCGGGCTTGCGGGCCCACGCGGGCATAACGAACAAGATTTTCGCTGACCTGACGCACCTGCCGGTGCAAGCAAATTCCATGGAAGTGGTTAGCGCCAACATGGTAGCGGAACATTTACAGGATCCCGCCGCCGTCCTGCGCGAAGTCCATCGCATCTTAAAGCCGGGTGGTGTTTTCGTCTTTCACACTCCCAATTTTCTCGGTTTGAATACGCAGATCGCCGCCCGCGTTCCGGAATCGATCAAGAAAGCGCTGATCCGTTTGCTTGAAAATCGCAAAGCGGAGGACGTCTTTCCCACCCACTACCGAATCAATACCAGCGCGGACATTCACAAGCTAGCCGGACAAACGGGGTTTGCGGTGGAGGATATCAGCATGGTGAGTTCGACTGCCGCCACCGGTATGCTTGGACCAGTCGCCTGGGCCGAATTGCTGTACATACGCGCGCTGCAAGCGGAAAAACGTGCCAATTATCGTTCCAATATCGTCGCGGTGCTCAGAAAAATAATGAATGGAACGCCGGTTACGCTCTAAAGGTATGCCGGTACAACCTAATCCATCTGAATCGGGCGCCGCAGCCGGAAGCAAGCTCATTATCGGCATTAGTTTTCTGGCCGCCTGCTTTCTGTTGCTTCCCTTCTATCGCTACGAACTTACTCCGGATTCCATTACCTATCTCGCCATCGCCAAGCAGTATGCAGCCGGTTATTTCAGCGAAGCCGTCAGCGGATATTGGGCGCCGCTGTTTAGCTGGCTGGTCGCGCCGCTGTTGGTTCTCCATGTTCCGGAAATCCTGGCCGCCAAAATAATCTGCGTGGCCGCTGCCGTGTTCGCGCTGATCAGCATGCACACCCTGGCGGGACTCTATCCGATGAGCACTGCCTGCCGCGCGGCGATGTTGATCTCGGGGGCAATCGTAATTGCATCCTATGCATTTGAATTCACTGGCCCCGATCTATTATTCGCGGCCCTGCTGTTGTGCTATTTCCGTTTCATCTTTGATTTCCGTTTTCCTTTCGAGCGCCGGTCCGGCGTGTATTGCGGATTGCTGGGCGGATTAGCATACCTGACGAAAGGCTACGGACTATTTTTTTTCGGCGCGCACTTCGCTTTGTTCTGCGCCTTGCATTGGCTCAGAAACAAAGATCGCGAAGAACGCGCGCACCTCGCCAAGCAATTCCTTTCGGGCCTGGCCGTCTTTTTCCTGATCGTGCTGGCGTGGTTGATTCCGCTCCGCGCCAAGTACGGTTTCTGGACCACCGGCTCAACCGGGACATTTAATTTCCGCCTGGTGGGACCGGAATCAAGCGGCTATCCCCATTTACGGGGACTCGAAGCGCCTCCCAGCCCGCACGCCACCAACGCCTGGCAGGAGCCTCCGGTGGACCGGCTGAAAAATTGGTCCATCTTCGCCAACGCCTTCACGCGACGGCACGAAGGCAAGCTGATCGGAAAAGATACCAAGGAAGCCGTTTATTATTGGCTGCACGCTGCGCCTCTCTTTGTTTTTTTATTAATCGCTTGCCTGCTCTTTGTCAAAACCAAAAGAGACCGCTGGGAGTGGCTCTCTCCGCTCCTCACCGTTGTTTTGTTTACTTCCGGATATTTGCTGATTACGGTTGAACAACGCTATCTCTGGCTAACCGCGCTGCTGCTGCTTTGGATGACGTTTTATGGATTAGACCGGTGTTTGCGCGACCAATTGATTCGATACAACGTGGGGTATAGGGTTGGCTATAAGGAGTTGGCGATTCTGTGCCTCGTGGGGCTGTCCTTCGCCGTTGAACCGCTGCGCCACCTTCACGCTCATTTCCGGCTGGACCGCGCGCTCTACGAAACGAGCACCCAAATGCACCAGGCGATACCGCCGGGCAGCCGCCTCGCTTCCTGTAACAACTGGGCCGATTCAGCATATTTGGCTTATGAACTGGACGCGCGCTACTTTGGGACGCCTTGGCCCACCCCGGATGCGGACGAAAACGCCCATGCGCTGAATCCGGATTACAGCGGCAGGCCGGAGCCGCCCAATTGGGATACGCTGAACGAGAAATTGGAAGCCGCGGGAATTCAGTATTTTCTGGTTTGGCCCGGTTGTACGCAGCCACCTAAGGGGAGCGAACCTCAACTGCTGCGTGTACCGCTCCGGCGTGAACAAGTGCAAAAATAAGATGGCGAACAGCCGATTAGAAACAGAGGAAATGAATTAAGCGATGTGCGGCATTGCGGGCTTCGTCAACTTGACAAATAGTTCGAGACCGCCGCGCGATCTCGCGCGCAATCTGAAGCAGATGACGGATGCCATCAGCCATCGCGGGCCGGATGGACAGGGCTTTCATGACGATGGGGTGGCCTTTTTGGGACACCGCCGCCTCAGTATCATTGATGTCGCCGGCGGCCATCAGCCGATGTCGAATGAGACCGGCTCGGTGTGGATTACCTACAACGGCGAAATTTTCAACCACGCCGCGCTCCGTCCGAAATTGGAGCAAGCCGGGCATCATTACGTCACGCGCTGCGATACCGAGACCATCGTGCATGCTTATGAAGAGCATGGGACCGGCTGTGTTTCGCTTTTTCGCGGCATGTTTTCCTTCGTCATTTGGGATGCGGAAAAACAAGTGCTCTTCTGCGCGCGCGACCGTTTGGGAATTAAGCCTTTTTATTACGTATTGAATGACCGATTCTTTGCCTTCGCGTCGGAGATCAAGGCTTTATTGCAGCATCCGGAAGTCAGCGCTGAGTTCAATAGCGAGTTGCTGCCGGAGTATCTGACATTCGGCTACGCCAGCGAAGATAGCACTTTTTTTCGCGGCATTCGCAAACTGATGCCTGGCCATACACTGACGCTGGATGTAAAAACAAAGCGCGAAATCATTCAGGCCTATTGGGATGTGCCGGACACGCCGGAGACCCCACAGAAATCGGAAGACGAGTGGATACGCGAATGCCGCGCCCGGCTCGAAGAAACCGTGCAAATGCGCCTGATGAGCGACGTTCCGCTGGGCATGTTCCTCAGCGGAGGCATCGACTCCAGCGCCATTGCCGCGTTAATGAAGCGCATGCGCTCGGAACCGGTGAAAACCTTTTCGGTCGGCTACCAGGAAGCGGCCTACAGCGAACTCTCCTATGCGCGGCAGGTGGCTGGTTCCATTGGCACCGATCATCACGAAGTCTTGGTGGGCATGGAAGATTTTTTCAATACCTTGCCGCGCTTGATCTGGCATGAGGATGAACCCATTGCGTGGCCGTCCAGCGTATCGCTCTACTTCGTTTCCAAGCTGGCCTCGGAAAACGTCAAAGTGGTATTAACCGGAGAAGGCAGCGACGAACTGTTTGCCGGTTATTCGCGCTACCAGCACTATTTGTTCAATCGCAAGTGGGCAGACCGTTACCGTTTTGTGCCGGGACCCCTGCGTTCGGGCATGCGCGGCGCGATCGAAGGCTCCAGCCTGCTTTCAGCCAATCTGCGGCGCAAGCTGCAGCATACGTTTCTCGGGCGCGAGGGAACCGTGGAATCGTTGCAGCTTGATAATTTCTATGGGGCTTTTTCGCGCAAAGAACGCCGCTTAATGTTGAAAGATGCGGTGGGTGGGAATCCGTACAAGAGTTATCTGTCATATTGGAACTCGCGCACCAACTCGCTGCTGCCGCGCATGTTGTACGCCGATCAAAAAACGTATTTGGTGGAACTGCTGATGAAGCAAGATCAGATGAGCATGGCGTGTTCTATCGAAAGCCGGGTCCCCTTTCTTGACCATACGTTCGTCGAATTTGCGGCGGGCGTGCCTGAAGCCATGAAAATCAAGAACGGCACGGGCAAATACATTATGAAGCGGGCCGTGGAAGATCTATTGCCGCACGATATTGTCTATCGAACCAAGATGGGCTTTCCTACTCCCATGCGAACCTGGCTGCTCGACCAGCGGGCGGACCCGTTGTTCTCGCTGTTGCTCGATCGCAACCGCATGCTGGGCGAATACGTGGATTTAAGCTACGTCGAAACACTACTGCAAAAACAGCGCAACGGCATCGAAGATGCCACAGACCGGATTTGGCGTTTGCTGAATCTGCAGCTTTGGGGTGACATTTTTCTGCGCGGAAAACAGGACGAGCATTGGGACGGCCTGTTGCATAACCCCACAGCGCAGGTATTAGTTTGAAGCTGCTTTGGGTAAAAACTGATTTTCTGCACCCCACCACGCGCGGCGGTCAAATTCGCACGCTTGAAATGATCCGGCAGCTCCATCGAAATCACGAAGTGCACTATGTTGCCTTTGAGGACGCCCATAGCCCGGAAGGGCTGCGCCGCAGCTCCGAATATTCTTCCTTCGCCTATCCCGTGCCGCATCAGCCGGTCTCCAAAACATCTATTCGTTTCGCAGGGCAACTGGCAAGTGGCCTGGTTTCGTCTCTTCCGGTGGCGGGAATGCGCTGGCGCTCGCAAGCCATGCGCTCCACTATTGACGACCTTCTAGCCAAGCATCACTTCGACGCCAAAGTTTGCGATTTTCTGTTTCCTAGCATCAACATCGGCGACCTGAGCGATTGGGTTCTGTTTCAACATAATGTCGAAACCGTGATTTGGGAGCGTCACGCCGAAAGCGGCCGCACGCCCGTGCATCGCGCCTATTTTCAATTGCAGGCCAAGCGCATGTTGGAGTGGGAAAAGTCTGTTTGCAACGCAGTGGCCCACGTGGTAGCGGTCTCCGAGGCCGACGAACAGACCATGCGGAGCCGCTTCGGGATTCGCAAGACCTCGTCCGTTCCCACCGGGGTCAATCTGGATTATTTCCAGCGGCCATCCTCCTTCGAGTTAAAGCACGACCTGGTGTTTGTGGGGTCCATGGATTGGATGCCGAACATCGACGGTATGCGCTGGTTCCTGGACGAAGTCTTTCCGATTATCCGCGCCGCACGGCCCAATTGCACGCTCGCCATTGTGGGCCGCAACCCTCCGCCGGCCCTGCTAGCCGCAGCCTCCGACCCGCTCATCACTGTTACCGGCACGGTGCCTGACGTGCGGCCTTACCTTTGGGACTCCGCGCTCTCCATCGTGCCGCTGCGCGTCGGCGGCGGCACGCGGTTGAAAATTTTTGAATCCATGGCCGCGGGAACACCGGTGGTTTCCACCTCTATCGGCGCGGAGGGCCTGCCGCTGCGCCACGGAGAAACCATTCGCATCGCCGACTCCGCATCCGGTTTTGCGGCCGAATGCCTGGCTCTGCTCGAAGACCGCGCGGCGAGAGAAAAGCTGGCGCAAGACGGGCTCGCGCTGATTCGCGCTAAATTCTCATGGGAGCAAGTGACGAGGAGCTTCGAGAACGCACTGGCGGCATGAGTATCCTCGTCTTTCTATTTAGCGTCGTTTTCATCCTATACGTTTTGGCCGGTTATCCCCTGATTCTTGCCGCGTGGGCCAAAGCATTTCCCAGGCCCATACGCAAGGAATTTATCCCGCAAACCGTGTCAATTATCGTGCCCGTGCGCAACGGGGCGCGTTGGGTAGAAGCGAAAATACAATCGCTGTTGCAATCGGAATATCCGGGCGATTTATTGAATATCCTCATCGTCTCCGACGGCTCGACGGACGCCACGGAAGAACTGGTGCGCGGCAATCCGGACACCCGGGTGCGCCTGCTGGCGCTTCCTCCCGGCGGAAAAGCCACTGCGGTAAATCATGGACTCGAAAATGTGACCGGGGAGCTAATCGTTTTAACGGATGTGCGGCAAGCCTTCGATCCCAGCGCCATTCGCCGGATGGCCGCTTGTTTTGCCGACCCCTCCGTCGGCGTCGTGACCGGCGAACTCGTGATTCGCGAAGGCGCCACCCAAGAACAATACAACACCGGCCTCTATTGGCAATACGAAAAATGGATCCGTCGCAACTTGAATCGCATCGATGCGATGCTGGGCGCAACCGGATCAATTTACGCGATTCGCCGCGAGCTGGCTGTACGCATTCCGCCGGAAATTTTACTGGACGATGTTTATATCCCGTTTGCCGCGAAGTCGCGCATTTTCTTTGAAGACGATGCCAAAGCCTACGACCTACCCACTTCGCTCAACACCGAGTTCTGGCGCAAAGTGAGAACGCAAGCCGGGGTCTATCAGATTTTGCTCCGCTTCCCCACCCTGCTGTCACCGTTCAATCGGCGTTTTATTCACTTTCTTTCCCACAAGTTAGGCCGCCTGCTGCTTCCGTTCGCCATGCTGACGGCCGCTGCATCCAGCTTCTTCTTGCCGCAGCCTTGGCGTACACCGGTATTGATTGCGCAGGGGCTGTTTTATTTGCTGGCGATCACCGATCCCGTGATACCGGAAACATTTCCGTTGAAACGCCTGTCCGCGGTGATCCGGGCTTTCGTCGTTTTGACGGCTGCCGCTTTTTGCGCGCTTGCGGTGTTCATCCTGCCCGCGCAAAAATTATGGAAAGAGACGCGCTAAACGGACGCCGCCATACTAGCCTCCGGCGCAGGCGTTTTCTCTTCGTGATAATCCTGTTCTGTATTTAGCGCCCAAAGATTATCGCGGCTCCGGACATTGCCGATGATGTTATCCACCGCCGTCATGGCCGTCAGCATGGAGTGGTCTTGATTGTTGTACTTATGCATGCCATTCCTGCCCACCAAGAATAGGTTATTGAACGTATTCGCCCAGGCAATCACTTCGGGAAAGCGAGCATACGAACCAAAGTAAGCGGGATACGTCTTCGGCATCCGGATCACGGTGGCGTCCAGCACATTCGCGCGATCCAGCATATTCATCGATTCCAGCTCCGCTTTCGCCAGCTCGATCATTTCGGCGTCGGTTCTGCGCCAGAGCGCGTCACCCTCGTTGCAGAAGTATTCAAGACCGATCCAGACTTTGCCCGGCTCCGCCACCATCGCTGGGCTCCAGTTGTTGAAGACCTGCAAGCGGCCCACCAAAACGTCGGGCTCCTGAATGTAAATCCAGTTGTCTTTCACCAACTCGCCGCTAGATTCCAGCAGTTTGACCTTGTCACAGAGTACGCCGACCGTAATGAAATCGCGATACATCAGGCCATCCGAAATTTCCTTGATCTCGCGCGGAGCGGCAGGATTCATCGACGCCACCAATTCCTTCACAGGCATCGTCGAAAAAAAATAATCACCCGTAATCCGGGTTCTTTCGCCGGTCCGCAAGTCCTGGATCACCACGGCTGCGATATCGCCGTTGTCCGAATGTTCCATCTGATCGACGGACATGTTCATGCGGATTTCGCCGCCGAGCGTCCGTACTTTTGCCGCGACTTCCTCCCACATCTGGCCGGGACCAAACTTCGGATAGAGGAACTGCTCAATGAGTGAAGTCTCTACACCTTTCTGCGCGATATCGTTTTTCTTCTGGGGGACTAGCTTCTTCAAAATGTGAGTGATGGTCTTCAGGATGGACAGGCCCTTGATGCGTTGCGCCCCCCATTCCGCACTAATCTCTTTGCAGTCAATCCCCCACACTTTCTCCGTGTAGGATTTGAAAAAGGTCAGATAAAGCTCGCGCCCGAAACGGTTAATGAAGAATTGTTCGAGGTTAGTTTCGTTGCGAATCGGAAACAGCAGGGAGCGCAGATAGCTGAGGCCGATCTTGATCGTCTTCAGAAGACCCAGTTTGCGCAGCGTGTCACCGCTCAGCGTGATGGGGTATTCGAAAAACTGCCGCATGAAGTAGATCCGCGATTTCCGATGGCGGACCAGCATCACGTTATCTTCCTGTTCGGGGTCAACCGCGCGCGAACCCGCGGGAACACTTGTCGTTTGCCGCTGGTAGGTAATTTGCGCGCTGCCGCCCGCGATTGCCTGCATAGGCAGAATGTTGAGCCACCAGTTCATCACCCGGTCAGACTTCGAGAAAAAACGATGGCCGCCGATATCGATACGGTTGCCTTTGTAGTTGACGGTTCGCGAGATACCGCCCAAATAACCGCTTTTTTCGAGTACGAGCGGAATCACATCGGTGCGTGTCAGCAACTCATAAGCGGCGGTAAGACCGGCCGGGCCGGCGCCGATGATGACGGCGCGCTTGCGAGAGCCGCTAAATGGATGCATAGGGTTGTCCAAGTTTGATTTAACGGTCCGCATCATTTCGTAAATAGGGGCTGGATCTCTACCGGCGCGCCGGGCGTTAATTTAGATCCGGACCCGCGCCGCAGCACCAGCGCCACCAATCCCCAAAACGTTAGAATGACGTACTGCACGGCTTGCGCCAGCAAGATATAGGCAATGGCATCGACTTTGCTGAAGCCGAACGGAGTCAGCACGCTTACGGCCACAAATTGATAAATCCCGACGTATCCGGGCGTGGAAGGAAGGGCGCTTCCCAAACCTAAACCGGTGATCAACAGAAAGGCAATGGGGAAACTAATCGTCAATCCCAAGGAACGCATTCCCAGAACGGTGCCGGTCGCGTCGCAGCACCAGATGACGGCAGTAAAGGCAACGAACGCGGCCAAGCGCTTGGCATCGTGGAAGGTCCGGATTCCCAGCAGAATATGCTCCAGCACGCTCCGCACCTTGTCGCGAAAGGCATCCGGCAACGGCAGGATGTTCAGAATGGAGTGCCACAATTTTTCAAGCGGCGGCAACAGAGCGATACAGAGAACGCCGCCAAAGCCTACAATGGCAAATGGAATTTTCGCGCCTTGAATCCAACCGGGCGTCGCCGGTAAGATCAACAGCACCACGGATGTAATGACAATTAAAACGATGGCGTCGCACATGCGCTCAGACAGCGCGGTGGTGAGCACGAATGCTTTGCTAATGCCCCAGCGGGTGCTGATCATCATGGTGCGGACCAGTTCCCCGGCACGCGCGGGCAGGAAGTTATTGCCGAAATAACCGGCGGAGGTGGCCCAGAAGGCGCTAGGAATATCTACCGGCGCGGCCGCGCGCAGCAACACGCGCCAACGCACCGCGCGCAAAAAAAGCGCGATAGTGAGAAGCGCGGCCGCCGCACCGACGTAGAACAAATTCGCGCGAAGCAGGACATGCCAGACCTCGCTCCATTGAATGCCTCGCAGGGAATAGTAAAGCAGGACTGAGGCCAGAGC
>DASXGT010000081.1:0-11563 GCA_036488895.1 Bryobacteraceae bacterium | reverse complement strand
CCTGGGTAACCGTCGAGTCTATCTGAATCCACAGGTCGACGATATTCTAAACGGCAATCTATTGTATGCGCCAACTCTTTCGCAATGTCCGAACGGATCCGATCCCACTTGTCCGAGAGTTTTTACTACCGGAGCTGATCTTATAGCGCTGACCAACTGGCAAACGAACCTGCGGACAACGAAGCCGATATTTTCAACTTTCCATACCACATTTGCTGTTAATGGTATTGGGACCACATGGTTTCCTCCCACCGATCCGGTTTTTACAGAGATTGCCGCGCTGAACTCGCAATTCACCTGGGTCAACCATACCTGGGATCACTCCAATCTGGATTGCTACACAACGGACGGCAGCGGAAATTGCATTCCAGCAACGCTTGCCCAATCACAAGCCGAATTGAATCAAAATATTGCGGTGGCGCCTACGCTCGGCATGACGCTGGATCGAACTGATATGGTCACCCCTTATAACGGTGGGCTGACTAATGTCAGCTTTTTGCAGGCCGCGGTGCAAGCCGGGATTCAAAACATCGTTACGACCGACGAACCCCCGACTCCCCAAGTAGGAGTTGTGAGCCCATTCAATCCATCCATCTTTTTGATTACGCGCCGCGAGCCCGACATGTATACCGATGCTTCCAGTCCTTTGACCGGCGTGTATGGCTCCTGGCCCGACGAATACAACGCTGAGTACGGACCGAGCGGCACAAAACCAACTTATAGTCAGAACCAAACCTACAGCCAGATGCTCGATATCGAAAGCGGCAAAATACTGAATAACAGCATGCTTACGTATGAGCCGTATTCACTCGCCTTTCACATCGGCAATAGCTCTCTCTACGACGGCACGCATTCGATGTACTCAGATCTTATGGATGCGACGATCGCAAAATACACCAACCTGTTTTCGCTGCCGGTCTTGACCTTGGACATGAAGGACGTTGCGCCGATACTGAAAACGCGTGCCAGCTTTAACGGTTCCGGCGTGGTGGGAGTGTATACCCCCGGCGTCAGTGTGGTCCTTACAACAACCAATGCCGCGACCATTCCCGTAACCGGGGCTTGCTCGGAAGCCGTTTGCTCTACCTATGGAGGGCAGATTCAGGACAATGTGCCAATGGCGGCAAACTCCACGGTGAGTTTGTCGCTCAGCGCCGCGGAAGGCGTTACACCAGCGTCTGTATCGCTGAATCCATCCAGCGTTGCGGGGGCCGGTTCATCGACGGGAACCGTAACTTTGACCGGCGCTGCTCCGGCCGGCGGTGTCTTGGTTTCGCTGTCGAGCGATAATTCGGCAGCAACCGTTCCGATCAGTGTGACCGTGGCGGCCGGCAGCACCAGCGCTACCTTCACCGTGACGGCGTCGGCAGTCACTACGACGACTACGGCCACGATTACTGCCTTCTCTAACAGCACCAGTAGGACCGCGGTACTCACCATCACGGCGCCGACCGTAATCTCGTCCGTGGCCCTCAATCCGGCAAGCGTGGCGCGTGGCGCCTCCTCCACCGGAACCGTCACCTTAAGCAGTGCCGCTCCTACCGGTGGCATCTCCGTGGCTTTATCCAGCAACAACACCGTGGCGGCAGTTCCTGCCTCGGTCACCGTAGCCGCCGGCAGCACTACTGGAACATTCACGGTGACCACCACAGCGGGCACTACCGCCGCCACCGCCACGATCACCGCAACTTACAATGGCGCTAGCCAGACTACCGCTCTGGCAATCACTGTCTCAACGGCGCTTTCGTCCGTTTCCCTCAATCCGGCAAGCGTGGCGCGCGGCAGCTCTTCCACCGGAACCATCACGTTAAGCAGTGCCGCTCCTACCGGTGGCATCTCCATTACTTTATCCAGCAACAACGCCGCCGCTACGGTTCCCGCCTCGGTCACCGTAGCCGCCGGCAGCACTACCGGAACATTCACGGTAACCACCACAGCGGGCACTACTGCCGCCACCGCCACGATCACCGCAACATACAACGGCGCTAGCCAGACTGCCGCTCTGGCAATCACTGTCTCAACGGCGCTTTCGTCCGTGTCACTCAATCCGGCAAGCGTGGCGCGCGGCAGCTCCTCCACCGGAACCGTCACCTTAAGCAGTGCCGCTCCTACAGGTGGCATCTCCGTGGCTTTATCCAGCAACAACGCCGCCGCTACGGTTCCCGCCTCGGTCACCTTAGCCGCCGGCAGCACTACCGGAACATTCACGGTGGCCACCACAGCGGGCGCTACCGCCGCCAGCGCCACGATCACCGCAACTTACAATGGCGCTAGCCAGACTGCCGCTCTGGCAATCACTGTCTCAACGGCGCTTTCGTCCGTGTCACTCAATCCGGCAAGCGTGGCGCGCGGCAGCTCTTCCACCGGAACCGTCACGTTAAGCAGTGCGGCTCCTACCGGTGGCATCTCCGTGGCTTTATCCAGCAACAACGCCGCCGCTACGGTTCCCGCCTCGGTCACCTTAGCCGCCGGCAGCACTACCGGAACATTCACGGTAACCACCACAGCGGGCGCTACCGCCGCCACCGCCACGATCACCGCAACTTACATTGGCGCTAGCAAGACTGCCGCTCTCACCATGACGGCGCCCACCTTACTCTCATCGTTATCCGTCAGTCCAGTTACGGTAGCTGGCGGGACATCAGTGGCTGGAACCGTTACTTTAAGTAACGCGGCCCCAGCCGGTGGAGTTATCATTTCGCTAAAGACCAGCAATACTCTGGTAACCGGTGTCCCGGCGAGCATCACCATACCTGCCGGCAGCACCACGGCAAGCTTTACAGTAACGACTCGGTCGTTTTTGACTACGTGGCAGGTGACTATCACCGCCACTCAAGGCAATACCAGCAAGACAGCAAGTTTAACTATCACTAAGTAAACACGCGTATCATTTACGATGCCGGCGCACTGAGATGTGCTCTTCCCATTCGCTCGGCCTTCCACATCTCTCTGCGCCATCATTGCTACTTATCTCCTACTCTCTACCTTTCTGCAAACACCCACCGCATCGAAGTCTAAAACGCGCTGGGTGCTTGCAGCATAGGTCTTAACAAGCGTGACAAGCTCATCTTAAGGCACAGATCTCCGGCTCACTCTTGTCATTCACTATTCGCGAAACCAAACCGTGCTGAGCATTTAACTCAGCACGGTTTTTTTCGTTAGGAATGCAGCTACGATTACGGCTGGATGCCGCTGAGGTTGACCGGCGGCGGGTTACCCTCTAGCTGACTCTGGCTCATGGTCGTCATGGCAAAAGAACGCCATTCCGTCTGTACGTATTTCATCTTTCCGTTCGCTACACCGGGATTGGCGCTCGAATTCCCCGGCCATCCACCTGTCAGCGCCGGATAGTAGTCTGCGCCCGCGCCGCACAAATAACGCGCCGAGCTGCGGTCGTCGGCCTTGCTGGGATCTCCGACAATCAAACGGGCCTCCAGCACCACTACGATTCCGCCGATATCGTTAGGATTGATACTCGCGCGATCGGCTGGATAGAAGTGAAAATTATAGCCTCCGCCCGCCGTTGCGGAAATGCTTCCATCGGGTTCGTGCCGGATGTCCGCCGGCTTGTTGCTGTCTCCCGAAAAATCCTCCACATAGGCCGCGCCGACCGGAGCGCTCGTATTTTGTAAGAGCAACCACTTGCCCGTGCTTTTTTGCAGGAAGTAGGTTTGCATGTCCCGAATATTCACACGGGTATTCGTGGCGGGGTTTCCCTCCGCAGCCTCATACAGCACGCCCCAAGCAGTGATGGCTTGCCAGCCGTTGGAATTATTGCCCATAGTCACAACCGGTCCGTTTGCCCAGTCATAACTCAAGGGGACGCCGTGAGGGTACCCTTCATTTTTACCCTGCATGTCTCCCGCAATCTGATCCGCAACGGAGTTTCCGGATGTTGCCGGCGGAGTAGGAGTCGGCGTAGGTGTGGGAGTTGGAGTTGGTGTGGGAGTTGGAGTTGGCGCCGGGGCAGCCGCCGCCACAGTAACGTACGCTGTTGCGGTGGAAGTCTGGTGGTTTTGGTATTGCGCCAGAACCTTAATCGTGTAGCGTCCGGCGTTAAGATTCAAACCTGTTTTGATTGAGGATACAGCCTGGTCCCGGAGAACCTGAGTGTTATTAATATATACCGACATGGACCTTGGCTGAGGCCCTTGGTTTGAAGCAACCAGTTGGACGGGAGAAGAAACCGTAGCTCCACTCGAAGGAGAGCTGATTAATACCGTTGCCGTGGCTTGCATGCCGGAGACGAAATACGCTCCGATGAGCAGGGTTTGAAGTGTTTTCAAAAGAATAATCACCTTTCTTTCTGTTTTTGTTCGTACGCTTTTTGGATTGGTCTTGGAAGGGAGTTCCTCGCGTTCCTCGCATTCCGTAAGATCATCCGGACTGTGTGCCGAACACCCTGTCCCCCGAAGTAGAGAGGCAATGCTCCCTTGCGGGTTCAGGCTTTCACAGTGTTGGTGACGCACCGATTAACTGGTCTGACCGAATCCTCGCTAATGTATACATGAGCTAAAGATCAGACCATAGGCCAAGTTAATTTGGGCACTAGCCACGTTTATAATTCTTTAGGTGCATATTACCCAGATAAATATAATCCTTTCAAGTAACGGCAGTAATATGCAGTACTCTTCGACGCAAACAAAAAAAGTTTGTACTATAAATGCATCCTAAAGCATCTGGCAACCGAATTATATTTCCCGCGCTTATTTCGGCCCAAATGGTACACTGTGGCCATTTGGCAGACTTTTGTACCATTACCGACTAAATCTTCCATACGTCGCGCTGTCGTCACCACAAGCGTCTAGGCACCTTATTCCGTCTCGTTTTAAGAAAACCAGCATATTTCCAAAGGCCCGATTTGGACAATAGACGATGTTCTCTGTTTCGCTGGATCATGAAGGAGCAAAGAGAGTTCATTCTTTCTTTCAATTGAATTACCGGTCAACAGAGACGAGGTCTAAGATGAAAATCCTGATCGCGGATAATTATGATTCCTTCACATTTAACCTGTATCAGCTTGCCGCGGAAACCTTCGGTACTCTGCCGGTTGTCGTGCGGAACGACCATGATTTTGGTGAGATCGCGGCACACGACTTCGATGCCGTCATCATCTCTCCCGGCCCCGGTTCACCCGTAAACGATACCGATTTCGGAATCTCAAAGAACGTGATTCGCGAGATGAACGTTCCGGTCCTGGGCGTTTGCCTCGGCCATCAAGGCATCTGTCATCTGATGGGCGGCTCGGTGGTTCACGCACCCGTTCCCATGCATGGGCGTGAGGATCGAATCTATCACAACGGCGACGGCCTGTTTGAAAATGTTCCTAACCCATTCGTTGCTGTTCGCTACCACTCCCTGATTGTTCCCGAACCGCTGCCGGAATGCCTCAACAAAACGGCCTGGACTGCCGACGGACTGCTGATGGGTATTGCCCACAAATCACGTCCTCTCTGGGGTGTCCAGTTCCATCCCGAGTCAATCTGTTCAACCTTCGGGCAACAGATCATGGCAAATTTCCGCCGTCTCACTGAAGAATTTCATTCCACTTCGCGCAAACATCTCCCTGCTTCAACGCAGGTAGGTTCGCCATTGAAAATACCCGCAGCCTCTTCTTCAACTTCAACGTCCATACCGGAGCGGCATATGTTTGTCCGCCGCGCGGCCGCCCTGCAAACCGCCGAGCAGATTTTCGAAAGGGTGTTCAACCCAGAACCGTATGCATTTTGGTTGGATAGCAGTCTTACCCGGGAGCCCGATGCCCGCTTTTCATTTCTAGGCGGCTACGGCGCCGGCCAGGTGGAATGCATTCGTTACTACGTTCACAATCACCGGCTCAGCATCCGCCACGGTGATATTGAGGAGTTGGCGACAGAAGACCTTTTCCCTTATCTCAATAAGCGCCTCGCCGCTCGCGTTACCGGAACCGATGTCCCATTCAATTTCGACGGCGGCTTTGTCGGTTATTTCGGATACGAGTTAAAAGCGGTATGCGGCGCCCAGTCCGCCCATCGTTCACAGCATCCCGATTGCTTGGCGCTTCTGGCCACGCGGTTTGTCGCTATCGATCATTTCGCGAATGAGATGTACCTGGTCTTCATTGGCGAACCTAACGCTGAGGCCGAAGCCCTTGCGTGGTTTGACCGGATTGAAATGGCTATTGCCGCTCCGGCCGCGGCGGAACCTTCCGAAAATCATAGTGGGGCCGATATCATTCAATTCGCGCCGATCCATTCCGAAAGCCAATATCTGGACAATATCAACCATGTCATGCGCGCGATAGGAGATGGCGAGACCTACGAGGTTTGTCTCACCAATCAAATTACCGCTTACACTTCGGTTGACGCTTTTGAGTACTACAAAAAACTGCGCCGGCAGAATCCAGCGCCTTATGCCTCCTTTTTGAAATTCCCCGAGTTGTCCGTCGCTTGTTCCTCGCCGGAGCGATTTCTCAAAATCGATCGTGACGCAATCGTCGAAACAAAGCCGATCAAAGGAACCAGCCGCCGCGGCCTGAATCAGGAGGAAGACGATTTCTTGCGGCGTTCCTTGGCTGAAGATGAGAAGAGCCGTTCGGAGAATATGATGATTGTGGATCTGCTGCGAAATGATCTTGGGCGGGTGTGCGAGGTGGGTTCTATACATGTTCCCAAGCTCATGCAGGTTGAAACTTACGCGACCGTTCACCAACTGGTAACGACCATCCGCGGCAAATTGGCTGAGTGTTTCAGTTCGGTGGATTGCCTCAAAGCCGCTTTCCCGGGCGGCTCGATGACCGGCGCACCCAAGATCCGGACGATGGAGATTATTAACGAACTGGAGGGCCGTGCCCGAGGCGTCTACTCGGGGTCTATCGGATTTCTGTCTTTCAATGGATGCGCGGACCTGAATATCGTCATCCGAACTGCTGTTTTCTCTAAGAATGCAGTGAGCATTGGCGTTGGCGGCGCCATTGTGGCGCTGTCAGATCCGTACGAGGAGTGGATGGAAACGCTGCTCAAGGCCAAGGCCCTGCTGGCGGCATTCGAGGCGTTGAACAAGACTGTTCTGTTGATGAATCGCCCTGTGAGTACTTATGGAAAAACTATCGATCTTTCGAAAAGAGTTGGATGAGATTGACCGGCAATTGATGGATGCTCTGGCCCGCCGCTTTGCTGTCTGCAGGAGAGTGGCACTGTACAAAGCGCGGATGAATATTCCGATGATGCAGCCCGGCAGAGTAGCCGAAGTCAAACAGCGCGCCGCCGAACGCGCATTGTCCGCCGGTCTACATGAAGAATTTGGACGCGAGCTCTACGACCTGATTATCGCGGAGGCCTGCGGCCTGGAAAACGAAATCATTGATGAGGTACGGAAAGCCCAAATGCCTGCTTCGCCCATTCGGTGAAGAGTTCGTCCCTGGTTTCGAAAAGCGCTCTCAGTTGCGATAATGTCTCCACGAATCTACTCGCGTCCTTTTTTCCTGCGTCCTCGTGGATACGTTCAAGCGCACTCATCAGTTCATTGCGCACCCGGCTGCCTAGCGGGTGATGCGCCTGAATGTCCCAATACACGTCGGGGCTCTGCGTCGTCATCCGATGCAACAGCGTCAACAGCAAGCGATGCGGAGGCGACGAAAGCCGGAGCGCTCCCTCCAGGTCAAAATCCAGATTCAAAAGAGTGGCTCCGAAGGAAAGCACCGCGGCATGGGTCGCCACTTGGATCGCGGCCGTCAAACGGTCGTGTTCCTCCGCGCTTACCGCTTCCAGGTGGGCGCCCCACGTACCAAGAAGCTGTTTAAAGAAGTCGCTCTTCGGACCCGCGCTCACTTCGATTACTGCCACGGCTCCGCCGGTCCACCCCATGGCGGGCGCAAACATCGGATTAATGGAGAGCAACTGGACGCGGCCGGCGCATCTCTCCAGCGCATGCATAATACCGCTCTTCACGGATAGCGTGTCCATCCAAAGGCTTCCCTCCGGCATGATCTCCACCAAACGCTCAGCGATGCACAGAGTGATCTTTTCGGGAAGGCAGACACACACGCAGTCGGACGCCTCTATCGCAGCTCTGAATGCGGGCTCGAATGTCTCCACATCGCTTTGCAGAAATGCCATGCCATCGGTATTGTTTTGATTCCGGGGGCGGGCATCTGCCAGCGTTATGGAGACTCCACTATCCCGCAGTGACTGGGAAAGCAACATTCCCATTTGCCCAAGGCCGCCCAGAATCAGAGCATTCCTAAACATGAAAAACCGCGTAGACTAAGATGCCCATGTACTCCCGCAAAGCGCGCTCGGAGACGAATAACCCCTGTGCCTGCGGTATAAAATACTCGGGGCGTTTATAAATCCATGACGATCCAGGACCGGGAGTTTCGAAAGCGACAGGCACGGGCGTCAGGTCAGCGAGGCAATCCACGCTCAGGCGCATGGCGCGCGGCATGTGATAGGCGGATGTGACCATCAGTACTCGTTTCCAATGCTTCCGTGCGATTAGCTGCCTAATCTCATTCGCTTCCTCTTCCGTATTAGCCGCTTTACGTGTTACAAGAATTGCGCCGTCAGGCACGCCCAGTGCGACGGCTTTTGTCTTTAAGAGTTCACCCTCATCAACGCCATTGTCGTAGCGTTCTGCTCCTCCGCTCAAAACCAATAGACCAGCCGTTCCGGTCTTATAGAGATCTACGGCCCGATTAAATCGTTCGGCTGCTTCATTCCACTCAATGCCCGCGCCCGGATGCGAGCGGAAACCCAGCATTCCACCAAAAACGAACACAGCATCCGCCTTTGGGCATTCTTTGTTAGAGCGGTAAGGAAACTGATCTTCAAGCGACCGCATCAAAAGGTCGGAAATAGCCGGCGCACCCAACAGCGAGAGGAGTAAAAGTGGCGTCAAGATCAGCCCTTTTCGCGGCCAGCGCAACGCGGCCAGCAACATCACAAGTGCGGCGCCCAGCGGCAAGAATAGCGGGGGAATGCATTTCGATAATAACGGTAAATTCACCTGTACTAAGAGTGGGTTTTCGGGCTGTCGTTTCTCCTGGACGATCATAAAAAACATACAGCCCGCTGATACCCTTACTCAGGGTCGCTAGGGATTAAGCAGTTTCCCCATTGTGTTCGAGTACTGGGCCACCTTATCGCACGAGAGGCAATTTCCCGAATCACGATTATCAAACAATCTAGGATTACCACTCAGAGAGAGTGAATTCATTTCTTGGAGTTTGATAATGAAAAAAATTCTTTTGCCGTTTTTGTTTTGTGGAGCAATCCTTTCAGCGGCTACCGTAACCGTCAGCGTTCAAAGTGCGGACCCAATCGTGCCCGTACCCGCCGAAAACGGCGCTCCGGCCGGTCCTTATACGCTCATTGTTGATGGGAATTCCGTTCTTGGCATGTGCATGGACGATTTTCGGGGCGCGGACGGAATGTGGACCGCAAACGTCACATCCTTGGCCAACCCCAATCTGAGCAACACCGTGCTTGGCAACAACGCGAATGTCTTCGGATATCAGGTGGACAGCGCGCAGATGTACAGCATGGAAGCTTATTTATTTGAACAGCTGATCAAGCCTGGAGCCGATCGCGCCGATATTCAATTGGCCGCGTGGGCACTGATGGATCCAGACACGCTTAACAATCTTTTGCATTCGCACAACACAGTAGCGGATGCATACGTGGTCGCAGCTTACGAAAATATATCCGCGGTTAATACGGCAGGCTTTGAAATTCTATCGGATGTCGGCGGCACGCACCAAGAGTTTATGACCAGCACGCCGGAACCAGGGAGCTTAGCGTTGCTGGGAGCCGGTCTGTTGGCTGTGGGCGCTAGTCGCTTTCTTCGCCGGAAGAAGGTAACTTTCGCTGCCGAGCTGCCTGCCGTTGTGTAATATGCCCTTCTTCTCTTCAAGCGAGATCTCTCAACCGGTCTCGCTTTTCCCTTGGGGCAACGCTAGTTTAATGGTGCCGAGGCGGGCGGCATGGCGTTACGGCCGTGCGTCATGATGGCGACAGCCTCATCGTCCAACATTCGATTGGCCAGCCCCACCAAGGACGGCGCCGGGCAGAAAGCTGCCAGTCTTAAGTTGCAGCGTGACGGTTTTGCCGGGGGGCAGCTTTAACGGAAACTGGAAATCGGTCACGTACGGGGGGACGGAAATTGCCACATCGCGCGGCGGCCCTTGCACTTCTATTAAATAGCGCGGAGTCGCTCCAATCAGCGGAAGTTTGCGCCAGGGGTTAGAGATTTTGTAGTGAATGTGCACCCAACTATTTCATCGGCGGTTTGGGCCGCGGGCATTATCGCGGACTGCGTGTTTGCATCAAAAGTTAACGTTTGGAAATCCCGTGTTGGATACACCCATGAACCTGGTTACCGCTGCCAGAGCGTGGCGTGTTTAATCTGTCTGACCGGCCGGTAGTTATTCAGCAAGTCCTCATAGAATTCCCAGCGTTCATCCTGCAGCCAGTCGGCGAACGAAAACTGCGAGGTCATCGTAGTCACAAATTCCGGATTAGTATTCCGGAAGTATCAGATAACGATGCCAACGTTCCTGCCCAACGGTATGAATGATGTAATCTTCCGCCGGTTGGAAAGTCCAGTAGTGCGCGTCCAGCGACGCCGCATATTCCGACCAGAGCGATAATTTGCCGCGCTTGCAGTTGGAATCGATTAGCATGGGTCATTCGAGCCATGACCCACGCCGGCGCCGCCCGCTCGTTGCGGTCGATTGGTATTCGAATTGGATATCACTGGAGATGCGCGAAGCAGCGCAGCCGGTGGGGTCATAATGCCCCACTGCCGATAGGAATAGCAGCTTTAGTCGCGGCTTTTATCGCCAGATAATAGTGTAGGTCGTAAATATCAAAGACGTCGCGAAAAGATTGAACACGCGGGTCCAACAGAAACCTGCTGCTAAACCCCCCGAAGCCGTTGGTAGTGTCGGTATACCGGAAGCCGGCGGCAAGACTGACAACCAGCGCGTGCAATAGCTTCAAACCGATTTTGCGATCGAGCGGCACCGGTGTAGCCTTCTTCCAGGGCATAAGCGAAAACATCCGCATTTGCGCACTCAATTTTACTGGACCGGTCTTGATCGAAAGCGTCCGGACGTTCAGGCCTTTGAGGAGTTCCGAGTCGTTGCTGCTGTCCGTACTGCCGCCGGCGGCGATGATGACGCCTAAGCCGAGATCCATGGTATTCATCGGGTGCAATAGCTTGGTGAGCTTGGCACCCTCATTAATGACGGGATACAACGCAGTATTTTGTGCGTTTAGGGCCAAACTCAATCTTCCGAAAAGCGGGCACTTGCCAGGCGGACCGGTCTACCATGTTCTCCTGTACATCTTCGCCGTGTATGCGGGGGCCGAGTCAATTAGAGCGCCGGGCCACGCGGGAACTTCGTGTTACATTCGTTACGCGTGCCTTAATGAGAGTTTGAGGTGCAAGTCGTTTAAAATCAGCGAGCCCGGGTGGCGAAATCGGCAGACGCAAAGGACTTAAAATCCTTTTTCGCGCAAGCGGAGTGCGGGTTCAAGTCCCGCCCCGGGCACCACTTAGCTCGCCTTGGTACCAAAGTACT
>DASXGT010000075.1:0-35753 GCA_036488895.1 Bryobacteraceae bacterium | reverse complement strand
AGCGCTTTCGAAAGCTCGTCGCGGTCATGCACTTCGACCAGCGACGCCAGCCCAAGCGAAGACGCCAGTTCGCGCAATTCGATGAGCTCCGGAACATCCAGGACGGCGGCGATTAATAGGATGGCGTCAGCGCCATGCGCGGCAGCTTCAAATACCTGCACGCGGTCAATCGTGAAATCCTTGCGCAAAACCGGCAGGGACACAACTGCGCGCGCGGCCTCCAGGTCATGCAGCGAGCCTTGAAAATAGCGCTGGTCCGTGAGGACCGACAGGCAGGCCGCGCCGCCTTGTTCATAGGCGAGCGCCGTCCGGGCCGGGTGAAAATCAGGCTGCAGCAGTCCCTTGCTGGGCGATGCTTTCTTAATTTCCGCAATGATGGCTGGAGTCTGCGCCCGCAGCGCTGCGGCAAACGGGCGCGCGTGCGGTTTACGTTCTAGTGCTTGTTGCTCCAGTTGAGCCGCGCGCGGGCGCAATCCCTCTAATTCAAGCTGTTTATGCAGGATGATTTCAGTCAGGATTCCGGTAGGAGTTCGCAGCAGCATGAAGGGAACAGGCCAAAAATTTATCGTAACAGGTTGAGCCGTATTCATTTGCCCGTAACGCAAAACCGCTACGCTAATCGCTGCGTACTTTTATTCGAATTCCGCGGGAGCAAATAGCGATGGCGAATTGGTTTTGGAACGGCGTGCGTATCTCATTGGTAGCGGCGCTGGCTCCGGTTTTAATGCTCGGACAGTCCACGACTCCCATTAAATACGTTGTGGTGATTTTCGGCGAAAACAATTCGTTCGATCATTACTTCGGAACCTACCCCAATGCGCTGTATCCGAACGGGGCAGCGGTGAGCAGCAAAAATATGCTAGGTGAATCGCCGTTCACTCCGCTGCCCAACACGCCCACGGTGGATGGTCTGTCGCCGCTCTTGAATGGCGTGAGTTCGACCGCTCCCTTCCGATTGGACCGCGCACAGGAGACCACCTGCGACAACGACAACCACTACACCGACGAGCAAACCGCCTACAATTCCGGCGCGGTGAACAAATTTCCCGAGGCCACCAGCGGAACCGGCTCCGGCTGCACGCCGGCGCTCAGCATGGCCTACTATGACGGCAACACCGTAACGGCGCTGTGGAACTACGCGCAGTATTTCGCAATGAGCGATCATTTTTACGACACCGAGTTCGGTACTACCGTGATGGGGCATCTGAATCTGCTGTCCGGCCAAACCCATACGGCGAACGTTACGACCATTAAGAGCAAAGTGGCCAATGGCAGCGTGGTGGCAAACGTGGAGGCCGGCTTTGACGATTGCGTCACCCCGGCCAACGGCGCGCCGGTACAGATGTCAAGCAAGAACATCGGCGATTTGCTGAATGCGAAAGGTATGACGTGGGGCTGGTTCTATGCGGACTTCCCGCAGTCGCCCAACAATCAGCCGATAGTCAGTTGTCCTTCCTCCTATAACAGCCACTACGATCCGTTCATGTATTACCAGACCACGTCGAATCCGCATCATCTGCCGCCGAGTTCGGTAGCGGCCATTGGTACGGCGGCGGATCAAGCCAACCATAACTACTCCATGGCGGATTTCTGGAACGCTGTGAACGCGGGCAACATGCCGCAAGTGGTCTTCCTGAAAGCATCGAAGCCGCAAACCGGCCATCCGGCCGATTCCAGCCCGCTCGCCGAACAGAGTTTTCTGGTGAATACCATTAATCAACTCCAGCAGACGCCGTTCTGGAGCCAAATGGCTATCTTCATCACCTACGACGATTCGGACGGCTGGTATGACCACGTAATGCCTCCGATTGTGAACCAATCGAACGATGCCGCCAACGACGTGCTGGCAGGGGTAGGGAATTGCGGCACGCCGCAAGCGGGCGCGTATCTCGATCGCTGCGGCTATGGTACCCGGTTGCCGCTGCTGGTGATTAGCCCATACGCGAAACAGAATTACGTGGACCATGCGATCTCTGATACCACTTCTGTTACCCGTTTCATTGAAGACAACTGGAACCTAGGGCGCCTGGGGGATCAATCCTTTGACGCTCTGGCGGGACCTTTAACCGGGCTGTTCGATTTCACGAACGCGCCGCGCGCGGGACGCCAATTGCTACTGGATCCGGACGCTGGCACAGTAGTTTCCAGCAAGTAGCAGGACACCTGATCTAAGGACCCTCTCCCATCTTTGCTTCTAATTGCATATAATCTGTGCGACTATGGCTGGCACGGATACTCCTTCGCTGCGCATTCGGGATTGGGACGCAGCCACCAAATTCGCCGGTATTGCCGCGTTGTTAGCCGGCGGAATCTGGAGTGTGTGGATCAACCATCAAACGGCAAAACAGCAAGCCAGCGCCGCACAAATAGAGGCGCAAAAGCCTTTCTCGTCTAGGCGTCTCGAAATTTATGAAAAGCTGGCGAACCTAACTTCCGCAGTCGCCCAAGCAGACCTGCCTCCTCAAATTCGAAAGGCAAAAAGGCAGGAATTAGATCAGATTGTCAACGGCCCGCTTGCGCTGGTAGCCCAGGAGAAGATATTCTCCGCGCTTCTTGATTTCTATAGTTGTTTGGACGGCCAGCACTGCACGAAGGGAACCCTGATGCTCTACTCCCGGAACGTCGCACGGGCCTGCCGGAGTTCCATAGAAGAATCCTGGAGCGTCAGTTTGCCGCCAGTCCCGAGTTCGGACCGTCTTCCGTGACGTAGCCCGCCATGGGAGGAATCACGAATTCACTACGCTACTCACCGGCTAGCCTCACCTCTCGACCGTTAGACTCCTAACAAATGGCAGACAAACCTCCCGCATTGGCTTTGTTTTTGCAAAAACGTCCTGCCCTGTCCTGCAACCCGAAGTTTGTTTCGCAAAATACGCCGTTTCTTCGCCTATTTGAAGAATCCTAAGCGTCAGTCCTTTTACAGCTGGGGCCATTCACAACTTTTTGCCCTTGTTATCTACTTGAAACAAAAGGCCCGGCATCGCAACTCCCTGCTAATTCCGCCCCCTTGACAGTTAGTCTGCTAACAAATGGCAGACAAACCCCCAGTATTGGCTTCGCTCCGTAAAACGGGCCGCCCCGGTCCGCGGCCGGAAGTCCTTTTCGCAATCCCCAATTACCCTTCCGTTCTAAGTTGTCTGGCTAATGAAAGGCAACTCGGCAACCGATTAGAAGCGTAGGCAATACTTAACTCCCTCATCATGCAGACGGCAGCACATACCTGGACTCCTATTGACACGTCGAAAGTCAAATGGCCTATGCGGGTCATGCCGTCCCTGGCCGACTTCGCGTTTTTGCTGCCGGCGATGCTTTTATTCTTCCGCATGCCGGGTACGAAGATCCTCTTCGCTGATGGCGATACGGGCTGGCATATTCGCACCGGGGAGTGGATCTTACAACACGCCGCCGTTCCCAAAGAAGATCTGTTTTCCTTCACGAAACCGCACGCGGCCTGGTTTGCCTGGGAATGGGGATGGGATGTGCTGTTTGCCCTGGTTCACAAATTCTGGGGTTTAAGCGGAGTTGGATTCGTTACGGTATTTTTGCTCGGCTTGAGTTCGCTGTTGTTGTATAGGCTGGTCGTGCGCGCTTGTGGAAACGAAGCGCTTGGATTTTTCGTTACCGCCATCGCAGTCTGCGGAACAACTGGCCACTGGTTAGCCCGTCCGCATCTGTTTTCTTGGATTTTTTTCCTGATCTTCTTGCACTTGCTGCGTAATGCCGAGGAAGGCAATAAGAAAGCGTTATTGTGGCTGCCTTTCTTGACTGTGCTTTGGTGCAATATTCATGGCGCATTTTTCATCGGCATCGCCGCAGTTCTAACAACCGCCTTGGGCGTGGCAATCGAGACATGCTGGCGCGAGGGCGAGGCGGACGACTCAGCGCCGGATTGGGGGGCATTGGCTAGAAGCATGCTCACTCAGGCGAAGCCTTATCTGCTCTGCACAGCGGCTTGTGCGGTAGCCACCTTCGTCAATCCCTATGGTTGGCATCTGCATCAGCACATTGCCGCATACCTGACTGATTCGATGATCATGGACAGCATCCAGGAGTTTCAGTCCACCAGTTTCCACGGCGGCCAGGCAATTTTCTTCGAGATCATGCTCCTGGCAGGCGGCAGCGCGATTTTCTGGTCTTTCCGATCGAGGAAAGCGACTGCAGCGCTGCTTGTACTTTGCTGGGCGCATTTAGCCCTAGTGGCTGGCAGAAATATCCCATTTTTCTTAATGGTTGCGGCTCCTCCGGTGGCGTGTCTTTTACAAGACGTCATCCTCCGCTCCATTCGAGCGTCCCTATTGGGGTCGTTCTTTAGCAATCTGCATGAAATCTGCTCTGAATTGAGAATCTTTGAACGGGTACGGCGTGTACATGTTCTTTCGGCTTTGGCGGTTCTGTCGGTTGCTGTTCTCTTCACATCCGGCCAAAAAGGCTTCGAAGGTGAGTTCAACTCGGAAAGCTTTCCTCACCAGGCCATTTCCGTAATTGAGTCCTCTTCCGCCAAACGCATTTTTACCTACGACCAATGGGGCGACTATCTGATTTACCGGCTCTATCCATCTAGAAAAGTGTTCATGGATGGGAGAAGCGATTTTTATGGGGACGACTTTCTTGTTTCGACCCAGCACATTATCGGTGGTCAATTTGATTGGAGCCAGCAGTTAAGCCGTTTTGCCGTCGACATGGTGATCGTTAAGCCGGACGCTCCGTTGTCGACAATACTCAAAACCGCGCCCGGCTGGAAATTGCTTTTCGATGACGGGAAGGTTCTCATTTTTGAAACAGAATCTCGGCGGCATGAACGTTCGATTTCCGCCGGATATAGTGCCCGCGGCCAATGGGCGCTTGGGTATTGGCAGCTTGAAAATTTACTTTACGAAAGGAGAAGCTCATGAATAATTCAATGCTTAAAGCGTTCTGGAACGAGGACGATGGACAAGATATGGTCGAGTATTCTTTACTGTTGGCATTCATTGCCTTGGCGGCAGTAGGTCTCCTGACCACCATCAAGGCCTCGATTACCACAATCTGGACATCGATCAGCACCACATTGAGCACGGCGGCGGCCTGACGAGGCCTCGACGGCTGATACATGTTTGAAACCCGGATGGGAAATCCGGGTTTCAAACCAGCCTTGTAGATAGTGAAGCTCGCCTTACGTCTACTGTTGGCTCAGGCTCTCAAATTTCGACAAACTGTGTGAACTCAAATGAATAGACGTCTGGTCTCTGTCCTCATATTCGCGTTGGCGGTCGCTAGCATCACCAGCTATCTCGCTTACCGGTTAATCCTGGTGCGGGTTCAATCGCAAGGCCGTCCGGTAGCGACCAACATGTTGGTCGTTGCCAGCCATGACTTACAGGTTGGCGTACTCATCCACGATTCCGATTTGCAGGAAGTGCAGTGGAGCGCCCCTATTCCTGAGGAAGCTATCAAAACTCTGCCCGATGCGGCTGGCCGTGGCGTAATTGCCAATATCTATAAAGGCGAACCGATCTTGAGCGGGCGGCTTGCCTCCAAGGGCGCTGGCGCCGGACTCGCCGCCACAATCCCGATGGGCATGCGCGCCGTGGCCATTCGCGTGAATGAAGTCGTAGGCCTGGCTGGCTTTGTGTTGCCCGGCATGCGCGTGGACGTGCTGATGGCGGGCAACATACCGATGGCGGAATCGCGCGCGGGCACGTTGTGCCGGACGATTCTACAAAACATTGAGGTCCTTTCGGCCGGGCAGAAAATGGAAAAAACGGCCGATGGAAAGCCCGAGTCCGCGCAGGTGGTCAATTTATTGGTGACGCCTGATCAGGCGGAAATTCTGAATTTGGCGAGCAGCGAAACCAAGGTGCAGCTCGTTCTCAGAAATCCCCTCGACACAAAAACCGAAGCGACGCAAGGCACATCAATTGCGCGGCTCTTTGGCGTCTCCGAAACGGCGCCTCCGGCGGAGCGTCCGGCGTACCGGCCCACGCCGCAGGCAAAACCGATCAGCCGTCCTGAGCCGGCTGTGGAACGGGTGGAAGTCTTCCGGGGCGGAAAGAGGACAGAAGAAGTATTTGCCGTGCCGCAAGGAAAGAACGAATGAAAACCAATCTTCCGAGATTTCTAGTTTCCGTGCTGGCCTGTGTGCTGGCGTCCGCCCAGCCGGCGCCTGTCCAACCCGCGCCGGTTTCCGCGGTGGCCGTCCCCTTAAATGGCTCGCATGTCCTGGATCAACCCGCCGGTATACGCCGGATTTCAATTGCCAATGGCGATATCGCCGAGGCGATCGCGATGAGTTCCACGGAAGTGGTCATTAACGGAAAACTGGCCGGTGACACCACGCTCATCGTTTGGGATCAGAAAGGGGGCCGCGCACTGTTTGACGTTCACGTCTTGGCGAATCCCGTGAAGTTGGATGCTGTTCGCGCTGAGTTAGCCCGCGAGGCTGGTCCGGATGCGTCCATCGATGTGCAGGAAGGCTTGGTTTTCTTGAAAGGCATCGTGAAGGACGCGATAACGGCTGATCGCGCGGTGAATATTGTGAGCTCGCTAGGCAAGGTCGTCAACCTCCTGCGCGTGCCGACCCCGCCCACTGAACCCCAAATCCTGTTGAAGGTCCGTTTCGCCGACGTTGACCGTTCAACCGCTAATCAATTAGGCGTCAACCTCTTCAGTACCAACCCGAAGGGCGTAGGCAATTCCACCACCGGCCAATTCGGCGCAAGCCCTACCCTGACCGCTAGCAATACGAGCCAAACCGCGACTCTTACCAGTTTGCTCAACATCTTTTACTACCGGCCCGACATCAACTTGGGTGCGGTGCTGCAGGACTTGGCCACGAAAAATGTGCTGCAAATCTTGGCCGAGCCCAATTTATTGACCATCAGCGGAAAAGCCGCCAGCTTTCTGGCGGGCGGCGAATTTCCGTTCCCCACCCTGCAAGGGGGCGGCGCGGGCGTAGGTCAAATCACCATTCAGTTTAAGGAATTCGGCATCCGGTTGAATTTCCTTCCCACGGTGACGCCGCGTGGAACCATTCGCTTGAGTGTGAATCCCGAAGTCAGCTCGCTCGACTATGCTGATGGACTGACTGTGAGCGGCTACACCATCCCGGCGCTCTCCTCGCGTAAAGTACAAACCGAAGTTGAGCTCGAAAACGGCCAGAGCTTTGTCATCGCCGGCTTACTCAACAACCAGGTGACTGAGCAATTGTCCCGGATGCCGGGCCTTTCCAGCATTCCGTTGCTTGGAAAATTATTTGATTCGCGCAGCAGCACCAAAAGCAACTCCGAGCTGTTGATCATGGTGACGCCGGAAATCGTGCAGCCGCTAGCCGCAGGCATGAAGCCGCCGGAAATTGCCGCCCCAGTGCCCTTTCTGAAGGACGCGCCTACCACCGCGCCGCGCCAGCCAGCCTCCGACCTCTCCGTTCCGCTGCCGCAAATTTACCGGCGCGATTCTCTTCCTATCGAAGAGTTGAAGGGGATTCTCTCCGCGCCCTCTTCCGTGGAAAGCGCCGGCCCGAATAATTCCGGCGTTTCACCGGCTCAACCTCCCGTATTCCCCTCATTTGGAAGTTCCCCGCCGGGCAGCCAGGCGAATCATCCTTAGTCATCCAAGTAATGAAGCCAGTTCTATGAGTGCCGCTAAGGTTTTATTAAATATCAAAAACGAAACTCTGCGCCGGGGAGCCGTCGAGGCTCTCCGGATGTCTTGCAATGACGTTCCATTCGAACAGAACGATACCGATTGGAACGGGTTCCTCGAACAACTCGGGCAGCTCAAGCCGGAAGCGCTTCTGCTGGAGGTTAGCGCCGTTCCCGCCGAATTGGCCATTGCAATCCGGCAGATCAAGGTTCATGCCCCGCGCACGAAGGTGATGGCGCTGCATGCCTCCGAAGATCCAAAAGTGATTCTTGCAGCCATGCGGGCGGGTGTGAACGAATTCCTGCATCTTCCCTTTGACGAAAGCCTTCCACTGGCGCTGGAGCGGATCTTGAATGCTTCGGATGCGAGCGATATTCTTCCCGCGCGCCGCGGCAAAATTATCGGCCTTCTTTCGGCGAAGGGTGGCTGCGGCGCCACCACGATGGCCTGTCACGTGGCATGGGAGCTGCAGAGCCAAACCGGCAAGAACGTACTGCTTGCCGACTTGGATCTGACTTCCGGCATGCTCGGGTTTCTGATGAAGACGCCCAGCACCTACTCGATTCTGGATGCGGTGAAAAATATCTCGCGGCTCGACGAGAGCCTGTGGAAAGCGCTGCTGGTCGAGAACCGTCCCAACTTAAACGTCATCCCGGCGCCTACCTCCTATACCCGCTGGGATCAGCCGGATGATGATCAGCTCCGCCAAGTGCTGCAATTCATGCGCACGCAGCACGACTGGACGGTTTTGGATTTAGGGCGCAGTTTGAACCCGATTGTGACAGCGGTGCTCGACGAGATTGATCAGCTCCTGCTGGTTTCGACCATCGAAGTAGCGGCCTTGCACGGACTGAAGACGATCGCTCACGGATTGTTTGCGCACAGCGAAAAACTGCAACTGGTGTTGAATCGCACCCCCAAAACGATGGACGTCAGCGCGCAAGAGCTGGAGAAGATTTTAGGCCGCTCGCTCTACGCGACTCTTCCGAACGATTACATGGGCCTCTATCAATCGTATTCAAGCGGCAACCTCCTCAATTCGAATACCCGGTTGGCGCAGTGTTTCGGTCTTCTGGCGGCCAAGATTGCCGGTCTTCCACCGGTGAAAGCCAAGAAAAAGTTCGCGATTTTCGGATAAGGAAACCATATGCTTGCAACTGACACAGCGCGCGCGGATGCAAGGGCCGCCGATCCCGGCAATGCAGCCGCCGCGAACTCGCGTGACGCTTCCGCTCTTCACTATCAGGAGCTGAAGTTTTCCATCCACCGCAAGCTGCTCGATCGGATTAACCTGGAGGCGGTGTACGCCATGCCCGGGGACCGGGTCCGGCTGGAGATTCGTCCATCCGTTGCGAAACTGGTCAACGAAGAGAAGACGCCGCTCAGCTTGAACGAAAAAGATCGCCTGATTGAGGAAGTCCTCGACGAAGTATTTGGACTGGGGCCGCTCGAACCGCTATTGCGCGACAACACTGTTTCTGACATCCTGGTCACGACGCCACGGCTGATCTACGTCGAGCGCGCCGGCAAGCTGGAAAAAACAAATATCGAGTTCAAAGACGACGCTCACCTTTTGCGCATTATCGAGCGGGTAGTCTCGCGCGTCGGCCGCCGCATTGATGAGTCTTCACCCATGGTGGACGCGCGCCTGCCCGACGGCTCCCGCGTGAACGCCGTTATTCCACCGTTGGCGGTAGACGGGCCTCTTCTTTCCATCCGCCGCTTTGGCGGCCGTCCGCTGCAGCCGGCCGACCTGCTGCGCAATCTTTCGCTCACTGAAGGCATGCTGGAACTGATGAAGGCCTGCGTCCGGGCGCGTTTGAATATCATCATTTCGGGCGGAACGGGCGCCGGTAAAACCACCTTCCTGAACATGCTTTCGGGATTCATTCCGGCGAATGAGCGGATCGTCACCATCGAAGACGCAGCCGAGCTGGCGCTCAACCAAACGCACGTCGCCCGGCTCGAAACCCGGCCGGCCAACATTGAGGGTAAAGGGGCGGTGCTCCAGCGGCATTTGTTAATCAATGCCTTGCGCATGCGGCCCGACCGTATCATTGTCGGCGAGGTGCGCGGTGAAGAAGCGCTTGACATGCTGCAAGCCATGAACACCGGCCATGATGGGTCGCTGACCACGATTCACGCCAATACTCCGCGCGATGCCGTTAGCCGTTTGGAAGTCATGATCGGCATGGCCAGCTCCAACTTGAATGTGCGTTCTATCCGTCAGCAGGTGGCCTCGGCGATTGACCTATTCGTGCAAATTTCACGCCTCAGCGATGGCACTAGAAAAGTGACGTACATCACGGAATGTTTGGGCATGGAGGGAGAGCTGGTGACCACGCAAGATATCTTTTTGTTTGAAAAAACGGGAGTCGGCGCCGAAGGCCGCGTGCAAGGCCGCTTTAAGCCTACCGGAGTCCGGCCGAAGTTTGCCGACCGGTTAAAAGCCGCCGGTATTGAGTTGCCGCCCCATATTTTCCAATCTACAGTTGAGGTTCGTTAGGCGGGCGGAGCAGCGGCGGGCAACTATGTTCATTTCCATCGCCTTTGTTTTTCTGGTTAGCTTCGGCGTCATTTTGCTCTGCGTCAAGGGCGCTTTTTCGTATTTCAAATCGCAACAGAAAGACCAGATTCTCAGCATGCTGCGAGCCGCGGAGGCAAGTCCCTCCGGGCTGCCGGAAAAACAGTTTCTGAAGCCAGCTTATATGGAAGGCTCGCTGGCGAGATTCCTGGGCCGCTTTCAATTTACCGAGCGGCTAAACCTGATCATTGCGCAGGCCGGCCAAACCATCACCGCCGGCAAACTGATCGGGCTTTGTTGTTTGACATTTGTGATCGCTTTTCTGTTGGGAGCAAGATTGCACTTGGTGTCCGCCCTGTTCAGCGCGCTCGCGCTTGGGTCGCTCGGAGGCGTCATTCCACTCCTCGTGATTTTGCGCAAGCGCCGTAAGGCGATCGAGGAGTTTGAAGGCCAATTTCCGGAAGCTCTCGATTTTGTTTCGCGCTCCATGCGCGCTGGACACGGTTTTTCCATTGCGCTAGAGATGTTGGCGGCTGATTCCCCTGATCCTCTGGGAGCCGCATTCCGGCATGTGTCAAACGATCTGCAATTGGGATCTGCCTTGGATGTGGCGTTAGGCAAACTGCTCATACAGGTGCCAACCGTGGACGTGCGTTTCTTTGTCTCCTCGGTACAGCTGCAGCAGGAGACCGGCGGAAATTTGGGTGAAATCCTGAGCAAACTAGCGCTTATCATCCGCGAGCGCTTCCGCTTAAAAGGCACGGTCAAGGCTGTCAGCGCGCATGGCCGCATCACGGGCATGGTCTTGGTTCTCATGCCGGTGGCCGTGACGTTAATCATGCTGGTCACCTCGCCCAAATATTTGACTGACCTGGCAGACGACGACTTCGGACGGAAGTTGATCTATGGCGCGGTTTGCGGCCAGATCATCGGGTACTTTGTCATTAAAAAGATTATCAATATAAAGGTGTAGCCAAGATGATCGTTTTTCTTGTCGCAGTTTTGCTCGTGCTGGTTGCCAGCGTCATCACCGTGTTCGGTTATTTCTACTACGTGAAGCCGGCCCGGATGTTAGACCAGTTGTCCGCTTCTTCGAGCGGCGTGGGCTCATTTGCGGAAGCTCGCCCCCAGGAACGTAGCTTTACGTTGGCCAAGTTGCTTGGGCCTATCGGTAATCTGCTACCGGTATCGGCGCAGGACGCCTCCGTTCTGCGGCACGATCTGCTTGCTGCGGGAATCCGCGATCCAAATGCCATACGTGTTGTATATGGAGCAAAGTTATTTCTCGCGGCTGTCCTCTTGGCTGCCGCTTTGGGAGTGCGCGGCCGTCTTGACAATCCCTTGCTGCGCGTCATACTCCCCGTGGCGGGCGGCGGCATCGGATATCTATTGCCCGGATTTGTTGTCGGACGAATGGTGAAGCGGCGTAATGATCAAATCCGCTTGGCGCTGCCCGATGTTTTGGACTTGTTGGTCATCTGCACCGAGGCGGGGTGCGGGCTGGACCAAGCCATCATCAACGTCAGCCGTGAGCTCAAAAATGTCCATCCGGCTGTAAGCGAAGAACTCGCCCTGGTCAACATGGAAATCATGGCGGGAAAAAGCCGTTCGGAGGCCCTGCGTAATTTCGCCCGCCGCGTGGGTGAGGAAGAGCTGAAGAAGATTGTAGCCATTCTCATTCAGACCGACCGGTTCGGCACCAGCGTCGCCGATGCGTTACGCACGCAGTCTGACTACCTGAGAATCCGCAGGCGTCAGGAAGCCGAGGAACGGGCGGGAAAAGTAGGCGTCAAACTGGTTTTTCCGATTTTCTTCTTCTGTTTGCCATCTCTGCTGGTGGTCACCGCAGGGTCCGGAATCTTGCAGCTAATGCGCAACCTTAGCGCAATGAACGCGGGCAAATAATAGCACTAATGCTTGCGGTGGATTCTGTCGAATAGATAGATAAGGAGCAAAAAATGAACGACATCGTTGTGCAAGGTTTAGTCTGGGTCGCCGCCGGGGCAGTATTAGTGTTGTATTTGAAACGGCGCCGCAGCCGCAAAGTGACGAACTAGTCGAAAAATGCCACGGCTGAAGTGAAGAAAACTTCAGCCGCTGTGCGTTCTGGCCTAAATAAACATTTCTTCGTCCGACGTAGCACGCTCCACGGTGGATCGGCTGGCTCGACCTAAGTAGGCAATGGTCGTCCGAATACCAGTGAGAATGCCATGCACTTCGCGCACTGGACGAAGCACGCCTCTTTGCACGATGCCAACCGTCTCTTGTACTCGTGTCATCGTGTCATCCAGCACCATTTCCGCCCGCTCCATCTGGACTTTGGCGCGGATGCTGGCATCACTCAGCAACTCATCTACCTTGACGAGTTGCTGCTTCGTGATGTCCAAAATCGAAGTGCTGGACGCGCCGATGGTCGTTAGCTGTTTCTCAGTACGTTCGACCGTGCGTTTCGACGACGCAATAATGCCCTGAATCTCCGGCCAAGCCTGCATGAATTTGCCTCTGAGATCTCTGGCAATCAGAAACATCCCAATAAGGGCGATCGCACCCCCCAACAGAGCGAGCGCACAAGTCGCGGTAATGATAATAAGAAGCGTGTTTTGGTCCATCAGACCTCTTGTCGAAGCAGCCCTAACTTAGACGCCCTCGTCGGGACGCCTATGGGCAGCGTTTGATGCCGCTGCCTTCACATCTTCCACGGCGTCGCGGTATGCTTGCTTACCCGCTTCTACCGCGGCGTTTAGCGTCTCCTTCTGACGAACAACCGTGGAACGGCCTTTGTCAATAAGATCCGCTGCGGATTGCTTTACTTCGTCCGAGCGTTGCTTTATATATTCCGTACTATCTTGCGCGCGTGTCCGTAGAAAATCGGCGCCTTCGCCCGCTTTATCGGCGAGAATCTGACGAGTTTCTTCGCCGGTCCTGGGCGCCCACAATATACCCGCGGCCACCCCGATCCCAAGTCCTAGTAGAAAATAGCCGAAGCCGTTTCTCTCCTCCATCACATCCTCCTCATTTCACCTAAATAATCTGACAACGCCTTTACTAGCAGTGTACATCTTATAGAACGTGCTACAGTAGCAAACGTTTCGCGCACAACCACGCGGAAAAACTATAGATGGCTGTTCGTAAGAGTCCGAAGCTCGCTGAGAACGCTCTCTGGGAATACGCTCTGCGCGTCGTAGGTCATCGCGCGCATGCCGCCGCCGAGCTACGGCGGAAACTTTCCCGGCGCGCTGAATCTCCGGCGGCGCTATCCGCCGTAATGGAGAAATTGCGCGAATACTCGTTCGTGGACGACCGGAAATTTTCCGATGTCTTTGCGGCCTCGCGCCTGCAAAACAACGGCTTCGGCAAAATACGTGTACTGCATGATTTACGCGCTAAGCAGGTGGCGCCAGCCATTGCGGAACAAGCGGTGGCGAAAGTTTTTGAAGGAACCGACGAGGCCACGCTCATTCAACAGTTTTTAGACCGGAAGTATCGCAGCGTCGATCTCAAAACATTTCTTCAGGAAGAAAAAAATCTGGCCTCCGCCTACCGCCGCTTGCGCGTTGCCGGATTCAGCAGTCAAGGCTCGTTATCCGCGCTGAGACGCTATAACCGGCAAGCGGAAGAATGGAGCGAGCCCGAGGGTCTAGATTAAGCTTGCCCGTTAGAACTTAACGGACGGTACTTTTTTCTCTTCTTCGGTGGTCTTGAAGTAGGCATCATCGCGGTGGTATCCAAATATGGAAGCGGCGATACTGGTCGGAAACAACTCGACGTTCGTGTTGTATTTTCGAATCGCCTCGTTGTAATCACGCCGCGAGACCGCAATCCGATTTTCGGTTCCCGCTAGCTCATCTTGCAAACGCAGAAAATTCTCGTTGGATTTGAGCTGGGGGTAATTCTCCTGCAGAACCAGCAGGCGCCCGATTGCTCCACTCAACTGGCTGTTCGCGCTGATCTCCGCATCTTTGCTGCGCGCGCCCAACAGCGCGGCGCGGGCATTCGCCACTTCGCCAATGACTGTCTGCTCCTGCTTTGCATAGCCTTTTACCGTCTCAACCAGGTTCGGAATCAGATCGGCGCGGCGTTTCATGTCGTTGTCGACCTGCGCCCATCTCCCGTCTATATCGTTCTTCTGGGTGACCAGTTGATTTTTGGCGCCGATTAACTGCCCGCCGATCACCAGTCCCGCCAGCACCAAAACCCCTAAGCCGATTAGCGCGCCCTTCATTGTCTTTCCCCTCTCATTGCACTACAAATTAAACCATTATGGGATTGCCAGTCCGTCTACAAAACGAACCAGCGCATCCGTTTCTTTTAAATATCCATCGAGCAACGAGACCGCGTCACCGCTCGATAGAGACTCGCCGGACTGGCGAATCGCCAAAATCGTGGTGCAATTCTTGAACGGAATTCCCAGCAAGCCTTCAAGCGCCGCCAGAATTTCCTGCTTCTTCCAACGCGCTTCGCGACCGCTCAAAACCAGCGCATGACGTCCCAAGACACAAAAAGTCGAAATCGAATCGGTTAACAGCGTCACCAGGCGCTTGTGGTCGGGTAACAATTCGGCCGCCTTCTGACGAAGACGAATTTGCTTGCCACGAAGTTCATGCTCCACTTGCGCGCGATAGAATCGGTCCTCTACCGTCAACCCTAGAATGACGTCGTTGCCGTGCAACACCCGCCGGTGCTGCTGCATGTCATGAAACTCCATGGCGAAACAATCGGTGGACGCGCGCACTTCCTCAGTGGTCAACAAAAGCGGCGCGGGTTGGCGCTTTTCACGCCACCAACGAAACACCGGCTCGGATTTGGCCAGTTCCGCGGGGGTAATCCGGTCGAGCACGCACAATACATTCAAGTCTGACTTCTTCTGCTGCCAATCGCCGACCGCCGCCGATCCATAGAGGATCACGGAAATCAATTGTTCTCCAAAAGCCGTCTTGAGCCTCTGTACCAGGTCTGAGAGTAGTTGATCCAAATTGTATCCGCCTCTCGCTATACCGCTACCAATCGCTGTTCGCTCCGCCGCCGCCGAAATCACCGCCGCCGAAGCCTCCGAATCCGCCTCCGCCGCCCGAGCCGCCGCCAAATCCACCGCCACTCCAACCGCCGCCTCCTCCGCCTCCGCGACCGCCGCTTAACAAGTTTCCCAGCAGCATGCCGGTCAGGAAACTACCGCCTCCTCCGCGCCCGCTTCCTCCGCGCCTGCCAAACAGAAACAGAAAAAAGAGGATGCCGATGACAATGAGCGGAAACGGGATGCCGCCGCCCGGCTGATCCTTTTGCGTGGGCGCCCGCCGCGGAACCACGCCATCGGAGAAAGCGATGCCTTTGCCTTGGGCGATCTGACGGGCCATCTCCTGCGCGCCGGCCAGCATCGCTGGGCCATAATTACTGGCGCGCAAATCCGGGCGCATGGAACGCAGCGTCCCGCCCGCAAATCCGTCGGTGATGTACGGCTCGGTTCCGCGGCCCGTCTCAATGTCGCTCTTGCGGTCCTTTATCACCAGCAGTAATAAAACGCCTTCGTTGTTTTTCTTGTCTCCAACGCCCCATTGGCGTGCCAACTCCAGGGCAAAATCCCGCACGGGCCGGTCGTCGAGAGTATCGATGGTCACCAGCGCGAACTGAACACCCAACTGCTGATCTACTTTCGTGCAATAAGCTTCCAGTTGTTCGCGATCCGCCGGATTGATGACGTGCGCCAGATCGCTCACGTAGCCGGTGGGTTTCGGCAGCGAGTTGATGTCCACACCGAAGGCGAAGCTGGCCGTTGCCAGCAGGAGAGCGAGTGGTAACAGAATTTGGCGATTGCCTGTCAATTTACCGCTTCCTTTTCGACCGTTTGGGCTGCTGCTACGGGAACAGCCGGTTGAGAAATCAGGACGTCCATACGGCGCAAAGCCGGAAACAGCCAAGCCCATGTTCCCACAATCAGCATCGTTCCAATCCCGCCCAGCACAACCGCCGGAACAGGTCCGAGCCATTGGGCGGTGAGACCCGATTCAAATTGGCCAACTTCATTCGACGCACCCACAAACACCATGGTGACAGCACTGACCCGCCCGCGCACTTCATCCGGCGTGCCCATTTGGATCATAGTAGACCGCACCACGACGCTTACCGTGTCGGATGCCCCAATCAGAAACAACATCGCCAGGGAGAGAAAGAAGCTGCGTGAGAGCCCAAACGCAACTGTGAATACTCCGAACGCAAATACGCACCAGAGCATGGCGGCCCCGGCCTTGCGCCGCAATGGATAATGCGCAAGCGTTATACCCATCAACACCGCGCCTATGCCAGGCGCGCTGCGCATCAACCCCAGGCCCGTGGCGCCCACATCGAGAATACCGCGGGCGTAGACCGGCAGCAATGCGACGGCTCCGCCCAGCAGAACGGCAAACAGGTCGAGCGAGATGGCGCCTAGAATGAGTTTGTTGCCTTTGATATAGCGAAGGCCGTCCAGCACGACGTCCATGGAAAATCTGGTTTTCGAGCGTTCCCAAGGCGCGAGTCGCAGAGCACCCATCAAAAAAAATGCCGAGAGGTAGCAGGCGGCGGCGCAAACGTAGACATACGCGGGGCTTCCGGTAAAGCCATATAGGAGGCCGCCGATCATGGGGCCTCCGATGGTAGCGGTTTGAAAGGCGGAGGATGTCCAGGCGACGGCGTTCGGAAATACCGCACGCGGTACTACTAACGGAAGAAAAGCAGAATTAGCCGGTGCGTTGAATGCACGTATGACGCCGTTCAATAGCAAAATGGCGTAAATCGGGTAGGGGCGATAGGCGGTATTTGATGCCGTGCCGTGATGCAGAGTGAAGAACAGCAACAGCCCCGAACAAATGGAGAAAGCGAACATGCAGGTTTGGAGAATTCGCTGCCGTTGTACGCGGTCCGCGATGTGACCAGCGAAAAGGAATAAACAGATTCCCGGAAAAAACTGCGCTAAACCTGCCAGGCCCAGGTCTAATGGGCGGTGTGTAATGGAATACAATTGCCAGCCCACCGCTACCGACTGCATTTCAGACGCGACCGCAGTCAGCCAGCGCGCGCCTAAATAAAACCGGAAATTCGGATAGCCAAAGGCGGCACGCGGAGACGCTTCCGCTGAGTTTTCTTGCATTTGGCTCTGGCGCCATTGTGCCATATGCGACTGGACGTGTTTTCGCGGGGGCAAGCTAAAATTGAGCCGATGCAATCCGCACTGGGTTCAAAAGGTTCTAACCGTTGGGGTATCGCCGCTGCAGGCGTATTCATGCAGATAGCGCTCGGCGCGGTCTATGCTTGGAGCGTATTTCGTGTTCCGCTCGCGAAGCAATTTGGCTGGAGCATTTCAGAGGTCACGCTTACCTTTACCATCGCCATCGTCGCGCTTGGGATTTCTGCTTTTTTCGCGGGCCTGTGGCTGAACCGCAAGGGCCCGCGAATTGTCGCCATGACGGGCGGCTTGCTGTATGGTCTCGGCGTTTTTCTCGCCTGTTTCTCCAATCATGGGCTCTGGTGGCTTTACCTGAGCTATGGGGTGATAGGCGGAATAGGACTCGGGTTCGGCTACATTGTTCCGGTAGCCGTGTTAGTCAAATGGTTTCCCGATCGCCGTGGCCTGATTACCGGAATTGCAGTGGGCGGCTTCGGCGCAGGCCCGCTGATCACCGCTCCAATTGCCACGCGCTTGATTCAGAGTGTGGGCGTGCTCAGCACGTTCGCCTACCTCGGCGTCGCATACCTGATTGTCACTGTGGTTGCGGGCTATTTCATGCAGAACCCGCCGCCAGGCTGGAAACCCGCGGGCTGGGAGCCTAGCGCGCCGCAGGCGGCACAACGCGCGGCTCGCGATTACTCGTTAGGCGAAGCGCTCAAAACTTGGCAGTGGTGGGCGCTATGGCTATTGCTTTTTATCGATACATCCGCTGGTATCTCCGTGATTTCTCAAGAGGCGCCTATGTTTCAGGAATTGGGGCAACTCACCGCGCTGGCAGCCGCCAGCCTGGTGGGCATTGCCTCGATTGGAAACGCGTTGGGCCGCGTCTTTTGGGCTTGGCTTTCGGATGTAGTCACACGCCGCATCGCCTTTCTACTGATTTTCCTGGTGCAGATTCCACTCTTCTGGTTTTATCCGGAACTGCATTCCGGTTTTTCGCTGGGCTTGGTCACTTTTGTGATTCTAATGTGCTATGGCGGCGGATTCGGCACCATGCCGGCGTTTGCAGCCGATTACTTCGGAGCAAAAAATGTCGGCCCAATCTACGGGCTAATGCTGACGGCTTGGGGCGCGGCCAGCGTGTTTGGTCCGCTCTTGATTGCGCACATGCGCGAGACGACCAAAATATACTCGGGCGCATTACATATCATTGCCGTCGTTCTGGCGCTGTCGTTAGTGCTGCCTTTTGCCATGCGCCCCCCGCGTGAAACCTAGCCGATGCTGTTAGCGCCATTTTGCAGTAAACTTGTTCGGGAAGGATCAACATGTCTGAAGATCAACTGGATCGCCGCGACTTTCTGAAACGTACGGGCGGCATGGGAGCCGGAGCCGCTCTCGCCACCAAGGCCTTCGCGAAGGCCCATACCAAAGTGAACGCGTCGCGCGTAATTGGCGCTAACGACCGCATCAACATAGGACTGATCGGCTGCGGCGGACGAGGTTCATCCGATGCGGGAACCTTTACCAAATTTGCCGAGGCAAACAAGAACGCCTGCCAAATTCTAGCGGTTTGCGACCCCTACGAGAAGCGCAAACGCAAGCAGGCGGAGTTGCACAAGGCCAAAGGATTTACGGATTACCGTGAAGTACTCGCGATGTCCGAGATAGATGCAGTCATCGTGGCGACGCCCGACCACTGGCATGCGACGGTTGCATTGGAGGCGATGGGGCAAGGCAAAGACGTCTATCTTGAAAAGCCCATGTGCCACACCATTAAAGAGGTGGAGCAGCTCCTTTCTACCGTTCGCGAGAGCAAGCGCGTGGTTCAGGTTGGATCGCAGACCACTTCCGCCGACCAATGGTGGAAGGCCAAGAAGGCCATCGCGGACGGCATGATCGGCAAGATGATCATGAGCCAAGGTTCGTATCATCGGAATTCGATTGAGGGCGAATGGAACTATCCGATTGACGCCGCGGCGGGTCCGGACGGCAAAGGCGAAGATCATATTGATTGGGCGATGTGGCTGGGACCGGCGCCCAAGCGACCTTACGACGCAGACCGTTTCTTCCGCTTTAGAAAATACTGGGACTATTCTGGCGGTATCGCTACTGATTTGTTTTTTCACGTAGTGGCGCCGCTAAACATCTGCTGGGACAAGCCGCAATATCCCAGCAAAGTAATGGCGTCCGGCGGCAATTATGCGTTCACGGATGGACGCGAAGTGCCCGATACGTTCCATCTGGTTGCCGAATATCCGGAAGGGCATTCGCTCGTGCTGAGTTCCTCCATGGGCAACTCACAGCACATTCCCGGCCTGATTCGCGGCCACGAAGGCACCATTATTATGGTGGAGCACGGCCGGTTCGAAGGCGCGACTCCCGACATCACCATCCGGCCAGACCTGGTCCGCTTGCCTGATAAACGGCGTGGTACATTCCCGGATTACAAGTTCGGCGACAAAGAAATCAAGATTCCGGTAGAGCAGTACGACATGATGCAAGCACACATTGGCAATTTCCTGCAATGCATGCGTACGCGCGAAACACCGCGCTTAAGCGTGGAGACTGCTGCGCATGCCCAGATCTTGATCAGTCTGGCAGTGGATTCGTATCGCGAAGGCAAAGTGAAGTACTGGGACGAGAAGAACTGGAAGTCGTCCGACCGGCCACTGAAGGCTTAATTGAAAACGGCGGTGAAGGTGGATGGCTCAATCCGTGCCATCAACCTTCACTAACTCGCCGGTGGGTTTACGCCAATTGGGAAACATAGGGGAACAACCGCATCACGCCTACCGATTTTGGAGGCAAGATCTTGGTGGTGAAATTTTGGGCCTCCTGGTGCGAACCTTGCGCTCAGGAAACACCGTCTCTTAACGAGTTCGCGCTTGCCTTAAAACCAAGGAGGCGTCGTAGTGGTGGGAATCAGCCAAGATCAAAAACTCCAGGCGTACCGGCAATTCCGCATGGCGTTTCGCATTGGTTTCGATACATACCATGACACGACCACGGATATCCAAACTAGCTTCGACACACTATGAAGATCCCTGAAACCTACGTGATTCAAAACGGCCGCAGCGTGAAGAAATTCATCAGCGAATAAAACTGGATGAGCAGCGAAACCATCCAGTTTATGCAATCGTTATTGGGGAACGTTTAAGCGAATCCCCAATTCCTTCAGCGCACGATCGGGAATTGTGGACGGAGCTTCGCACATCAGGTCGCTCCCCTTCGCTGTCTTGGGGAAGGGAATCACTTCGCGAATCGATTGCTCGCCCGCCAGCAGCATCACCAGCCGGTCTAACCCGAGCGCGATTCCACCGTGGGGCGGCGCGCCGTATTCCAGCGCTTCCAGCAGAAATCCGAAGCGCCGCTTGGCTTCGTCTTCGCTGAATCCGAGTGCGGCAAACACTTGCGTCTGCACATCACGCCGGTGAATACGAATCGATCCCGAACCAAGTTCGACTCCATTCAACACCAAGTCATACGATTTGGCGCGGCAATGCGCCGGGTCCGTGGTTAATTTGTCGAAATCCTCATCGTGAATCGAAGTGAAAGGATGATGCGCCGCAACCCAACGCTTATCCTCATCATTCCACTCGAACATGGGGAACTCAATCACCCACAAGAATTTCATCGTCTCGGCATTGAGCAACTGGTGCCGGTCATTGTATTTCTGCGCGATATGCAGCCGGAGTTGTCCGCAAGCTTGCAGCACGGTTTGTTCCGGCAACGCGCCTTCGGCTACTCCCGCCGCCCCGGCCAAGAGCAGCAGATCGTCCTCGGCCGGTTTCACGCGCTCGCGAACCTTTTCCATCGCCGCGGTATAACCACGATCCAGCCGCTTCAGGTCGTCAAACACTCGCAGGCCGCGCTCATGCCCGAACGCTTTCAGGTCATCGCGCTCTTTGCGGCTCAGTGCACCCGTCTTCGGAATATGAATCGCCACCAGCGGCATGCCATCAGCGGTGAGGCCAGCGCCTTCAAACAAATCCTCCACGCCATAAAACGGAGGAATCCGCAAATCCGGCTTATCGCTTCCATACGAGCGCATCGCCTGCGCATACGTGATGCGCGGAATCTTCTGTTCAATGGTCTTGCCCGCCGCCGTGCACACGCCGTGAATCAGCGGCTCAATCACTTCATAGATCTGTTCTTCCTGGGGGAAGGACATTTCAAGATCGATCTGCGTGAACTCTGGCTGCCGGTCGGCGCGTAAATCTTCATCGCGGAAACAGCGCACAATCTGGAAGTAGCGGTCATAGCCGCTCACCATCAGCAGTTGCTTGAAGATCTGCGGCGATTGCGGCAACGCGTAAAAATTGCCCGGCTGCACGCGGCTCGGCACCAGGTAGTCGCGCGCGCCCTCGGGCGTGGAACGCGTCATGAACGGCGTCTCAATCTCCAGGAAACCCTGTGCGTAAAGCGCCTGCCGGATCGCCAGAGTAATTCTGGAACGCATGATGATATTGCGCTGCATGCGCGGCCGCCGCAGATCCACATAGCGGTACTTCAGCCGGATGTCCTCTTTCACATCCACGCCGTCTTCTATCGGAAACGGAGGCGTGCGCGATTCATTCAGAATCCAAAGCTCCTCTACCGCCACTTCCACTTCGCCGGTAGCGATATTCGGATTCACCGTATCGGCCGATCGTTTTGCCACCACGCCGCGCGCGGCAATCACGTACTCCGGACTCAGGCTTTGCGCGCGCTGATGCGATTCCGGATTCTTGCTTTCATCGAACACCAGTTGCGTAATACCGTCACGGTCACGCAGATGAATAAAGATCAGCCCGCCCAAGTCGCGCCGGCGATGCACCCATCCCATCAGCAAAGCGCTCTTGCCCGTGTCGCTGGGGCGTAGTTCTCCGCAACTGTTCGTCCGGCGCAGATCGCCCAAAAAATCCAATTTCACTTCAGCCATTTGTTTTGTATTAGTTTGCGCTACGCAGCCGGTCGAGTAAGGCCTGACGATTGAGCGTTTGCTGCTCGCCGCTGGCCATCTCTTTCAAGGTGTACGATTTCGACACGATCTCGTTATCGCCCACAATCAGCGTAAATCGCGCCTCTTGCTTATTCGCCAACTCCAGCATGCGCTTCAGTTTGCGATCCGTCCCCACTTCCACCGACAAGTTCAATTTCCGGATCTCGCCAGCCAATATCGCGCAGTGCCGCAACGCCGGGTCGCCCATGGGCGCGATATACACGTCGAGCACGTGCGTGGCGGCGTGCGATCCAGCTTCCACGCTCATCACCAGCCGGTCTTCGCCAATGGAAAATCCGATGCCCGGCGCGGGCACTTTCGATCCCAAAGTTTCCGCCAGGCCGTCATAGCGGCCGCCACCAAGCAGCGCATTCTGCGCTCCCAGCGCGCCGTGCGTAATCTCAAACGTTGTGCGCGCGTAATAATCGAGCCCGCGCACCAGGCGCGGCTTCACCGTATAAGCAATGTTGCGGTCATCCAGAAACTCGCGCACGCGCTGGAAATGCTCGCGGTCTTCAGCATCCAGATGATCCAAAATAGACGGCAGCTTTTCAATGATCGGCTGATCCTCGGGCACTTTGCAATCCAGCACGCGCAGCGGATTCGTCTCAGCGCGGCGGCGGCAGTCTGAGCACATGCCGGCCGCTACTTCCTTCAACGCCTCCCGCAGCACTTCGTTGTAGCGCGCGCGAGAGTGCTTGGAACCAACCGAGTTAATCAACAACTCAAACCCGTCAATGCCGGTTTCACGCAGAATGGCCACAACCATCTCAATGGTTTCGGCGTCCACCGCGGGCGAATCAGAACCAATGACTTCCGCGCCGATCTGATAGAACTGCCGGTACCGGCCCTTTTGCGGACGTTCCCGCCGGAACATCGGCCCAATGTAGTAAAGCTTTTGAACGCCGGGCTGCTGGTCCATGCGGTGCTCGATATACGAGCGCAACACCGAAGCCGTGTTCTCCGGCCGCAGCGTGAGCGAACTCCCGTCGCGATCTTCAAACGTGTACATCTCTTTACTGACGATATCGGTCTCTTCGCCCACGCCGCGCGCAAACAAGGCGGTCTCTTCCAGTAGAGGCGTGCGAATCTCGCGATAGTTGAACTGGTGGAAAATACGGCGCGCCGCCGCCTCCACCTGGTTCCACACCGCGCTGGAGGGCGGCAGAATGTCGCGCATCCCCTTGACGCTTTGAATCACGGCTGCTGCTCTTCCTTATAGATGGCCGTGATCTTAACGTAGTTTTGGCAGTTCTTTTGAAAGCGCGCCTGCTCTTCGGCTGTCACCTCGCGGCGCACCTTTGCGGGCGCACCCATCACCAGCGAGTTGGGCGGAACTTCCATGCCTTCGGGCACCAACGCGCCCGCCGCCACCACGGCTCCCTTGCCGATTTTCGCGCCGTTCAAGACGATAGCGCCAATCCCGATCAGCGCATCATCTTCCACCACGCAGCCGTGCAGCACCGCGCTATGGCCCACCGTCACCCGATCGCCCACAATGCACGGGTAGACCATGTGGTCGACGTGCAGCACGCTGTTATCTTGAATACTGGTCTCGTGGCCGACGCGGATGTGGTTTACGTCGCCCCGAATGGTGACATTGGGCCAAACGCTGGATCGTTCACCGATCACGACGTCGCCGATAATTTGGCCGCTTATATCAATGTAGGCGGAGGCTGCGATGCGTGGCATCACCCCGCGGTAAGGTCGAATCATGGGGAAATCAGGCTAACTTGCGTGGCCTGTTTGCACGGCCAGCCTGTCTTGTCATCCTACCAAGAGGAGGCGGTGATGCGTTCACGCTCAGGGCGCATGGTGGGATTTCCGCCTTGCTTGCTATCAAAGCGACGGACAGTTAGCACTATTGACAATCGAATTCGCTATCTTATAGAAAAGGTAGAACTGGTCGATGTTAAGTAACTTTAAAGACATAATTACACGGTTAGAAAAACAGAAGGCGGCCATTGATCGAGCGTTGGCCGCATTGCACGAGTTCGATGATGGCGCTGTTGCGGAATCCGCAGCGCCTCGAAAAACCGCCGCCAAGAAGGCAGCCAAAAAACGCGTCCTGAGCGAGGAAGGCCGTCAGCGCATTGCTGACGCGGCCAGAAAGCGCTGGGCCGCCAAGAAAAAGGCTTCGAAGAAATTGGCTTCGGCGGCTTAGATCGTCCCGGGGCGGGGCGGATCGTCAGGCCGCCCTTGAGTGCCCCAGTTATTTTGTTTGTTAAACCAAAGCCAACATAGCCATGTCCAATTCAGGAAAACACATCAGCGTCCTTGAAGCCCTGTCTTTCTTCAACGCTTGGATCTCCAATCCAGGCCATGTCGGCGCACTGGTTCCTTCCGGGGGTGCGTTGGCCCAGTTAATCGTTCGTGAAATCACGGTCGCCTCGGGTTCGATTATCGAACTCGGCCCGGGTACCGGTGTATTCACGCGCGCAGCCCTGGCCCGCGGCGTAAAAGAGGAAGATATGACTCTCGTCGAATGCCTCCCGGAGTTTGCCGAGCTTCTGCAACTGCGCTTCCCCAAGGCCCGAGTACTTTGCATGGATGCCACCCGTCTGCGCGAACATAATTTGTTTGAGAATCCTTCGGTCGGCGCCGTGATCAGCGGGCTTCCGCTGCTCAACATGTCGCCGCGAAAGGTGCTTTCCGTGCTTAAGGGCGCGTTTAGTTACATGGGTGCGAGGGGCGCATTTTATCAATTCACCTATGGCCCGCGGTGTCCTGTTCCGAGACCATTTCTCGACCGGCTTGGCTTGCGTGCTACTCGAGTTGGCCATGCTGTACTTAATGTTCCGCCCGCTACGGTTTACCGGATTACGCGGCAACGGCCTAGCCGGTTTTTAGCAGCGTGAGACTTGTGCACGCGCTGCTCTGATACATACAAACGTCCTCCGCTGTGTCTCTTTGTCGACCGGACTCTTTCAGAGTCATGACCGCAATGGAGTGGCGATATTCTAGCCGGAAGTGTTTCGCGCGCAATTCCTCGGCAAAGTGACCCATCGCGGAAAGAAACTTGACGCCGCCGAGTTGCAAGATTCCCCGTCAAACTTCTGAGCTATCGCCGTTGCCACACGCAGACAATCCCCTCGGGTCGTTGCAACGAGATCCTATCAACCAACACAACAACCATTGAGGGGAACGACCCGATCACGCCCGCAGAATGAGCAAGCCTTGATTGCTCTTCGCAAATTCGGCGATCCGAACCGCGTTTCCACGAATCACTTGCCGGGCGATGTTGGTCGGGTACCGCCAGCTTTCGAGCAGGATCACCTTGGGCGGAGGCCCGAATCGCTTCGCTATCGGAGGATAATCGTCACCATCGGCTGTAATGATGTCGAACCCGTTATCCTTTGCGTATGACCAGATGGTCTCGTCTTTGGCATCTCGGGGCAATTGAAGATCGAATAGGTGGACCGATTCAGGAAATAGATCCTCCAACTGCTTTACTAGCTTCGGAGACAGGTTCGCGTCGAACAGAAGCTTCATAGCGAAGCAGTTCGCGGATCTGGAAACTGGGCCGCATAGGCAAATACAGCCTTGAAGTCATCTTTGTCGAGGTACGGATAGTCGCTCAGGATTTCTTCTTCCGTGGAACCGGAGGCCAGCCAACGCAGGATCTCCTGGACCGTGATTCGCGTGTCCCTGACACAGGGCCTTCCAGACCGTACACCCGGCTTGATCACGATGCGGGACAGATAAGGGTTCGCGGTCGCGTTCATGTCTCGATTTTAGCCCCGAACGCAGCGCTCGCCCGTAAATCCGCCCAGCTTGGAGTAGTAGCCGCCGTACTGGACAGGCGCCAAATTTAGGATGTAGAATATCTACATGCCTTCAAAAGCCGGCTACCAGAACCGGATCGAACTGCTGCAAGGGACCCTGGACCTGCTAATTCTGCAAACACTCCAGTGGGGTGCGCAGCACGGCTATGGAATCAGCAACGCCATCCGCGCTAGCTCGGGGGAATTGCTGCAAGTAGAGACGGGCTCACTCTATCCAGCCCTGCATCGCTTGGAAAAGCAAGGTTACCTGAAATCAGAGTGGAACATCACGGAAGCAAATCAGCGCGCCAAGTTTTATCAATTGACCGTCGCCGGCAAAAAGCAATTACTGGCCGAACGCGATCGTTGGGCGCAGATGGTGGACGCCATCGCGGGCGTTCTGAAGCCGGTAGGTCCCCTACGCGCGGAGTAGTTACGGATGCAGCTTCAAGGTGGCCTTCCCGGCCGGTCCGTCGTAAATTAACTCAAGTGAGTGGATGCTCTGTGTTCTGCCGCGATAGGAAAAGAACAGCAATCCAGCTTGGGGCAAAGGGCGATCTCCCTCGGGCAGGGAAGCTTTGTCGGCGTGCTGTTCCCACGAGCGTTGCAGCGGCACGGGGACGTGGATGATGGGGGGCGGGGAATCGCCTTGGCCGCCGCCACCGCCGGTGTTCAGGCTGCTGGATTTCTGCTTTGCTGCCGGTGCATCGGGCGGCTGCCATTCGGGATCTTTCAAAGACTTCCCCAACACCACGAAAGACTGGCTGGGCAGCGGATTCTTTTTCCCATTGATGCGAAGCGAAAAATTATTGGGAGAAATTTGCAGATGGCTCGAAGCCGGTCCATATAGCCCGGCTTCGACTACTACATAGTCTTCGTCCGACAGCATCAGGTCTGGCGTCGGAACGGCGTGTCCCATGAATTCAGCGGCAATCGTTACATCGCCGGCCTTCCCCTGCGATGAATAGTCCGTTGGAGCCGCTCTGGGCGAGATGGGTCTGGCTTCGGTGGCGGGCGCCTCCTTGGCGGGCGTATCTTGTCCTGGCGCGCACAGACAGAGTGCCGCGCCCCAAACAGCAATTCTTAACAGTCGCATTTCAAACTCACAAACTAGCATAGGATATTGTGAAGCTCATGACGCGGCTACTCGCGAGTTTGTTTCTGGCGGCGGCTTTTTCCATGGCTGCGCAATCCGAACACCCCAAACAACAAGTACTCGCCGATGACTTGAAGGGCGGCTATCAAGTGATAGCCTGCGACGTGAACGGCGACGGCAAACAAGACCTGATCGCACTGGCTTCCGGCATGACCGATTTGTTCTGGTTTGAGAACAAGGGGCCTGAAAATCCTATTTGGGAACGGCACATCATGGCGTCGAATCTTCCGCACATGATCAACCTTGCTTGTTGGAACCGGGGTCCGCATGAGCCTCCGGTTGTGGCCGTTGCCTATGGGTTCTCCATGCGTCCGGCCGAAAGCCCTGGGTTCGTTTCGCAATTGACGCCTAATGGCGACACGCGGCAGCCATGGAAGGTGACGGAGATCGACAAGCTGCCGACTAGTCACCGCTTGCGCTGGGCCGACATCGATGGGAGCGGAAATAAGGTGCTCATCAATGCGCCGCTGGTGGGAGCGGAAGCGCAGGCTCCGAATTATGCGGGACATGTACCGCTCTCCTTTTACCGGCCTGGCGATTGGAAACGGAAGAGCGTGAGCGATGCCGAGGAAGGAATTCTGCATGGCATCTTTGTTACCGATTGGGATCACGATGGGCGCGATGCGCTCTTGATTGGCAGTTTCCTGGGTATCCACCTCTACAGATACGGTCGCGACGGAAATTGGACGCGAACCGAAATTTCAAAGGGCAGCGAGAAGCCCTGGCCCAAGAGCGGGAACAGCGACATCAGTGTGGGGTTGTTGGGCAAAGAACGCTTTCTGGCGGCGATTGAACCCTGGCATGGCAATGAGGCTGTGGTTTACCGCAGCCAGGATGGCGCGTGGAAAAGAGAAGTCATTGACGACACACTACTCGACGCCCACACAATTTCAACGGTTGACCTGAATCATGACGGCAAAGACGAAATTATCGCCGGTATGCGCGGGAAACCATATGCCGTCTATATATACAGTTGGGATGGCGCCAGTTGGAAGCGGCAGATGCTGGAACAAGGCGACGTTGCGGCCGCCAGTTGCGCGGTGGCGGACCTAAATGCCGACGGCTACCCCGATATTGCCTGCATCGGCTCCGCCACGCACAACCTGGTCGTTTACTGGGGCCCGTTGCAGTGAACGTAACCTGCTAACCAACCGTTAAACGGGACGTTAAAGTATCTGATAATAAACGATCAATTGGCACCTTAACTTCGTCGAACCGTAAGGAGTTATACTTACGAGCGGACCCCGTTGTAACGCCAATGCAACCCACTCGTACGAAGCTGGAACGTGAATTGCCAGACCTTCCTGGCGCGGATCAGATTCGCGCGGAGTTGGCTGCCATCTTAGACAGTTCTGTCTTTCGCACCAGTAAACGTTGCCATGATTTTTTGCAGTACGCAGTCACGCAAACGCTGCGGGGCGATCTACAAAATCTGCGCGAACGCTCGCTGGCCGTTGAAGTGTTTGGGCGGAGAACCGATGCGTCGTTGGGCGATGACAGCATCGTCCGCGTGGGCGCAAGAGAAGTTCGAAAACGGCTCGCGCAGTATTACATGACGGAAGGCGCGCATGACGCGATGCGGATCGAACTTCCCGCCGGTTCCTACGTGCCGGTTTTTCACGCCCAAGCTGCCCCGGCTTTCGAGCCGCCTGAAGTCGTGTCGTTGCCGCTTCCAGCTACTCCGGCCCTGCCGGTTGCGCCTTCGAAGGAATCCGCCGCGCTTGCGCCTGTCTCGAATCAGAGATGGCTCATTCTGGCGGGTATTCTGGCCGCGCTCCTGCTCGGTGTCCTGCTTTGGCGGGCGATGCGAAGCGCGGTTCCGGAAGAATTCGAGACGTTTTGGCGGCCTGCTTTTATTCAACAAGGACCGGTGTTTCTAGGCTTGGCGCATCCCATCGTGTATCATCCGTCGAATCGTTTGATCAAACTTGACGACGAGGCTAATGGGGCGGAGGCGGTGCTGCAGCGGCCAATCCGGGTGGCCCCTGAGCCGAATTCCAACGATTACGTGCCCGCGTTCGATCAATATGTGGGAGTTGGCGACGCCCTTGCCACCTCGCGACTTTCCATTCTGTTTGCGCAGCACAAACGGATGGTAACTGCGCGCTTGGCCACCAATCTGAGTTTTGCCGACCTGCGCGATTCTTCGGCCATTCTCATTGGAGCGTTCACCAATCGTTGGAGCGCCCAATTGGTGCAGGGCCTGCGTTATCGCCTGGGAATAGCGTTAGGCATCCCGTGGATTGTGGATTCGGCGACTGGAAAAAAATGGCTGCTGACCGGCAAGACAGATGCGGGCTTGGCAACTGAAGACTATATTCTGCTCTGCCGTTTGACTCATGCGCAGACAGGCGGCTTCGTGGTTATTGCCGCTGGGCTAACTCAATACGGTACGGAAGAAGCGGGGCGCATTCTGAGCGATCCGGATTCGCTGGCGCCGCTATTGAGAAGAGTGCCTCCCGATTGGCGGAACAAGAATCTGGAATTGGTGCTGCACTCGCGCGTGCTGGGCGAAACGTCCACCGCGCCGGAGTTAGTGGCGTCTTATGTTTGGTGAGCACCGTTACCAAACGTGCCAGGCAATGAGCTCAGACGGACTGGTGGCATTCTCCACCACTCTCGCATGGAAGACAATTTCCAAGTTGCGGTTTTGCCAGTCTCCGTCGATTTTCCGCAGCGTATCGTTGAGACGATTCGGGTCAGCCAGGAAATGGCCAGCGGCTTCGGTCCCAAATTGAGTGAGTCCTGCTGCAACCAGCATGATTTTGCCCGAAGGCGAGTGGGCCAGGCGGCAAACCAGAAAGTAATCGTCGGAAGAAATGCCGTTGTCGGTTTTAGATGGAATGTTCCAGCTAAGCGAGGGCCTTGCAGAATCTAAAAGCGCCGGTCCGCCGTGCGAATCACGGCCAAAGTGGAAGCGAAACGGTTCAGTCAACTCCAATGTCCAGTGGTTGGTGAACGCGCCAATCAAGATGGAGGGAGCTTCGCGAAAGTCGGCGAAATCTATCTTGTCAGCGGAGCGGATACGCACGCTTCCCGAATGGCGGCCCATCAACACTGACATTTCGCTGGCGGCGATGGAATCGCCATAGCCCACGTATTGGTCGAGGACGGGCACTATATCCGATCCGTCCAATTCCTTGGGAAGCAGTTGAAGCGGCCGTTGCACCGGCAGGCGCGTGGGCCCTAGCCGCTGCTCATTGAGCCGTGCGGCCCGTGTTGACGGATGATACACGATAGGATGCGCCATTGCCACCAGCAAGGGATATGGAGACTTCCATATCGGCTTCCAAAAATTGTCGAAAGCGCTTGCTGGCTTGAAGTTAGGCGCTACAACTGTGGCCGCCGCGGCGGCCAGTCCGGCTGCAATGATCCCAAAGAGCCAAGCGCGCCGGGGCTTAGCCTGTTGGGGTTTCAGTTCGATATGCTCGATTGTCAAAGGCGCCGGCGGCGGAATTGTTGGTGATGGCGTGTCTATCGAATCGGCGTACACGAACACGGGGGCGTAGGAGCCCGGCGCTAATTCAAAACGAACCCGTTCCTGCATGCCCTCAGGACTTGCATAGTATTGCGCAAGCCGCTTGCGAACTTCGCGCGCGCCTCCGCGCACGATGGTATCATCGCCTGAATCCCACGAAACAGGGCGGTCAAAAACATCGGTCGCGAGCGTGCGCTCTTTGAGGCTGTCGGCATTGCCGTCCATCACCTCGCTCACAACGTATTTGAGAAAGCGATGACAGCGCTTGCTGCTGCGAAACTGCGGACTCGAAAGAATTCGTTCCAGATGCAAGCGAACTTCTTCGGCCGGAATCCCTTCAATGCTTTCCGGGAAACTACGGTTTTTCAGACTAACCTCTCGACAATTACTTATATCACCGTTGTAAGTATAAGTGTATTGTAGTCAACAAATTTCACGGTGTAATCACGGGGTATCACGTTGCGCATTACTCAATAGCGCGCAATCATTACCGCCAGAACGGCTTTGGGTAATAGGTTTGCCTTACCGGCGCTAGCTGGTTTGATGTATTTTCCCGGAGCCAGCCAAGTCTCGCTGTCGCTAAAAAGGGGTTCGACGAAAGTATATGAAGCACGTTTCCTTCATTGCAGCTCTGCTGCTGCTATTTACATTTCACCTTCCGGGTCAAACACCGACCGGAGCGGTGCAAGGTGTTGTTACAGATCCATCGGGCGCCATAGTCGCCGGGGCAAAAGTATCCGTAGTGAACGTTGGCACCAACGAAACCAAAGATCTGACGACGGATTCGTCAGGACATTATTTGGTGACATTCCTCACTCCAGGCAGCTACGACGTATCTGTCTCGGCGCTCGGCTTCAACGGAGCCAAAGAAACCGGAATTAAAATTGACGTTTCGCAGAACCGTCAAGTGGATTTCATATTAAAAGTTGGCGCCGTTAGCGAACAAATAGAGGTGCAAGCGTCGGCGGCCGCCCTGGAAACCCAAAGCGCCACCACCGGTCAGGTGATCGACTCGAAAAAAGTGGTAGACCTGCCGTTAAACGGCCGCAATCCGTTCAGCTTGGCGACGCTAGTGCCAGGCGTGAGCAACGTCGGTAACGCCTCCACGCCGCACATCGGCGGCTCGCGGAACGCGGTTAACGAAGAATCGCTAGACGGCATGACAAACATTCTGCCGGAGAACAACGTTGGCAATAACGTCGCTGCCTATACCCCGATTGTGGATTCCGTGCAGGAGTTCAGCGTGCAGACGAACTCGCTTGCGGCAGAGTATGGCCGGTTCGGCGGAGGCGTGATTAACCTTGTGACTAAATCAGGCACCAACACCTGGCATGGGGGACTGTTTGAATTTCAACGGAACTCAGTGCTGAATGCTACTGACTTTTTCGTCAACCGGAACGGCAAAACCAAGCCTTCTTCGAACGAGCGCCAATATGGCGGCACGTTAGGCGGCCCGATTTTCATTCCGAAAATTTACGACGGGCATAACAAGACATTCTTCTTCTTTGGATTCCAGGGCGATAATGCGAGTGCAGCGGCCACCACGACCGATACAGTGCCGACCGCGCAGCAACTAGCCGGCAATTTTAACGGCATCGCCAACATTTATGATCCGACCTCGACGCTTACAACGAACGCCCAGGGCCAATCTGTCCGCGCGCAATTCGCGGGTAACCAGATTCCCACTTCGCGGTTGAACCCGGTGGCGCTGAAGGCGCAGAGTTACTTCCCCGCGCCAAATGCCGGTGCAGCCGGAGCGATTACCAACAACTTCATCGCCGTGGGCGCAACCGCAAACACCGACTACAAATGGGACGCTCGCTTAGATCACAACTTCACTCCAAACTGGCACATGTTCACTCGCGTGTCCCACGATTGGAACAACAGTTCGCCGCTGTATGATTACGGACCCACTAACCCGGCATCGCAAGGCGGCAGCGGCCCGAACGCCGGCGGGGCCTATAGCGTATCGATGGATCATACCCTCACGCTGAGCCCGACTTTGGTAGCGGATTTCCGCTATGGTTTTGCGCGCTCGTACTCCTTGCGCACTCCTCTAGGGGATGGTTTTCTTCCCAGTTCACTGGGCCTGCCCACGTCTCTTGACGCCGTGGGCGCGACTCGCGTTCTGAACTTTCCGCGCTTCGCCTTAAACAATGGCGCTGGATTAGGAAACACGGGTTATGTGGATCTAGTCGAGAATCCAAGCGCGCATGACATTACCGCCAGTCTCACCAAGATTTTGAGCCACCACACTATCAAATTCGGCGGCGAGTGGCGCAAATTGTTTATCAACTTCTACCAATACGGCTTCCCGGACGGGCAATTCAATTTCGACCAGACGTGGACACAGCAAATCCTGAGCAACGGGAACGGAACGGGCAATGCCTACGCCTCCTACCTTCTCGGCCTTCCCACTAGCGGCCAAGTGACGCATGAGCCGACTGCGTCGGACGCCAGCGTTTACGGCGCCCTTTATGTGCAAGACGATTGGAAAGTCACATCGAAACTGACTGTAAATATCGGCCTGCGTTGGGACGTGGATCTTCCCCGGACCGAACGTTACAACCGGCTGTCCTATTGGGACCCAAGCTTGCCCTCTCCGATACAGGGTCAAGTGCCGGCAAGCGCGTGCCCATCTTGTGGCAATCTAGTGGGTCAACTGATTTATGTCGGCACGCCCCAAAGCAAATACGGACGCGCCCAAGGCCCGACGCAGTGGAAGGATTTCGGGCCGCGCTTTGGATTTGCCTATAGCGGGGACAGCAAGACCGTGTTACGCGGTGGCTTTGGCATTTCCTACGCTCCCTCCGCCCTACAGGCAGCCGGTACCACAGGGTCGCCCGGTGTGCAAGGGTTCGGTGGCACCACCAACGTGAACTCCAGCTTCGACAACCAGAAAACGATTAATGCTACCTTGAGCAACCCGTTCCCGCAAGGGTACACTTTACCGCAGGGCGCCGCGGGTGGCCCGGGCTCGCAGATAGGGCTTGGTATCGGCGAATCGTTCTTCAGTTCTTACCGCAATCCGTATTCGATAGAGTGGAACTTCAACGTTCAACGGCAGTTGCCGGGCGGCATGACTCTTGAAGCCGGATATATCGCCAACCGCGGAGTGTATCTGGTGGATGGCGAGGTGACCCAGCCTTACTCACAGCTAAACCCAAGCTATGCGGCGCTGGGAAATCAACTCACCACGCAAGTAAAGAACCCCTTTTATGGAATCATCACCACGCCGGGTTCGCCGTTGAGCCAGCCGACCGTTTCCTATAACCAATTGCTGGAGCCGTACCCGCAATATACTAACGTGGGCAGCTTCCGCAAACCGGGCGCTACTTCCTTCTATAACGGCATTATTGCCCGGCTGGATAAACGCTTCTCCAACGGCCTGACATTCCTGGCATCCTTTACGGGCGGGAAGACAATGGACGACTCGGCGGCAGCAGTTAGCTACCTAGGAGCGATCAGCGGCACGCGCGCCGATCAATATAACCGCCGCCTTGAATGGTCGGTCTCACCGCAAGATGTTTCCAAGAGCTTCGTGACAAGCTTCGTTTACGAGCTTCCGTTCGGTCAAGGAAAGAGATTCGGGAACTCGGCGCCGCGCTTCGCGAACCTGCTGATTAAGGGCTGGAGCGTCAACGGTATCGTCTCGGCACATACGGGCACCCCGCTCATTTTGAGCGGCGCTACCAATCAGACGCAATTGAACGCCTCCACCCAGCGGCCGGATACCACCGGTCAGAGCGCCGCGATCAGCAACCCAACCATCAACAGATGGTTCAACACATCGACATTCTTTCAACCGCCGCAGTTCACTTTTGGAAACGCCAGCCGCACGATTCCGAATGTCCGGAACCCGGGCGCGGTGAACGCCGACATCTCATTCTTCAAGAATAATTATTTCGGCAAAGAGAACCGGGAGAACATACAATTCCGCGCTGAGTTGTTCAACTCTCTCAACCACCCGCAGTTCAGTGCTCCGAATACCAGCATCACGGGTGGTTCGGCTTTCGGCACTATCACTTCGCTGGCAACCCCGTCACGCATCATCCAGTTGGCGGTGAAGTTCAACTTCTAAAAGCTATCGAAAAATATTAGTATCCCGTTCCTGGAATGTTTCTATGCATTCCAGGAACTTACTATTTTCCACTACCAAGCCCTCAACACTAGCTACATTCCCGCCAAGAATATAACTCCATCAGTATCAGCAAATTTCACGGTGCAATCACGGGGTATCCCGTTGCGCTAGATTCAGCTGGAGCGCAATCATAACCGCCAGATTGAGCTTCGGAAAGTTTTTTGCTTTTACGAACTGAGGAGTACGAAAAATATGAGGCATGTTTCCTTTATTGCAGCCTTGCTGCTGCTATTTACTTTCGACCTTCCCGGGCAGACACCAACCGGAACAATGCAAGGCGTTGTCACGGACCAAACTGGAGCCACCGTTGCCGCGGCAAAGGTCAGCGTGGTGAACCTGGGTACGAACGAAAAGAAAGACCTGACTACGGATACGTCAGGGCATTATGTGGTTCCATTTCTGACTCCGGGTACCTACAGCGTGTCCATCTCGGCCACCGGGTTCACCGGCGCCAAAGAAACAAACATTAAGATAGACGTGGCGCAAAACCGAGAGGTGGATTTCGCGCTCAAGGTGGGCGCGGTAAGTGAACAGGTGGAAGTACAAGCCTCCTTGACGCCGCTCGATACCGAGACGTCCACCACCGGGCAACTTATCGATAGTCGAAAAGTGGTAGATCTGCCGCTCAACGGCCGAAATCCCTTCAGCTTGGCGACTCTGGTTCCAGGCGTAAACAACGTGGGTAACGCTTCGACGCCACACATCGGGGGTTCGCGAAACGCAGTGAATGAAGAGCAACTCGACGGCATGACGAACATCCTGCCGGAGAACAACGTCGGAAACAACGTTTCGGCCTATACGCCCATTGTTGATTCGGTGCAGGAGTTCAGCGTGCAAACGAACTCGCTTGCGGCTGAATACGGCCGGTTCGGCGGCGGGGTCATTAACCTGGTGACGAAATCGGGTACGAACGAGTGGCACGGCGGCCTGTTTGAGTTCCAGCGGAACGCC
>DASXGT010000063.1:0-7261 GCA_036488895.1 Bryobacteraceae bacterium | reverse complement strand
GGAAAAGCCGTTGAAGCGATGGCGCAGGAAGAGTAACCCGAACTTGATCGTGTGTGAGCCTTGAATTCGCGTCAGATTTGAATCCAGTTGAAATGTGGCGGTATGGCTATCTTCCGGGAACGTGGAGTTGTCTCCGATTTCCTGGTAACCCGAAATGGTAAACGCCGGAAGTCCACCTGCCTTGTTGTTGATGTTAATGCCTGGAATGCCAAGAGCCGAAGCAGTATTGTATTGAAGCCCAAGCGGCGTGATGTCGGCGCGCCATCGGATGACGGCAAAGTGGGATTCGAGTACCGTGTTCGAATTCAAAGTCCTGGTGTAGCCGAGAGTTGCTGACTGCGTCAAAAGCGGCGTGGTTGTGCCGTTCGTAGCGGTGGAAAGATAGGGCCCGATGGGGACGCCTGCGTTAGACGGCGAAGGGATCACGCCCGGATTAACCTGGTTACTGTTGTCATAGGCGTAGCGAAAGAAGAGATGATCGGACGAGCCGAGATTCTGATCCACTCGAATATCGAACTGATCCGTTTGCTGGGTGAGCGCCGGATTAAAGATAAAGTTCGTAGTCGCGCCAGCTGTAGTAGGCGCGGGCAGCAGCTTAAACAGCCGAACCGACGCGGGATCGAGCAGAGTCGTGGGAATCTGATTATTCGCGAACGCCGTGCGGGAGGTGGTGCCGTTCACCGTTTGTGTCGAATACGGATTGTAAATGGTGCTTCCCAGCCCCGCGAAGTTCCCCGTCTCCACCATTTGCTGTTGAGCAAGCGTCGGGATCGTGGAGGCTTGAGTGAGCGGTTGTGACAAACGAATGCCTTGGTAGTCGCCGAAGAAAAACGTCTTGTTGCGAATAATGGGGCCGCCCACCGTGCCGCCGAATTCGTTTCTGCGAAAGCTGGGGCGGGCGATGCCGCTGCGATTATTAAAAAAAGTGTTGGCGTTCAGTTTGTCATTCCGCAGAAACTCCCACGCATCGCCGTGGAATTGATTGGCCCCGGATTTAGTTTCGACTTCAGTGACGGAACCCGCCGCTTCGCCGTATTCGGCGGCATAGTTGCTCGTCAACACCCGGTATTCCTGAATCGCGTCCACCACGGGAACCATTACCAGCGTATTGAGCCACAGATTGCGGTTATAAATGCCATCGATAAGATAACTGTTGCCCGCGGCAACCGTGCCGTTAACGCTGTAATTGGCGCCGCCTCGCATGGCGTATGGGCTTCCGCCTTCGGCCAGATTTGACGCCGAGCCAACGTGCGCGCCAGGCGTTAGCAGCACCAGGTCAGTGAAGTCTCGGGTTACTAAAGGAAGCGCAACCGTTTGGCGGCTGTCCACGAGCGACGAAACTTCCGCGCTTTGCGATTGCAGCAGCGGCGCGGTATCGATCACGGAAACTGTCTGCGTTTCGCTGCCCAGAGCAAGTTGCAAATCGACGCTGAGCGTGCTGGCCGCCGTCAACTGAATGCCGGAGCGCTGCAGCCGTTCAAACCCTTTTTTCACCACAGTCATCTCGTAATTGCCTGTGGGTATGGTAGGAGCGACATATTGGCCGCTGGCGTTGGTCTCCACCGTGCGAGTGAACTGCGTCGCTACATTCACCAGCGTGACTTGGGCGGCTGGCACCCCGGCGCCCGATTGGTCCGTCACGGTTCCGGCAATCGTGGCGGTGTCTTGCGCGAGTAATCCAAGCGCAGTGAACAATAGCAAGCCGGGTAGCAGTATCGTGAGACGCAACATGGATCCCCTCGAGTCTAGTAAATCTATCTTAAATCAAATTTCAGCTGGTTTATGCCAGGCAAACAACTTTGCCTTCAGGCGCGCGGCTTCATTCTGGTGGTTCGGGTGTAAGGCAAGGTTAGTCATCTCTTTGGGATCGGTCTTCAAGTTGTACAACTCGGCAATATCGTGGGTCCAGAACGTATACTTCCAATCGCCGTCGCGAATCATGTATTTTGCCTTTGGATTTCCCAGGTTGTATTCGGCAAAAACGGGGCGCGTACTGGAAATCTCTGGCCGCCTCAGGTGCTCTAAAAAGCTTTCCCCATCGAGCGGAGATGAGATCGGAACGCCGCACACCTCCGCAAGCGTCGGCAGCAGACTCACTTGGCTGAGCAGTGCCGAAGATGTTCCGGTGGCCGGAATGCCGGGAACCCGCATCATCAGAGGAATCCCGCAGGACGATTCGTAAAACTCGAACTTGTTCCACATGCCGCGTTCTCCGAGCATCTCTCCATGATCGGAGGTGTACACCACCGCCGTATTTTTGTCGAGTCCCAATTGGCTCAGGGCGCGCAGCACAGATCCCGCGCAATCATCCATCTGTGCCAGGTTCGCGTAGTAGTAGGCCATGCGTTTACGGGCGCCTTCTGCGGTTCCGAGTTCCGGCGTAGCGGCGTTATGTTCGATCGCCGAGCGAACCTCTGAGGGAGCTTGTGACAGGTCCAGCTTGCCCCAGGTATCCGGAAGATGCATATCTTCCGGGCGAAACATACTGGCAAAGCGAGACGCGGGCATGAACGGATCATGCGGCTTCAAAAAAGAGCAGATCAGTAGAAAGGGCTGCTGTTGCATTGCCTGTTTACGCAGAAAACGGATGGACTCCCGGGCCACGAAACTTTCAAAGTGATCCCGCTCGGGAATTTTGGAGACGCCCCCAACAGCCACCGCGCCTTGGCGGTCGTCGAGGTCACGAGTTCCAATCCACGGATCACCAAAGTCGCGCCAGAGATCGTCAATCTCAGGCAGGCCGGACCCGGAGTTAGCACGGCTCAACTCATCGGCGTATAGTTTCGTCTTCGGCCCCAGGAATTGGTACCAATCGTTGAAGTCGATTTTGTAATCGAAGCCATGCGTCTGCGCATCCACAAAATGCATTTTGCCGACCAGGCCGGTCATATAGCCCGCGCGGCTGAAATGGTGAGCGATGGTCTTGTGTCTAGCGGGAAGGGGAACAGTATTGTTCCAGGATTCGTGATTGTGAGTGTAGAGACCGGTCAGAATGGAAGCTCGCGACGGCGTACAGACCGGGTTTGTGCAATACGCATTCGTAAAACGCACCGATGTCCCTGCCAGCGCATCGAGATTGGGAGTGCGTGCAATCGAATCGCCCGCAACGCCCAGGCAATCGCGTTTGTGCTGATCGGACATGATGATCAGCAGATTCTTCTTTGCAGCGGGCTGCCCGCGAAGCAATGGCCGGGCGCTAGTGCCCAAAATCCCCGCCGCCGCCGTGCTCAAAACATCTCTTCGAGTCATTTAGAAAGGAATATCATGCAATCTCGAAAGTCGCGTTCCGAACCCTGACCATAAGGGGCGGCACGCGCATGTAAATTTGTAACCCAGCCTCATTCAATATGTAACAATCTTGCGCTAGCGTTTAAGGACAGTTCTTTCACGTCCTTATGCTTCGTTTCCTCGGAATTTTTCTACTCTCACTACCCCTCATAGCTCAAACGTTTACCGGCAGCATCGGCGGCCGCATTACAGATGCGGCTGGCCTGCCCGTGCCGAATGTTCAGATCTCGGTCACCGAAAAGGACACCAACGATTCGTTCAGGACGGTTTCCAGCGGGTCCGGCGACTACCTGGTCTCCTTTCTGAAGCCCGGCGTATATCGTATTGCCTTCACAGTCTCCGGTTTCAAAGAAGAAACTCGCGTGGATCTTCCGCTCCAGTTAAATCAGAGTTTTCGATTGGACCAAACAATGCAGGTGGGCTCGGTCCACGAGAACATCGAAGTCGCAGCCGCTGCCACACAGGTCAATTACGATTCGCCGGAGATCGCCCATGTGGTCGGATCTGAGCAACTGGAAAATATTCCGGAAATTACCAATCCAACGCGCGGGCGTTCTCCTCTGTTGCTCGCGAGGCTCGTTCCGGGTGTAACCTCAACCAGTTCCAACAACAGCAACATCAACAATTTTAGTTTTGGCGGCGGCCGCCCGGTGACGAACGAAATCTTGGAAGATGGTCTGCCCACCACCAACCCTTCCGACAACACCTATACGTTCACTCCTTCGCCGGATTCCGTGGACGAATTCAAGGTCATTACAACGCCCTTTTCTGCTGAGTTCGGCCACACCGGCGGCGGCGTGCTCCTCGTTACCTCAAAGCATGGCGGCAACGAATATCACGGCACCGTTTATGACTATTTCCGCAATCGCGTTTTGAATGCGCGCAACTTCTTTCAAACTCAAAACGATTCGCGTTTTGTGCAGAACAATCCAGGTGGAACCTTCAGCGGACCAGTCATGCTGCCGCACTACGATGGAAGAAACAAGACATTTTTCTTTATAGATTTCAATGAAACACTGGTGGCCCAGCCGGCCTATGCATTAACGCGAACGCCCACTGATCTGGAGCGAAGCGGTAATTTCTCGCAAAGTAACAACGGCGCGCCGGTCCCGATTTATGACCCTAAGACAACGGTCGTAGACGCCCAGGGAAACATTACGCGCACTCTGTTTGCGGGCGGCGTGATTCCTGCCAGCCGCATCGATCCGGTAGCAGCCCGGATCGTGAGCTTTTATCCCCAATCAAATGGGAACTTCGGCTCGGGCAACAACTACAATGTCAGTCCCACCGAATATGACAACACATTACAGGGTTTGATCCGCTTTGACCATAACTTCAGCGATAACGACAAGATGTTTATCCGCTACGGCCGCTACAATCCAAGCACGCAAGCGATTTCCTATATCCCCAACGCAGCAAATTACAATAACGCCAGCGGCTGGTGGGATAACCAGGTAGCCTTGAGTGAGACGCACATCTTCGGTCCCACCCTTGTGCTGGAATCGCGGCTGGGGTTCATCCAGGAAATCAATTACGAAAACGCCGCGGGCCCGGCGGTGCCGCAGCTTGGTTTGCAAGGCGTTCCGCTGACCGCATTTCCTAACGTCACCACCACCAACTTTGTTCAATTGGGCGGCGATGGGGCGAATCATGACCGCGATAGAAGCTGGGTCCTCAATGAGGCTCTCCAAACGCAAAAGGGTAGCCACACGCTAAAAATCGGCGGCGATTATCGCCGCCAGATGTATAACAACTACTCACCTGGTCTTTTGTCCGGCGCCTACAGCTTCGATCAAACCTTCACGTCCATTTCATCGAACCCTAACAGTGGCTTCGATTTGGCCGATCTCCTGCTGGGCTATCCAACGAATACTCAAATCCAGAACGAAGATTACACTTATCGTCTCAATATCAATAGCGCCGCGCTCTACTTACAAGACGATTACAAAGTGAATTCAAAACTCACATTGAACCTGGGACTCCGCGGGGAGTTTGACGGCCCCTATTCGGAAGCCAACAATCAATTCGCGAGTTTCAACCCGAACATCATAAATACACAGACGGGAACACCCGGCAGCGTGCAGTTTGCTGGCCGCAATGGTGCGCCTTCTCATTTCATGCCAAACGTCTATCACGATTTTCTGCCGCGCGTGGGCTACGCCTGGAATTTTATGAAGGACACGGTCTTTCGAGGCGGCGTTGCTTTCTACCGCTTGCCGAACATCGGCTACTCCGGTGTGGGACCGCTGTCGCAATACCAGAAAAATGCCGATTTCCAAAGCTTGGATGGCGGCGCGACGCCGCGCTATGAATTGGGAAACGGCGTCCCATCTGTTCCTTATTACGTGGACGCGAGCGGCAATCCTCTGGTGCCGGCCAGTCTTACCAATCCAACCTCGACGGTCTATCAGATCGACAGCCGCACGCGCACTCCCTATAGCATCTCCTGGCAGTTCGGTGTTCAGCGTCAATTCGGCTCATGGTTCGCGGAAGTCGATTATGCCGCGAACAAAGGTGTCAAACTGCCCATCCTTCTGCAGACTGACCAATTGCAGCCCAATCAATTTGCTGCCGGCAGCCAGGCCTTACGGCCATTCCCTCAATACGCCGGTGTGGATTCTCTCACGCTCGACGGCAACTCGATCTACCATTCACTGCAGGCAAAACTGGAACACCGCTGGAAGAATGGGCTTGTCATTTCCGCAGCCTACACCTTCAGCAAGCTGCTTGACGACGTCGACGCATCGGCCAGGGCGAATCATGTGGGCGTGCAAAATGTCTATGATCTGCAAGCCGAACGTGGAGTGGGCGGGTATGACATCCCACAGCGGTTTGTGGCCAACTATGTCTATAGCATTCCTCTGGGGCGCGGCGGCAGGTATCTAACGGAGACGCCTATATTGCGGGATGTCATTTCGGGTTGGCAGTTTGCTGGAATTACTGAATTCCAATCGGGGCAGCCACTCGCGGTCAGCCAGAACAACAATACGCATGGCTATACGGAAACGCAGCGTCCGAACGCCATCGGTAATCCCGTGCCTTCCAACGGGCAAACTCTCACCCAGTGGATCAATACGGCTGCGTTTCAACTGGCGCCGGCCTATACGCTAGGCAATTCACCGCGCTTCCCCCTGCACGGACCCGGCCTCAACAACACCGATTTCGCGCTGCAGCGCAACTTCCCTTTCAATGACCGGGTCAGGCTGCAGCTTCGCGGAGAATTCTTCAACGCGTTTAACCATGCCCAGTTCACCAATCCCAAAGCCAATCTTTCGTCGCCCAGCAGCTTCGGAGTGATCACGGGCGCGCAGTCCGGACGCATCACTGAGCTGGTGCTCCGGCTGTTCTTCTAAGTTACTCATATGTTTATCCCACTGCTTTTACTGGCTCAGATCGTTGTCATCTCGCATCGCGGCGAGCATCTGTCTCATCCCGAAAACACGCTGCCCGCTTTCCAAGCGGCAATTGACGCGAAAGCGGATTATTTTGAGCTGGACGTACGCACCACCGCGGACGGCCACCTGATATTGATGCATGATGCAACGGTGGACCGCACAACCAATGGTCACGGCGCGGTTCGCGGCATGACCTTCGAACAGGTTCGCGCACTGGACGCCGGCGCAAAATTCGGCGCGCCATTCGCCGGAACCAAGGTGCCTACCTTCGAAGAAGCCCTGCGGCTCGCGCACGGGAAAATTGGAGTCTATGTGGATTCCAAGTGGATCGCCCCAGCCGATTTAGTGGCCATGCTGGAAAAAACGGACATGTCGGGCCATGTTGTGATCTACGGCGGCGCCGGCTTCCTGAAACAAGTTCTGGCTCTTCGCCCAGAGCTAAAGGTGATGCCGGAGGCTGACAACGTTGACGTACTGGCAAAATTGATTGCCGATCTCGCGCCGCATGTCATCGCGTTTGACGCCAAAGATTTCCAGGACGATGTGATCCGTCTCGCCCGGCGCGCGCAGGCCCAAAT
>DASXGT010000046.1:0-9157 GCA_036488895.1 Bryobacteraceae bacterium | reverse complement strand
GGCAGACTGTGACCGTCCGTGCCAGGACCGCTGTCGCGAATGCCATTTTTACCGCGCGGCAGGAAAGCGCGTCCGCCATCTCCCGATCAGAAGCGCGGATCTTACCTAATCATACGTAGGCCGGTGTTCTACACTAATTGCTACTGGCGGCAGCCCTCAGGCCGCGCGGTCCCCGAAGAACTTACTCCGACAAAGGACCAGCAGTACCGATACCTACCTATATGTTTCGAGCCAGTCTTAGCGGTTCCCTCGCTCTCCTGCTTACGCTCAACCCGATGGTCAATCTACTGGGCGGCGCTTTGCCTGAAAAGAAATTCGACCTCACAATTGAAAACATCATGCGCGGTGTAAATCTGGTGGGCACGGAACCGGCGCAGGTGCGGTGGTCCGGCGATAGCTCCACAATTTATTTTCAATGGAAGCAAGCTTCCAACCCGGCAAGCGCTCCGAACGATACGTATGCGGTGAGCCGCGACAACCCGATGCCCAGAAAACTCTCCGAGGACGAAGCACGTTTAGCGCCTCCCGCGTCGGTGGACACGAACCGGGATCGAAGCTTGAGCGTGTTTGCGCAGGACGGAGATATTGCCGTCATCAATAACGCGACCGGCAAACGCCGCCAGGTGACCAAGACGGTAGAAGCGGAAACGAATCCGCGCTTTGTTCCCGATGGCCGCCACATCACTTTTGAACGCGCGGGTAATCTGTATCTTTCATCGCTCGACGATGGAGATTTGGTGCAGTTAACCGATATCCATCCATTCGTAGTTCCAGGCGCAGTTCCAGCACCCGGCGCGCCGCGAGTAGGTGGGCAACGCCGCGGACAGGTCCTCCCCGTGGTTGCGACGCCTCCGGCGCCGACACGCGCAGCCGGGGCAAACGGTACGCCGCCCAAAGGCACCGAAAGCCAGGAATTTCTCAAGAAAGAGCAAGAAGAGTTCTTCGCAGTTGTGCGCGACCGGGACAAGTTGCGCAAGGAGAACGAGGAGCGGCAAAAGAAAATCAATCCGCGCAAGCCCTACCAGTTGCAGGCGCGGCAGACCCTGACCCAGATGCAACTTTCTCCGGATGGCCAGTATGTTTTGGCTGTTCTGAACGAAGCGCAAGAGAATTCAAAGAACGATGACGCGCCAAGCTGGATCACCGATTCCAGTTATCCGGAACTGCTTCCGGGCCGCCCGCGCGTGGGAGACCAACTTACCCAACGCCATATGGTGGTCATCAATGTTGTAACGGGTGAAGTGAAGCATGTCGATCACGGATCACTGGGCATACCCGCTGCCGAGATAGAGGATGGAAACAACTGCGGTGGACGCTCTGGTGGCGGCGGTGGCGTGGGCATGCCCGGCGCTGTCTTGCCGCCTGCTGTTTTATTTTCGGATGACGGAACGAAGGCCGTCTTCTCCGCGCGCGCACGCGATAACAAGAGCTGTTGGATTCTAGCTTTGGACACCGCGGCCGCCAAGGCGCGTGTGCTGTTTAAGGATGAAGACAAAGCATGGCTAGGTGGTCCTGGCGGCGGCAATGGTTGGTTGGGCGATAACCAAACGTTTTACTTCACTTCCGAGCGCGACGGCTTTAATCATCTCTATGAAGTTCCGTATGAGGGTGGCCCGCCCAAACAATTAACGACCGGGAAATTTGAGATTGACCGGGTGGAGTTGTCGCATGATAAGTCGCGATTTTATTTATCCACGAGTCAAGGTAGTTTCTTTGAGCGGCATCTGTGGTCGCTGCCCGTGCAAGGAGGCGAGACGACCCTGATTACGAAAGCCGAGGGTACGCACGCTGCCACGCTTTCGCCGGATGAGAAGTGGATCGCCGATATCTACTCCTACACGAATAAGCCGCCCGAGTTGTACCTGCAGGCAAATGAGCCGAACGCCGCGGCGAAAAAGCTCACAGACTCACCGGCTCCTGAATTCAGAAACTACGCCTGGACGGATACGCCGATCGTGGAAATTCCCGCGCGAGACAGCATAAAAGTTCCCGGCCACCTATACAAGCCCGCCAATTTCAGGAAAGGTGGCCCGGCCGTCATCTTCGTCCATGGCGCCGGTTATACGCAAAACATCCGTAAAGCTTGGCCCAGCGCCTATTTGCACGAGTATCTGTTTCATCACTTCCTGCGGGACCACGGGTATACGGTTTTAGACCTGGATTATCGCGGTTCAAAAGGCTACGGACGCGATTGGCGCACCGCCATTTACCGGCACATGGGTGGAACGGATTTGGACGATCAGGTGGACGCGGCGAAATGGCTGGTATCCGAGCAAGGTGTGGACCCGAAACGGATCGGCATTTACGGCGGCAGCTATGGCGGCTTTATTACGCTGATGGCAATGTTTACGCAGTCCAATGTTTTTGCCGCCGGGGCAGCGCTGCGGCCGGTGAGCGATTGGGCGCTTTACAATCAGGGCTACACCGGCAACATCTTGAACTTTCCGCAGAAGGACGCCGAAGCTTACCGGCAATCGTCTCCGATCTTCTTCGCGGATGGATTAAAAGGAGCGCTGCTGATCTGCCACGGAATGGTTGACACCAACGTTCACTTTGTGGATACGGTTCGGCTGGTGGAGCGGCTTATTGAGCTGCACAAAGACAACTGGGACTTGGCAGTGTATCCCGTGGAAGATCACGGATTCAAAGAGGCCGCAAGCTGGACCGACGAGTACAAACGCATCTACAAGCTGTTTGAGACAAATTTGAAGAACAGCGGGTCTCGCGCGCCGGGTTCCGGCGTGGGACCCACCGCCACAAATTAGCTGAAAACCTAGCTTGAAAAAGCCGCTGCGCCTGCTTCGGCGACGGCGTGATCCTGTTCGCCGGACCCGCCGCTAACACCGATCGCGCCTACCACCTTGCCATTCTTCTTGAGCGGAATGCCGCCGGCAAAAATCATAATCTTCCCATCATTCGACGCGTGAATTCCAAAAAACTGGCCGCCGGATTGGGAGTGCGTGGCCAGATCTTTGGTAGCGATGTCAAACGCACGAGAGGTATAGGCTTTCTTGATGGAGATGTCAATGCTGCCGAGCCATGCATTGTCCATCCGCACGTGCGAAACCAGATTTCCACCCGCATCCGCCACCGCGATGTTCATCGGCTGGCCAATTTCCTCCGCTTTCTTTTCAGCGGCCGCAATAATTTTTCTAGCTTCCTGTAATGTCACGATGCGATTATATCGCCCGCCCTACTGCAGCAAATCGACCAGATTCGTGATGAAATAAGTCACCGGATCGTACACCACCACGTACCCGTCAAAATATCCCATCCGGTAACCGGGAGGTGGCGGGGGCATGCGTCCATAGACGCTTGGTGGAACCGCGGTCAGATAACCGATATCGCCGATCGGGAAATATCCTCCGACCCGGAACACAGGACGCCGCGCTCTGTTAATGGCGCGCAGGCTATTAAAATAATGCCTCCGCAAGAAATCCCGGTCATTCGGACGGAACTGATACGAAGGCCGGTTCTGAGGTGGCCTGCCCCACTGCGGCGGACGGTTCGGACGAGGCGGCCGCGGCGGATTTGGCCGAGGTGGATTTGGCCGAGGTGGATTCGGGCGCGGTGGTTGCGGCCTGCCGCCGCCTGGTCTGTCCGGCCGGTCACCTGGTTTATTTCCTCCGCCCGGTCCTCCCGGGTTTAGCCGGCCGCTTGGCCGACTCGGCGCTGGCCGCTGTTGGCGATCTTGTGGACGGTCCTGAGGAGGCTGCGGAAAGACCAACGCCGCTGTCACGCAGCACAAGACAATGCCTCGAATCATTCGCGCCGTGAGAAAGCCCATAGAATTGGCACCATTACCGCCTCATGCTATCCTAGCTTCGTTATGGCAATCCCGAATATTAAACGCTTTCGGCCCTTTTGCCCTACCTGCAACGAGAGTTTTACGTTGATGGCGATTCTTCCGAAGGATGCCGACGTGGACAGCTATCTGAAAGATGCTGTTGCCCGCCACGATCACAAGGCCTTCCTGGAATCTAAGCAGCAACAGTTTAAAGTCCGCGTTGGTCAGCAGAAGCAGAAGAAAGCCAAGTAAACCCTTCGTTCCTTTTCTTTTTAAGCCAGCAAGGCTTCCCGAGACTCCTCAGGAAGCCTTGTTGGCTTGTAGTATCCGCACCGCTCGCGAGGCAGCGAACGCCACGTCGGGATCGATATCTTTCGAGAGCGAACTTAATCCCCCCACCGCATCGTCGCTTTCGCTTAACGCCAGAACCGAACAAAGTCCTATTTTTTGATCCTTCGAACCGTCCGGCAGCGCTTTCACCAAGGCATCACGCACTTCTTTGTGCTTTGCCAATTCCACTAGATAGGCGTTGGCGGTAGAGGCGCGGTTCTTCGAATTCAGACATTCAATGAGGTAGGGCAGCGGGTTGAACTCCCCCATATCCACTTTGCCTTCCGAAACCAGCGCGAATGCGGCTGCTGCGTGAACCTGCCAACCGGCATTGTTCTCGTCGTAAGCGGCTTGTAAGGCGGGGCCGTCGGCAGGCTCGCGAATGCGTCCTAGCCCTTCTAGAGCCGCTGCCCGCAGGTCCAGGTCCTTATTGTCCGAGTATCGTTGAAAGGTCTCGCGATCCGCTGGGAGCCCCAGCATCGCCAGTGCTTCCAGCGCGGCCCGGCGTATTTTAGCGTTCTTGCCATTCACCAGGACATAATGCAGATCCGGCGCGGCGTCCTTGCTACGCAAGATGCCGATGGTTTCCAGCGCGGTTAACTGTACCCGCTCATCCAAATCCCGCGCCCGGGGATTCACGGCAGGCCCGGCCGAGGGGTCTTGAATCTTCTGCAGCGCAATCAAGGATTCGAAAATCATGTCGCTGTTGATCGTGGTCAGCCCCTGTTCCAAGGCGGGCACGGCTGGCTTGCATCGCAAAATGCCGGCCGCCAGCGCCGCGTTGGTGCGCGGCTCCATATTGACTCCGTCTCCGATTTCCTCGGCCAACGCCTGCGCCGCGTCCGGGCGGATCTTCACGTCCGGGTCCACTACCTGATCATTGCGGGAGGAGAAGAAACCCTTCACTTGACGCGTGCCTTTAATGAAAATTCCGCTGAGGCTGTTACTCGTGACATAACCCGGCAGATATTGATTCACAATTCCATCGGTGGCGCGAATCCGGACCTCCGGATCACTGTCATGAGTGGCCTTCACCAGCGGGTCAAGGCTCGCCTCGCCGCCAATCTTGACGATCGCTTTTACAGCTTCAATCCGCACCTGAGGCGCCGTGTCACTTAGGCTGGGCGTCAAGGCTGTGATCGCCGTGGCGTCACCCTGCTTGCCCAAGTTTCGAACACGTGAAATTCTTTGTTTAACGGTGTAACTACCGTCGCTTTGACCTGCCCGTGCAATAGGCACCGATGCGAGCGACAAACATAGCAACAGGCCCCAGGCCCCGATCCTTACAGAACGCACAAGCATGATATGAAGTTAACCCGCTCTATCGAACAACTTCAACTATTGTTTTATGAGGAATAAGACCAGCCTCGAATCCGAGGTCCAAAAGCTTCTGGGCCGCGCGCGGAATAATCTCCCCACCATCCACCGTGTAGTGATTCACATACATGCCCACGAATTGATCGGCCAGGCTTGTATCCAGATCGCGCGCGAACTGCATGGCATAGTTCAGCGCTTCCTCGCGGTGATCGAGAGCGTGCTGAATGCTTTCGCGCATCACGCGCGAACATTCGGCTTGCACTTCGGGACTTAAATCACGCCGCAGCGCATTTGCGCCCAGCGGCAGCGGCAAATCGTAGGTGGTCTTGAACCACTTCCCTAAATCCAGCACGTTGTGCAAACCACCGTGCCCATAGGTAAGCTGGCCTTCGTGAATAATCAAGCCCGCGTCGACCTCATGCGCTTTCACCGCGGCCAGAATTTTATCGAACGGAATAACCACGGGTTCGAAATCCGGCTGAAAAAGCTTCAACGACAAGAACGCGGAGGTCATCGTGCCGGGTATGGCGATTTTTTTGCCTTTCAACTCGGCTGGCGACAACGGTTTATGGCTGACCACAATGGGGCCGTATCCATCTCCTATGCTGGACCCGCTGGAGAGCAGGACGTACTTATCCGCTACATATGGATAAGCATGGTAAGAGATGGCCGTGAGCTCATAGAGCCCTTCGGTCGCCTTTCTATTGAGAGATTCGATGTCCTCTAAAACATGACGAAAAGTAAGCGTCCGGGAACGCACCTTTTTGGTTGCCATGGCATAGAACATGAACGCGTCATCGGAATCTGGGCTGTGGGCGCAAACGATTTCAAGCGCTGGGGAAGAACTCATAAGAACTGAGGAGGCTAGAGAGCGTCCTTAGTTTAACAGGCTGGTTTAAGCGATACTCAAGCCGATACCGCGCGCAAAGCCGCGAGCGCCGGCTCCAGCTCTTCCAGATCCCGCTCCAATGCGGCGAACCATTGGTGCGCTAGTTCACTCTTTTGGTCGCGCGCCGCGATTTCGAGATCCTGCGCCCTCGACCGGGCGCGGGGAGCGTGTAGGCTTCCCAAAGAACCTTTGATCGTGTGCGCAACCTTGGCCAGCGATTCCCAATCAACGGCCCGCAAAGCCTCGCGCATTTCAAACACCTGCTGCTTGCGCTCCTCCAAAAACAGGTCAATAATCTCCACCATCAATTCCCGATCGCCGCCGACCTGCTCTTCGAACTCATTTGGCGCGAGAACCGGGAATTCGTCGTCCATGCTTTTCTTCTGCAATTCCGCCGAGCGCGCCAGTGTCCGCGCCAAGCGGCTCACAACCTCTGTCAGAACGTTTAAATCCAACGGATCTTCAAAATACCCGTCGCACGGACTGTCATTCAACGCCGCGACCCCATCCACCGGCGTCATGGCCGACAAAATGGGAATGCAGGAAAATGAGCGCTGGCTTTGCTCTATTTGACGAAGCTTGGCCTTAAACGCCGCCACCGTACCATTGGCAAAAGACGCTCCTAAAAGCACGGCGTCAAATCTCTGCAAGGACAGCGCTTCCGCGGCTTCGTCTAAACTAGGCGTGGGCAGAACAGTATGGTGCGCGTCCTCCAAAACCGACGAAATCCGCTCGGATTGGGTGGCATCGGAGTGAACGAGTAAAAAGCGCAAAGAATCCATATTCGCAAGCGAGGAGCCACGTTGCGTTCCTCAGGCCCGCGCCCATTCGCGAGACCCAATTAATCAATCGACCAAATCTGAAGCTAACTTTAACACTGAAATTCCTTGAAAGCGCAACGGGAGCGGATTCCGAGCCGCCAGACAGAAGGAACTCGCAAGATTTGGGCGGCGAGTTTCGGCCGCGCTCGTTTTTGCACGTGTTCGTCAAAAAGCTTCCCTGTTGTATACTTAGGCTTGAGTGGGGGTGTGCTTTCCCAAGTCTTTCGACTCGCACCGTCATAGTAAACACCAGTCAAACGCCGACCAAGCGGTTCGCCGCGGTTCAAAGCCTCGCTGCGTCCTTCTTTAATCTTGTTTTTCCGGACGACTGCCGCGTGTGCAAACAGCGGCTCCACGGTTCAGTCTCGCGTGTACCGGTTTGTGCTCCCTGCCTTTCTCTTCCCCAGCCGCTTCAGGCTGACCATTTTTGTAAAACCTGCCGGACCCCTTTTATAGATTCCTATCCGCTGGATGGGGACGGCGAGTGTACGGTCTGCCGCGAGAATCAGGCGAATTTCGATTCAGTCTATTCTTTCGGCAGTTATCAGGATTCCCTGCAGCAGCTCATCCACCTCTTCAAATACAGCAAAATAGAAAGCCTCGCCCGGCCGTTGAGCCGTTTGCTCATCCGGGCGCTTCCGCTCGATCAAAACTTCGATGCGGTGCTTGCCATGCCCATGCATTGGCGTAAGCGCTGGGAGCGCGGCTTCAACCAGTCTGAGCTATTGGCCGCTCCCATTGCCAAGCGTTTCGGGCTGAAGCTGTCGGGCAATCTCCGGCGCAATCGCTATACCGCGCCACAAGCAGGCCTGAATGAGGCGGCGCGCCGTGCCAATCTTCGCAATTCCTTCCGCGTAGTAAAGCCGGAGCAGATCTCCGGGCGCCGCGTGCTATTGATTGATGACGTTTTCACTACGGGCGCCACGTTGAGAGCCGCCACCGCCGCGCTAAAGGCCGCCGGCGCTGCGCATGTTTCCGCGCTCACGCTGGCGCGTGTGGACCGCCGCGGTTTTGACACGAGTTTTGTAGTACCCGCCAGCCGGAAAGCCAGCAAAACGCTGGCCGCCCGGAACGGAGCCAGTTAGCAGTTGTAGACGAGAAATGGGAGCTTCATTCGATGCCTAGTCCTGATCGGCTTCATCGTCCGGTCCTTGTTCTAAATGCCAGCTACGAACCCATCAACATTTGCGCGGCCCGGCGCGCGCTGGTGTTGGTCTTGAAAGGGGTCGCCTCGGCGGAGGAAGTCGCGCCCGCGCACGTCCATTCCGCGCGGCGAACGCTAGACGTTCCGTCCGTAATCCGCTTGCTGGAGTACCGCCGCATTCCGCACCAGACTCGCGCCTTGTCTCGCAAAAACATTCTAATGCGCGACCGCTATACCTGCCAATATTGCCATCGCGTTCTGCCTTCGGGAGAAATGACGCTCGATCACGTGATTCCGCGCTCGCGCGCTGGCGAGACCACATGGGAAAATCTGGTGGCCTGCTGCCATTCCTGCAATAACAGGAAGGGTAGCCGCACGCCAGAAGAAGCCGGAATTAAGCTGCTGCGGCCGCCGCGGCCCTTCAGCCTGCACACCAGCCGTCACCTCATGCGGTTACTAGGCCGCAGTGACGACCAGTGGCGCAAATACCTCTTCTATTCGGATTAGCGGGCCGGGCGTTTTAATGCACGGTATTTGGCTGCGTGGGTGCGCCCGTGGCTTCTTTGGGCTTCTCTTTTGGCTTGGGAGGAGTGCCCGCCCCCGTCACAACCTTTACCGGGCTGATGAGCACGTGCGCGTTACGGCCTTCTAAACGCGGCTGCCCCTCAATGGTCCCAACTCCGGCCAGATCTTCGGCGAAGCGCAACAAGAGTTTCTTGCCAAGGTCAGTATGCGCGATTTCACGGCCCCGGAATTGGACCACCGCTTTCACGCGGTTGCCTTCCTGCAAAAAACGCACGGCGTGGTTCTTCTTGAAATCGTAGTCGTGATCGTCGGTATTGGGGCGAAACTTCAACTCCTTCACCTGA
>DASXGT010000032.1:0-40319 GCA_036488895.1 Bryobacteraceae bacterium | reverse complement strand
CTCTGACGGATGAAAATCAGACTGCCATTGGCAAAGTGCGATGAATATTGATCTTCAAGCTCTTCGCGAACGGCATCGTAGAAACCCACCAGAAAGAGAAATCTCAAACAAGTCGGTCTCCCGCTACCGGATTGAGCTCACAAAATCGACAACGTAACCGAGGGGAATATTCAACGAACGTAACTCAGCATCACTCATGCGTGCTACCGCATCGAGCACCAATTTCCTGAGCATGGCGTTATTGGGTGATGATGCCGAGAGCTTTTCGAGTTCGATCACATTGACGGAAACTGCATCGCGCTCTACTACCTGGCTTACCAAGCGGAGGAACTCGGTGGATATTCGTTCCCTCCTGAAGCTGACCCAACTTGTTTTTTGACCAACGTTTCGTAAAACCTCGAAAAACGGTAACCACCAACGCTTCTCTGTGAGCGAAGCGGTTAAGGCAGGCCGAAGTGCCTCCGGGGCCAAGTCAACAAAGTCTCGGGCGATCTGAAGCAGCGTCTCCGCAGAACATGAGGGAATCTGTATCCAAGATGCGTCGGTCATTCCGCTAGGGTCGGTGCCCCGGATAGTCCCGGTCTTGGGCTCTACAAAGAGCTTCCATGGGGAAGATGGGTTACTGAAGATCTTCCACAACTGAGGATTGTTTAAGAGGTGAGACTGGGCTATTCTTGCTAGATTTTTTGACTCGATACCATCATCGATGCGGTCCTTGACCTCGGGCACGTGATCATCAACCAACGCATACACAACGTCCATGCCCGCCCGTGATTCTTCCCGTGCTGCTGGAACATATTTTCGTATAAATTCACGCAAGTTGCGCACGCCGTATTCAGGCGCTCTAAAGGTGGGGTGTGAGGAAAGGACCGCGTCACGAATCTGACCGCCCGCCATTGTCTTTGTCCGGCTGGCCGAGAGAGTCCTAGTAATAATGCCGGAGATTACGCTGTGATCTTCCATATATATTCAACCTCGTAGACACGGGGGGCTTGGGGCGAGAGTATCAAATACCCCCGCCGACCCATAGAAGCCCTCATTTGTCAGCACACGAAGTTAAATACACACCGAAGCGTTAAAATTGTCCGAAGACGATTTTTTGCTTAACCCAGGCTGACAGTGGCTTGGTTGCCAGCTCCTCGGCATGCAGTCGGTTGATTCCGTTCCAGACTGTTCTCCTTTAGCTTTCTTAACAGTCCAGTTGTCCCGATCCAGGCCACCGTTCAAGATAAACGGACATCCACAGGGTGACCCTCGTCAATTAGAATCGCATGTTTTTTCGGGGACTGTCAAGCTACATTTTGACCCAAAATTGTTTGAGGATAGAAATAAACCCCATAAAATCAGCTCTTTAGATAAGATAAATCCTAGTAACACGTAGCTCTATGCCCCCCTATCTCTTCGGTTTGGGTGGTAGTCCAGCTGCCCGCCTAGTTTATTCTGTGCTGATCTCGATTCAGCTAAGAACAAAAGGTAGTAGTATTGTTTTATGGAACAAGTCGAAGTGATCTGTCCAAAGTGCGGATCAGCCGAGCATCTAGAAGTGCACACCCCGGTTACCAGATCGCTTCCAGGTCCAGTTCCGACGATACGGCTTGAGCAGCAGCGCTACCCGATACATATAGAGGCTACAAATGAGGCCGAAGGAATCCGACTTCTCGTCACCCCGAATACCTCTATGCGTTGCAATAAATGCAAACGCGGCTATGAACCCGCATCAAAGTTCGGCATTTTAGCGGATGAAGAGTTCAGCGTTAACGAGCATCTACTGACGGGCCTCTCAAGGTAGCGGATTTCAAATTTTTCCCTGATATAGATTTTTAAAATCGACTACCCCATCCTCGAATTTTCAAAACTTTCAAAACAAATCGGACGTTAATGCGAGCCACCCCCACTCTGGCACACACTTAATGGGCCGGACCAATTGGTATTTGAGGTACCACTGAAGGATCGAGGATATTGTCTCCGTAGTGTTCGGCTGACGCTTACAGAAAGCTGACCGCCGAAGCGGCCGTAACCGCATGTTGAAGGTTTAATTCGAGAACGTCCTTTTAGTTGGAGATCCTTTACGATAATTGCGCGCGATGATAATAGACTAATTGTCATAGTTACTAATACTGCATCCTAGGGTGAATATTGAGACTTTTTTGCAATTAATTTTGACCAGACTACCCTGGCTCGGATTTTTGAAAACCGTGAGGTCTGGTTTAAGAGGTGCGTCGATTGCACCAGCTATTCTCAATCGGAGGGTGGGCACCCACTTCCGGCGAAACTATTGCCAGTAGGATTGGTCCGGCCTAGGTTTGTAGTGTCTACGCTTCTCCATGCGAGTAGACTGTATTTGCAATCAGCCGGAACTTACGTCACCTCACGCGCCGGTGGCTCTGTGCACTTCGTCCCAGGTGGTGAACACACCAGAAAAGTAGTATACTTCCCCGGCGACGGGCGACACGATCTTCTGTATACTGCATAGGCACCATGACATGCCTTATGACAAAACATCTACCTAAACTGCTTGTTTCTGGTCTGTTGCTTACTGTCGGATTCAGCGGAATGGCGCAACTCCAGCCCAACTCGTCGTTCTGCACACTTGGCATCCAGCCGGATGGGTTCGTGGATTGGTTCAAACTTCCTGCCCCACCTGCGTCGGGCGGCGTCAATGCAGCCATCCCGGTCACCGGCATTCCGGGCTTGACGGCGACTCTTCAAATAGCCAATACAACAACCTTCTCTCCTAACTTCAAAGGTTATTACCAAGTAGCGAACGCCGCCGCACTTGCTTTACCACTGAACACGAATCCTACTATCATGTTCAGTAAGCCCGTAAAAGGGGTCTCGGTGATGTTTCAGGCCGGGGGACGGTTTGGTTACAACTTCCAAATGACTGCCTATAACAACGCAGGACAGATGACGTCGGTCGGTCCACCGCCACCGGCTAACGTCGATGGAGGAGGATTCGAGGTGGGTCCGGGCTTCTTCAATTCGGTTCCACTCGAAATCCGAAGCATGAACGCCGACATCGCCTATGTGAAGTTCACGTTCAATGGCGATCCTGAAGAATTCACTGGTGGCTACTCGCTCATCAACTTTCGGATCGAATCTGGCTCCGCACCAGATCCTGCGCTGGCAATCCCGACAGCAGGTATGCGTGAATGGCTCCGCGCCGACAAGTTTAATCTCAGCATTCCGACACCAGAGGGCATCACTCAAGAACCATACTGGCCGGATCAATCAGGACATGGTTCCGATGCTACTCCGGTCGCGACGAATGGGTTCGTTACTGCTGCGATAACCGGAAGCAATTGCACACCTGCTGTCATCTTCTCTACCGCGAGTAGCGCCTTGACATTTAACCTCCCAATCAACGGCTGGACCGGGATGACCGTCTTCATGGCAGGACAGGCCTACACGGACGCGGCGGGATGGTGGCAGAACCAAGCCCTGATGTGGAATGAATCGGAGCCTTGGGGGACGACGTTCTTTACTCCGTCCGAGAGCAACGTATTTTTCCGATTCGGAACGACCCAGGTGAACAACCAGCCGATCCATCCGCGCGTGGTCAATGCAGGGGGCGACTTTACCGTCACCACAGCGGAACACAACGGCACCGTCGATTCGCTCTGGGTGAATGGTCAACTCGCGTTGCGGCAAGGCGGCAAAGAGGCGGCAATCGCGGGCACACTACCTAACGCGCTAATCGGTTCCGGGCTGCTGGGAACATACTTCAGCGGGAACATTGGCGAGGTCATCATCTACGACCGGGCACTCACAGACGCGGAGCGAGAAACGGTCCAGCACTACTTGACGGCGAAGTACGGCACGCACTAAGCGTAACGAAACGGCGACGCGTCCGTCGAGTCGAAGAGGCAAGCTGGACCGGCTAGGCCGCAATGCAATGGACGTGCAGGCACCGGTTGCTATCAGTGGCTCAACGTGCTGAGATTCTAAAACGTCTTACTGCCGGTGACTCCGTGCGGGCTATCGCAGCACAATTGAGACTCGCTCGGATTGCGGACGCCAAAGGGGAAAAATGGTATGCCAGTACAGTTAGTGCTTGGCGGCTTAAAGCGCGGTTGAGACCAAATAGAATCCTGGTAGCGTAAAGTTCCGGCCAACGAAGAAGCGGCGTTGAACCGCATTCACAAGATTATCCAGGAGCTTTGGGGTCAGTCCGAGTCTGAAGCAGCGTAGTGCTGAGCACGCGGTGATGCCTATCCGTCAGTTTAAACGGTCATGATTCAGATGATGATCGTGACTCATTTGGCTGACTCCTAACATCCTCTATCGTGTGTGTTGCCCGATAACCACCATTGGATTCCGCAAAGCGCAATAGAGCATATCGAATAATACGTTCCATGCCACGGTAGGTTGGGGCCTTACTGATAAGTTTCGCGAGCTTCATATTATCCATCACCGGGATGCCAACAGCAATCTCAAAAGGATTTGAATTCGCGCTGATCCGAGCACCAAACGACGCCCCAGTATGCACGTACTGGCTCCTAAGGTCGTAAGCGGCGGCGACTACCTCACGGAACGAGCTAGCCTGTAATGCTCCGAAGTCCTCGGTAGTTTCGTGCTTTGCAAAAAAGCCGCCGTCGCAGGCATCGACTAGGGCTTCGATAAACCGCCTCTTGATTAGCAACAATTTCCCAGATATTAAGCTAGCAATCCGGGTGCCGTCCGTACAGTTTGCACGAATTTTATCAAGGGCATCCCTCGTTTCATCATCCAACAGGGCCTCTTTGTCATACTCATATGAACCCGACAGGACTTCCCCAACGGTAACAAGATTGAGATAGGCTACTTCTGGATCAGTCTCAGCAAACTGCAACGCGCGCAGATAAAATTTTGCAGCGGCATCAAAACGTTGTTGAAATGTCGGTTCCAGGCCTGACTCGAATATGAGCGCTTCGATTCTAGAAACCTCAGATAGATTGAGAGGGACAGGATAATTACTTCGTACACTGTGAGAGTTTTGTGGGAGATGATGATTGCACATTTCGGCGAATAAGGAAAATTCCGGTATATGGAAATGACCCTGATTTTCGATGACTCCGTGATTATCAAAACGTTTTCCGTACAAGACAGCAAGCCGAGAGCAAATCCAATCTCCGACATACGAATGATCTGGAACAACTACCCCTGGACGCCTCTCTATCGGTTCAGTTTCAAATGCAAAGACATAAGCGTTTCGCGATAACGGTCCTTCCTGCATTTTGAGTCTGGCGTGACTATCAAATGGGTGCCAAGCGTGGGTGATGAGGGCATCCGGTCTTTCAAATTCCCCGATTAAGCGGCTCGTAGTGGAAATCAGGATTTTTTGAGTAGTTGCAGCTGGACGGAGTGACATGTGTTAGAAGACGAAATGACCTTACGGCACCCACTATACCGAACGCTTACAACGTGGTCGCCAATACTTGGCACAGCAAGAAACACGCGGCTTGAAGACGAGTAGCCATGCCGTCAACGTTAGACGCAACGTGGGGTTCGTCGCCAGCGTATTCTCCTGCCTTGTAGTCAAAGGCCCTGAAACAGTGAACGTATGGGCAATATCGGGTGTTGTTGTTTAGGGTACGAAGCGCTGGTTTGAGGGTGTAATCGGCGGTTGAACGGCCTATCCGTTATCCTGAACGGACACGCTTGAAAATCCGAACACTTTTTCTCCTCATCTGCCTGACCGGCGCTCAAAGTTTTTGCGGGCCACGGTATTTACTCGCCCGATACAGCGGCTTTCAGGTGCTTAGCACAAGCTTCTGCGGCAGTTTGGCGACCATGCAGCGTGTTTTTCTTATTCACAGCATACGCAAATACCACCTCGTTTGTTTTGAGATTCACTAGCTTCACGCTAGCCTGATCGTCAGAATGAATCTGTCCGAGGAATACGGTCTTGGCCCAGTCGGGCTTCTGATGGTCTGATACGCCATCCAGTTCGTAGTCAGCGTTCTCTTTGGTAGTCACGATCATGACTGCAACCTTCTTCTTCTGAAGCGCGGCAGTGAGATAGGTATCGAACCCATCAGCGGCCTCGACGTAGATCTTCGATCCTTCAGGAACTCTGCCTTGCTCAGCAAACGCGAACAGGCTGGACGCAGTAACAGCGCAACACAGCAGTGACAAAAGCTTAGCCATCTGAACCTGAGTAGCAAAACGAGCGGATTATTCTCACGGCGATGACGTTCCCCAATAAGACGATGCTGACGACTGATTGGCGACCAATCATAATTACCGGCTAACGACAACTAAAATTCCCGCTTGAAAAGAGGCTGATTGGGGCCACCAGGGACTCTGAAGGCATTGTCACCGACAGCCAGATCAGGAGGCTGTGAGCCAAATGGCGAGTTCCTGAGCCCGAGCAACATCACACGGAAAATCACACAACTGTTACGTCGTTGTGGTCTGCCGGTAGGCATTTCACTACACACCCTTCGCCATTCACATGCCAGCGAGTTGTTGAGTAAACGTGTACCCCTACCCGTAGTGTCTAAACGACCTGGCCACCCCCACCCGCGATTACATTGGCGATTACAGTCGCGCAATGCCGGAAGACGAACTAGAAGCAGCACGCATTTGGAACGAAAGTCTAGCTCAGACTCCCCTAAGCGATTGATAAATTGGTCGGGCCGCCGGGATTTGAACCCGGGACCTCTTGCACCCCAAGCAAGCGCGCTAGCCAGGCTGCGCCACGGCCCGAATCTCCTAGCTTAGCGCACTATACTTTTCGCGCACGCTCAACCCTTATGCGGCCTTTCTTGGCGGCGATCGGCAACAATGGTCACCTCCATATCGTTAGCCATGCCCACCACGCGGTTGACAAAACTCTTGCCTAACATGCGGTCCATCCCCTTACCCACCAAGCGCGGCAGAAAGACCTGGCGGGCATGATGGAGCCGGGCAAATTCCACAATCGTTTGCGCATGGTCTGAGCCGATCAACACGCGCGTTTCAATGTGTAAATTGCGCGCGAAATTCAGGTGGCGTTCCACGGATTCACGCTTAGCCGGCGGCAGCACCTGCAAATCGCTGTGCTCCGCAACGAAGACGGCGAAACAATCGGCATGCAACACATCGGCTACCCGCTTGCCCCGCCGGATCAGCATTGCCGTCGAAGGATCGTCGCTAATGTAAATCACGATGGCTTCTTTCACCGCTGGTTCTTGTTTGGGAGAAAGCGAGCCGGAGTCGTTCTGAAGCGCCGAGCCTTCTTGCTCCAGCCGGTCTTCCACCTCATGCGCGGTCTGCCGCAACGCCATCTCGCGCAGCGCCACAAGGGTGGATTCCTTGAAGAAATTTTCGAGCGCGCGCTTCGCTTTATCGGCCGGATAAACTACGCCGCGTTCCAAACGATTCAGGAGAGCGCGCGGCGACACGTCAACCATCACCACTTCATCAGCTTGTGTTACCACCCAATCCGGAATGGTCTCGCGCACCTTGACGCCGGTGATTTGCGCCATCTGGTCGTTCAAACTCTCCAAATGCTGCACATTCATCGTGGTCAGCACGTCAATGCCGTTTTCCAGAATGAACAACACGTCCTGCCAGCGCTTTTCGCGCGGCGATCCGGGTACGTTCGTGTGCGGAAACTCATCCACGACCGCCACTCTTGGATGTCGCGCCACAATCGCTTCTGCGTCCATTTCCTGGAATGTAGAGCCGCGGTATTCCACCACTTTTCTGGCAACGGTCTCCAGCCCAACGGTCTTGCTGATTGTGTCCTTGCGTCCGTGCGGCTCAAAATAACCGATCACGACATCGACGCCTTTCGCCGGCAAGCTTTGCGCTTCCTCCAGCATCTGGTAGGTCTTTCCCACGCCGGCCGCGTAACCGAGAAAAATTTTGAGCTTGCCCGGGCGGCGCGAGGTTGGACTGTTTGAAGAACTCATGTTTTCGAAGGCAGCGCGAATCGATAACCAACCCACGGCTCTGTAACAATGTAGCGCGGACGCGCCGGATTAGCCTCGATTTTTTTCCGCAATTGACTCACGAACACTCGCAGATATTCCACTTCATCGCCATAATCCGGACCCCACAGCGTCTGCAACAGCTTGCGATGTGCAATCGGTTTGTTCGGATTGGCCAGGAAGTAGTGGAGCAGATCGAATTCCTTCGGCGTCAATCGGACTTCTTGGCCGCGCACCAGCACATGACGCGCGCCAAAATCGACAGACAATTCTTCCGAAACGGTCACTGGTCCAGTTTCGGCGGAACCGGGAGAGCGCCGCAAGTTGGCCCGGATCCTCGCCAGCAATTCGTTCACGCTAAATGGCTTCGTGATGTAGTCGTCGGCGCCCGCGTCCAGGGCCGCAATCTTATCCTGCTCTCCATCGCGAACCGACAAGACAATGATGGATGCTTCAGAAACTGCGCGGATTTCCCGGCAGGCCGCCATTCCACCCATGCCCGGCATATTCAAATCGAGCAGAATCAAGTCCGGATTGTATTCGCGCAGGGCTTCCAGCGCTTCTTCTCCCGTCCGCGCTTCATATGCCTCGTAGCCATTAGAAACCAGCGCGGTTTTCATCACGCGCCGGATCTGCGGCTCATCATCAACCATTAAAATGCGAGCGTTCATGCTGATTTGTTCAAGCCGGTTTGTTCAAGCTGGTTAGCGATTCCACGCGCGCTCTCACCGGCGCCGGCGGCAGCGTAATGGTGAACCGCGCCCCTTGCCCAAACTGGCTTTCCACTGAAATGGACCCGCCATGCGCCTCCGCTATTTCTTTGGCGATCGAGAGCCCCATGCCGGTTCCCTGTATGGCCGAGTGGTCTCGCCGGGCGCGATAAAATTTGTCAAATACGCGCCTTTGTTCAAGTTCAGTCAAACCTTGTCCTTGATCCCGCACGGATACGGCCACTAAGCCGCTCGTCTCCGCCGCTGTAATTGTAATGGAAGAGCGCGCGGGGCTATATTTGGCCGCATTGTCTATCAGTTGCTTCAAGGCTTGCACCATCAACTCCCGGTCCACAAAGAGCGCCGGCACATGGGAGCCTAAGTCGAGCTTGATTGGATGCCCGGATAAGCGGTCACCGATAGAATGAACTGCCGCATCAATCAACTCATCTACTCGCACTGTTTCACGCTCCAGCCGGAAGCGTTTTCCGTCGATGCGCGCCAAATGTATCGCCTCATCCATCAAGCGTCTTAAGCGCCGCGATTCTTCTTGAATGACTTCCAGCAAATCATCCCGCTGCCCCACGGAAATGTTTCGCGTATGGCCCAGCATGTCCGCCGCCATGTCAATGGCCGTTAGCGGAGTTTTGAGCTCATGCGCCAGGGCGTCAATCATCACCGATTTCAATTCCTCGCTTTTGCGGACCGCTTCCGCCCGGTAGCCGGCCTCTTGCGCCTGCGCCTGCGCCAAGCCGATTGCAATGGTAGTGCCCAATGATTGCATAGCTACGTCGCGAAGCGCCGGCCCGCGGAAGCCAAAGCTGCCGAAGGTCTTGTTGCCCAACGTTACAGGAATAATTGTCAGGTCGTCATGGGCGGGATCGGAGTCGCGCTGTACGGCGCGATCCAAGGCAGTTGCGCGCAGTTGGTCCACCGGAATGGAGCCGTGAATCTGCGACCGGTAAAACTCGCCGGTCGCGCTTTCAAACAGCGCCGTTTCGGTCAGTCCGAAGAGCTCCATGCATTTATTGACCAGCAAGCGGCGCAGATCTTCGCCGCCTGTACTTAAGAGAATGGCGCGGCTGAGGGCGTGCAGTTTTTCGCTTTCCATCTGCCGCGCGCCAAGTTCATTGCGCTGCCGCCGCAACCGCGACGAAAGGTCAGTCGCCACCAACGAAACTGCCAAGAAGACACATAATATGATCCAGCCCTCGGGCGCGCCAATCGTGATTCTCCCGATGGGAGGGATGAAGAAGTAATCCAAGCATATTGTCGCGGTGATCGAAGCAGCAATCGCCTGGGTGCGACGCGTATAGGCTCCCGCTAATAACACGGCGAACAGCAGGACAATGGCTGCGAGCGTGGCGTTCGCGTGAATCAGGTAGGAACACGCTAACGCTAACGCGAGGACACCGGCTGCAGTCAGCAAATCAGAACACCGGCGCCGGAGCACGGATAACATCTTATCCTTTAGTTTACTGATACCTGCGGCGGCTAAACTGGAGCAATGTTGCTACGCGTTTGTTTTGCTGCCGTGTTGGCCGGCGTTTTACCAGCGCAAGATTTGCATGTCTCCGGAGAGAAAATCCGCGCGCACGTCAAATACTTGGCTGGCGATCAACTGGAAGGGCGCGGCGTCGGCACGAACGGAGAGAAACTTGCCACTGAATATCTTGCGGCACAACTGCACGCGAGCGGCGCAAAACCGGCCGGCGATAACAATACTTACTTTCAACGTGTTCCGTTGGTAGGCGCCACTACCTTGCCCAGCGCGACGCTGACCGCCAATGGCAAAGTTGGGCATCTGGCATTGAAGCTGAAGACGGATTACGTGGGCACCGCGACCTCTCAGCGGCCTGACAACGATTTTGACGCTGAAGCGATTTTCGTCGGCCACGGCATCTCCGCGCCGGAGTTCGGATGGGACGATTATAAAGGTCAAGATGTGCGGGGTAAAGTGCTCATCTATTTCACAAATGAGCCGCCTTCACAAGACCATAAATTTTTTGCCGGCCCTTCGCTGACTTACTACGGACGTTGGGTTTATAAGTTTGAGGAAGCCGCTCGACGTGGCGCCGCTGCCGCGCTAATCATTCACACCACACCTACTGCGGGCTACGGCTGGGGCGTGGTCAGCGGTTCATTCGGTAACGAAAAGCCGGAGTTAAAACTCAGTCCTGGGGAAAATGGCCTGAAGCTCGCGGGCTGGTTGTCTGAAAACGCGGGAGCGCAACTTATGGCCGCTACCGGCAAATCACTCGCCCAGTTACTCGACATGGCAAATCAGAAATCGTTCCGCCCAATGCCGCTGGGAATCCGCATTACAGGTCATATCCCCGTCAAACTGCGTGAGGTGAATAGCCGTAACGTGGTGGGACGCGTGGACGGCGCCGGGGCTGCTTCGTTAAAGTCGCAGGCGGTCATGTATTCGGCGCATTGGGATCATCTGGGCATCAGCTTGCCGGTGAACGGCGACAAAATCTATAACGGCGCAGTGGACAATGCAACCGGCTGCGGCGTTGTCTTGGAAATTGCGCGGGTTTGGGCTGCCCTGCCGAAAAAGCCGAACCGTAGCGCCTTGTTTGTGTTTGTCACCGCGGAAGAAGCCGGCCTGCTAGGTTCCAAATACTATGGCGAACACGCCACCGTGCCGCCCGGCCAAACCGCAGCCGACATCAACTATGACGCGCTCTATCCGTTCGGGAAAACCAGCGACATTTCCGCAACCGGCGCGGAGCGCACTACCCTGTGGCCGCTCGTTCAGCGCGATGCCGGGCGCTTCAAGTTATCGATTACGCCTGATCCTGAGCCGGGGCAGGGCCACTATTACCGTTCCGACCATTTTTCGCTCGCGCGCGTTGGCATTCCGGCGTTTTCCATCGATAACGGCACAAAATACATCGGCAAACCCGCTGATTTCAGCAAGACAATCTTTGAGCAGTACAATTCAACGCACTACCATCAGCCTTCCGACGAATATCGCCCCGATTGGGATTTCAGCGGAATGGACCAAATGGCCGATTTCGGCTTGGCCCTGGGAATTGATGTAGCGAATTTGCCTGCGCTTCCCACTTGGAATGCCGGTGATGAATTCCTGCGCGCTCGCCAAAGTAGCGGTGTTCGTTAACCGAATCAGCTTTACTATCTGCTGCGTTTCCCTTGCAAATTGTTCCGTTAGATATTAGATCCGTTCGCCGCCGCGCCATTGGCGGCTTGTGAAGCGTTCACAGCCGCCCCAATAACAGCCACCGCTTCGCCGCCCGGCACCACCTCTACCTGGTAACCTTGCAGCGGGCTGAGCTTCACCATTGTGTGCAAATATTCTTTCAGCAGGGTAAGGTTCAGAAAGCGCGCATTAGACCCGGTAATAAAAAATTTGCCGGACCCGTCCAGGTGAATGCTGGTCGCCGTGCCGGCCGCTAAGGCCCGGTGCCAAAGCTTGACGAAGTCCACACAGCGAGCCTCTCCAGCCGCCGCTTGCGCGAATACTTCTTCCGGTTCCAGGTCCATGAAGCGCAATCGCATCGCGCGATGTCCCATCACGCCTTCCAGATGCCCTACCCCACCGCAACCGCAGAAGTTCTCTTTCGGATCCAGCGTCACCACCGAGTGCCCCGCCTCCCAAACACCATCGCGAGACGGATAGCGGCCATATCCAATACCGGTTCCCAACGTCCATACCCGGACCAAGCGGTCAAGATGGCCATGCGTGGCGGCAATACCCGCGGCCATGACGTCAGCGTCATTGAAGATCGAAACCGGTACACGTCCAAAAATCGGGGCAAAGGCGCTAGCCACCAACTCTTGCATGTTGAGACCCTTGAACTGGACCAGGTTGGGCGAATCTTCCACAACGCCGCTCCGGATGATGCCGGGCATCCCCAATCCGACGTACGCTGGCGGTCCACTGAGGTCGAGTTGCCGGACCTGTTCGGCCAGACGCTGGATAACCGTCTCCGCCGGTGAGCCGCGAAGAGCATCGGAAACCAAGTCGTTTTCCGCCGGATGTAACCGCAGTCCGCCGTGAATCGCGTTACCTGAAACCGCCGCCAGCGCGATTCTTTCGCCAATAAGAATACCTATTCCGTGTGCCATGTCAATCCTGAATACGGGAGCCGCAGTTACGAACGCGACAGCTTATTAAGTCCATTAAAGGCCGCCGCCTTATAGCACTCGGCAAGGGTCGGATAGTTGAATACGGTATCCACGAAGTAATTAACCTTCCCCTTGAGAATCATAACCGCCTGTCCAATGTGCAACAACTCCGATGCGCCTTCCCCAATAATGTGCACGCCCAGGATATCGTAGGTGTCCCGATGGAAGATCAGCTTCAAACGGCCGGTGGTATCGCCGCGAATCTGCCCACGTGCAATTTCCCGGTAGTAGGCAACACCGACTTCGTAAGGGACGTCCTCATCGGTGAGTTGCTCTTCTGTTTTTCCTATGAATGAGATTTCGGGAATGGTATAGATGCCAAAAGGAAAATAGCTCGGGTTTGAGGCGACCGGCTTGCCCAGGGCGTGTGATACCGCGATGCGCCCTTGCTCCATCGATACCGAAGCCAGGCTCGGAAACCCAATCACATCTCCGACCGCATAAATATTGGGCTGTTTCGTTTGGTAATTTTCGTTCACGGTAATGCGGCCGCGCGAATCAGATTCCAAGCCCGCTGCTTCCAGATTCAACTCGTCCACATTGCCCTGGCGTCCCACTGCGTAAAGCAGCGCGTCGCCGGTAACGCGCTTGTTACTCTCAAGTACCGCCACCACCGGTCCGCCGCCAGCGGTTTCCTCCACGGCATGCACTTCTTCATTCAGCCGCATGGTGACGCGGTGGTCGCGCAGGTGATAAGAGAGCGCCTCGATAATTTCCTGATCGGCAAACTCAAGCAAACGCGGCCGCTTCTCAATCAGCGTCACGCGTATGCCCAGCGTGGCGAACATGCAAGTATATTCCACGCCGATGACGCCGCCACCCACGACAATCAGCGTACGCGGCAGGTTCTGCATCTCCAGAACCTGGTCGCTATTGATGATGGTATTGCCGTTGATCGGGACCCGGTCGGAACAAGCCGGCTTTGTGCCCGTGCCGATGACGATCTTGTCGCCGGTAATCTCAGTTGAGCCGCGCGAGCCTTGTAGCGATACGGTGTTCGGACCCTTAAAGCTCGCGATCCCGAATAAGACTTCAATTCCGTTGCGCGAAAGCTGCGCTTGCGTCACGTCTATCTCGGTCTTGATGACGTGCTGCACGCGGAACGCCAGGTCGGACATCGTGATTTTGTCCTTCACCCGGTAGCTGACGCCGTATATGTTCTGATAATTGTATCCGGAAAGGTGCAAAACCGCTTCGCGCATGGTTTTGCTGGGTATCGTGCCGGTGTTAATGCAAACTCCGCCGATGACCTCGCGTCTTTCCACCAGCGCCACTTTCATACCGCTTTTGGCGCCTTGTATCGCGGCTCGTTGGCCCGCCGGGCCAGAACCAATAACGATCAAATCGTATTGAAACATCTGAAATTAAATGGCAATCGGCCGAAATCACTCGCCGGAGCGTCTACCTTCCGAGTATCGCACCCAAGTATGACTATTCGATCAACCCTGCTGAAATCGTATTGAACGGCAGCTGATCACTGCTGTTGTTGGTCAACAACTACTCAAAGTTCACATCTTTGAAAGTTGTCGGGTAGGCGGGGAAAGTGCAGTCTAAACAATTCCGCGATAGCTCCCCTGCTCGCGGAAGTTCAGGCGGATTCCCTTGCGGAAGAAGTAGTGGGCGCCCGTCTTCTAAAATATCTTGGGAAATAAGCGCCCACTATGATTCTACTTAGGGGTGGTATCGGTCTTGCCGGCAACTTTATCAGCGCCCTTGGCCGTCGCGTTAGCGGCCTTGTTGGTGCCCTTCTTGACACCCTTCTTGGTGCCGTTGTATACCTTCTTGGTACCCTTGGCTGTCTTTTTTGCGCCGGTAACCGTGGCGTCTTTTGTGTTTTTGCCGGCATCTTTCAGATCCTGGCCAACCTGAGCGTATGCGGGTAATACCGCCGATGCCCCAAACATCAAGACGGCAGTGAGAATAGCAGTTTTCATTTTTTTACTCCTCTGTTAAGAATGACACCGCGAGCAGCCCTAGCGTAACCAGATTAGTTGGAATTAATGGACTGAACTCTGCGGACATTACCAGCCTTCGCTAACTACTTACCGTTTCTTGAGCCAAATATTCCGCACGGAAAGCTTGCCCGTAGACTCCACCTCGATGCCGATTTTTCCACTTGCATGAAATTTGCTCGCATCGTCGTCCACCAGAATCGCCACCACATGGCCGTTCAAAATCTGAGTCATTTGATGGCCCTGGGCGATAATATGCAGTTGATTGAATTCGTTGGGTTTGTAGTATGCGCCCAATTCCTTGATATCGCCTAACGTGCCCAATAAGCGTGGGGCCTTGCCTTCCTCAGTCTGCACTGCGTCACCACGCCAAGCGACAATGCCGCGTCCCGTGGCCTGTTCATAAAACTGCCCGGTGTACCGGTTGCCTGCGTCGAAATCGTACTGCGGTCCCGCCATATTCCATTGGGCCTCTGATTCGCGGCTCGGCGGTACTCCACGCGGCTGGCCGCTCGGGCACGGCCCGCTCTGCCGGCCGCCTCCGCCCGGTCCCTGATTCGCCGGAGCAATCCAACTGCGATACTGCACGCCGCCGTTGATGTTACCTTCGCCCTTCATCTCCAGCTTCAACTCAAAATCGGCGGCTTCGCCTCCTTGCCACACCAGATAAATAGTGCCGGTAGGCTTCTCGCAACTGGATTCAATCACGATGGCGCCGTTCTCCACTTTCCAGTTCGAATCGCCGGACCAGCCGTTCAGTGTCTTACCGTCAAACAAGGACGTCCAACCTGCATGATCGTCGAAGTTGACGGGTTCCGGATGAGTGAAGCCGCCGCCGCGTGGACGGCCGCCTGGAGTTTGAGAGTTAGCTGTCACCGCGAACAGGCTAATCGCCGCCAATGGTAATATCGCGCGAAATTTCGGCATGTTAGTAGTATGCTGGCTTGAAACGTTTCACATCATATCACCGGCAACCAGCTTGTCAACAGGTGATACAACGTTCAGGTGGACGAGATGGCTAGCCCCGCACTCCTTGAAGCAATCGGAATACAGAAGTCCTTTGGCGGAGTACGTGCCCTGAAAGGCGTCTCGTTGGATCTGCTAGCTGGTGAAGTCCACGCCCTGGTCGGTGAAAATGGCGCTGGCAAATCCACGCTTATCAAAATCCTCACCGGCTCCGTTCAATCCGATGCGGGGGAAATCCGGTTGCGCGGCCAGCGGATCGCTCACAATTCCCCGGCCAAAGCACGTGCGCTCGGCATCGGAGTCGTCTACCAACAGCCGGCTTTATTCCCTGATCTCACGGTTGCGGAGAATATCGCGCTAGCCGCGGACAGTACGAAGCTCTGGCACAAAGTGGATTGGAAAGCCCGCCGGAATCACGCCGCGAAACTCCTGGAGCGGACCGGCGCCCGCATACGTCCTGACGCTTTGGCCGGCTCCTTGAGCATGCCGGAACAGCAGCTAGTGGAAATCGCCAAAGCGCTGGATGCGAATGCCTCCGTGCTCATCATGGATGAGCCTACTGCATCGCTCGGCGACTGCGATACGGAGAACCTTTTTCGAATCGTGCGCGAGTGCCAGGCAAATGGCGTGGCCATTCTTTATATCTCCCATCGTTTCGAAGAATTGTTTCAATTGGCCGACCGCGTCACTATCCTGCGGGACGGCAACAGCATTGAAACCCGGCCCATGGCCAACACCACCAACCAGGACCTCATTCGTCTCATGGTGGGCCGCAACTGGACAGGAGAGTTTCCCAAGAACAATATCGATAAAGGGGACACTGTCCTCGAAGTTCGGGACATCACTTGCAAGCAACTCGGCGTGCACAACATCAGTCTCAGCATCCGCCGCGGTGAAATTCTGGGCCTGGCGGGCCTGGTTGGTTCCGGGCGCACCCAGTTCGCCGAAGCGCTCTTCGGTTTAGCTCCATTGGATAGCGGTGAGATTTACTTGAACGGCAAGCGAACTGCCATTCATTCGCCGGTCGACGCCTTACGCTCAGGTCTCGCCTATCTTCCTGAAGATCGCCGCCGCCACGGCGTAATACTCGAAATGCCGGTTGGAATGAATATCACATTGGCGAGCCTCCAGAAGATTTCGAACAACGGTTTTTTAAATGCACAATCGGAACAGGCCGTCTCTGAGAAATTCACCCAGAACCTCCGCGTGAAAACTCCATCCACGGAAACGCTGGCCAAGAATCTTTCGGGCGGGAATCAGCAAAAAGTGGCGCTCGCTCGCTGCCTGATGACAGATCCGAAAGTTTTCATTCTGGACGAACCGGCGCAGGGCATCGACGTAGGCGCAAAATTTGAGATCTATCAACTCCTGGGAAAACTCGCCCAAAGCGGCATGGCGATCCTCATGATTTCTTCCGATACTCCCGAGCTTCTCGGCATGAGCGACCGCATCGCCGTGATGGCAAAAGGCCGCATCGCCGGCGTCCTCGATCGCGAACACGCCACGCCCTACGCGGTGCTTAGTTTGGCTCTCGGACACGCCGCATGAGCCTTCATCCGCGGCGTGAGTGGCCCAGCCTGATTGCGCTCGTTATCCTCTATCTTTTTCTCGCCTTCGCAGCCCCCAGCTTTTTTGCCGCAAATAATTTGCGCGACCTAGCGTTAACCAATATGTCGGTGCTGCTTGTCGCCACTGGCATGACGTTGGTGATTGTAATTGCGCAGATTGACATTTCGGTCGGCTCCCTCTTCGCGGTAACCGGCATCGTATGCGGACTTTTAGCGAAGGCCGGGATACCCATCTGGCTACTGCCGGTCTGCGCGCTGGTGATTGGTTCCGCCCTCGGCGCCGTTAACGGAGCTCTCATCTCTTTTGTGAAAGCCCCTTCTATCGTGGTCACGCTGGCCACCATGGTCGCCTGGCGTGAAGCCTTGCGTTGGATCACGGGAGGAGCCTGGGTCGAAGGTCTGCCAAACAGTTTTCAATGGTTCGGATTAGGACAGTCCATGGGCCAGGCGGCAATCGTTGCTTCCGCCGTCTTGCTATTTGCGGCGCTGTGGTGGTCGTCTCAAAATCTGTCAGCCCTGCGCGCCGTATACGCCACGGGTTCGGATACTGAAGCTGCCCGCCTCGCCGGTATTCCCACTACGCAAATCGTCTTTTGGGTCTTCGTTTTAATGGGAGCCCTGACCGGCGTCGCATCTCTTTTGAATGCCGTTCGATTTTCTGATGTGCCTGCCAACAGCGGCCTGGGTCTTGAGCTCGAAGCCATTGGCGCGGTTGTGGTCGGCGGAACGCCCATCACGGGCGGCCGCGGCAGTCTACTGGGAACTTTCATCGGCGTAGTGTTGTTGGGCAGCATCGGTCCGGCTCTCACTTTCTTGGGCATCAATTCTTATTGGGAAAAAGCCATCCAAGGCGCAATCATTCTACTTACTGTTTTGTTTGATGCACTCAGCGCTCATCGCGCGAAGCGTATGGTCACAGTCCAGTGAAGACGAACAAGCAAGAGCTCATTCTAGGCATCCTGATCTGCCTGGAGATCGCATTATTCGCCATCACCGGCCAAAACTTTTTTTCATTGAACAATTTTTTTGAGTGCATTCGTCTGGCGGTGGAGATCGGATTATTAGCGCTTGCACTGACGCCCGTGATTGTCACCGGCGGTATTGACCTTTCCGTCGGCTCCATGATGGGCCTATGCGCCGTCAGCTTCGGCGCCCTTTGGCATGACGCGCATCTGCCAGTTGCGGTGGCCGTACTGCTCACGCTGCTGATCAGCATCTTAGGCGGAGCCATCAACGCCGCCCTGATCTCGCGCCTCAATGTTTCGCCGCTCATCGTGACCCTCGGCACTTACTCGCTCTTTCGCGGACTCGCCGAGGCCATCACCCTGGGGGCAAAAAACTACTCCGGCTTTCCGGCAAGCTTCCTATTCATCGGCCAAGGCTACTTGGGCGGCATAGTTCCTACGCAAACCATCTTTCTCCTATTGGCCGCCGTTGGATTCTGGGCATTGTTGCAGCGCACCACCATCGGACGAGGCTTGTACGCTATCGGCCACTCCGCCGCCGGGGCACGTTATGCCGCCATACCGGTCACCAAGCGCATCGCATTGGTCTATTTGCTCTCGGGTTTTTCCGCCGGTCTCGCCGCCATCATCTATGTTGCGCATCTTGGACAAGCGAAGTCCGACGCGGGCACAGGATATGAACTCATCGCCATTACTGCGGTCGTGTTGGGCGGCACATCCATTTTCGGCGGATCCGGCACGATTGCCGGTACCGCCCTGGGCCTCACAGCCATCGTCATCCTGCAGAACGGCCTGCGCCTCTCCGGATGGCCCGCTGAACTGGCCGGCATTTCAACTGGAGTTCTGCTAGTCCTCACCATCGCGTTGGAACGCTTCGCGAAGATGCCGCACGAAAAGATAAAGCCGCGGCTACTCACAGTATGTGCCGCCGTGGCAGCACTCGTGATCATTGCCCCGCTTATCTATTTCCATTCCCTCCCCGCTTCTGCACCCGCCGCAAACGCCGCGCAGGGCAAACGCGTCACCATCGGCGTCATGCCTAAAGCCAAGGGCGATCCATATTTCATCAGTTGCCGCATAGGCGCGGAGGAGGCCGCCAAAGCCCTGAACGTCGACCTCATCTGGGATGGCCCCGGCGGCCTCGACGCCGCCAAGCAGAATGAAGTCATCGAAGGCTGGATCACCCGCCGTGTCGACGCCATCTCAGTCAGCGTGGAGAATGCTCCAGGCATCTCCACCGTACTCCGCAAAGCGCGCGCACAGGGAATCAAAGTGGTTACCTGGGATGCCGACGCCGAAACAAATGCACGCGACTATTTCATTAATCAGGCCACGCCGCAAGCGATTGGTAACGCCTTGATCGACGAGGCTGCGCGCATCATGCACGAAAAGGGAGAACTCGCCATCATCACGGGCGCATTGAGCGCCGCCAACCAAAACCTCTGGATTTCATTCATGCGCCAACGCATAGCGGAGAAATATCCACAACTAAAACTGCTGACCGTTCGCCCGAGCGATGACGATCGCGATAAAGCTTTCTCTGAAACGCAAACCCTGTTGAAGGTGTATCCGAATATCAAAGTAATTGTCGGCGTTTCCGCGCCTGCGGTTCCGGGCGCGGGCGAAGCAGTAAAACAATCCGGACGGCGTGACGTGCAAGTCATCGGCCTATCCCTGCCGAATTTATGCAAGCCCTACGTTCACGCGGGCGTGATAGAAGCGGTGGTGCTGTGGAACACCGCTGACCTCGGCTATTTGGCCGTAGCCGCTCCCGCCGCGCTAGTTCGCGGAACTCTTCAGCAGGGGCAAACCAGTTTCAATGCCCAGCGGCTCGGAACAGTGAAAATTGTGGGAAGCGAAATTATTTTAGGGCTGCCAACCATCTTCCGCAAAGACAATATTGATCGCTTTAATTTTTAAGCGAAGCTTTCAAAAACTCAACGCCCTTCCAGGCAATCTCTTCTGGAGTCGGCGCCAAGTCACGCCAAATGGATGCAGCGGCAGCGATATCTCCCAGTGCAAAACCAAAACTCTCAATCGTTAACCAACCGTCATATCGCAAGTCCCGTAGCGCTGCAAAAACGCCTGTCCAATCCACATGCCCGGTGCCAGGCGTTCCACGGTCGTTCTCGCAAGTATGAACATGTTTCAGAAAACGGCCCGTCAGCCGCAGCGCCTCCGCTATATTCTTCTCCTCGATGTTGGCGTGAAACGTATCCCAAAGTATTCCCACATTCGGATGCGCAATCTCAGCACAAAGCTGGACCGCGTCGGCCGTCGTGTTCAAAAAATAAGTTTCAAACCGGTTCAACGGTTCAATCGCCACATGCACGCCATGCTCCTGCAATACCGGCCCAAGTTCCTGATAACCTTCCACCGCTCGCTTCCACTCATCCGCGTTTCTTCGTCTGCCCGGAAGATACCCAACCGGCGAATACAAAGGCCCCACCATCAAAGTCCCGCCCGCCTCGGCTGTGCAGGTAATGCATTCGGTCACGTAGGAAATGGTCTTACGGCGCACCGCCGCTTCGTCGGAAATCAAGCTGAGCCCACTCGGCACAACCGAGCAAGTCGTGCAACCCAGCCCGTTCTCAGTAAGGGCGCGCCGGATCGCCGCACTCTTAAATTCGCTCGGACGCAGCAGCGGAAGTTCAACGCCGTCGAATCCATGCTCGCGAATGCTGGGAAGTAATTCGAACTGTTCAGCGCCAAAAGCCGAAGCCCACAAAAACGTATTGATCCCAAACAGCAAAATGCCCTCCTAAGACTTAGTGCTTGCGCACCGTTACCCAACTTCGATCCGCCGCCGAGCGCAGCACTGCATCCGTCACATAATCCGTATGCAGCGCTTCGCGAAAAGTAGGTGACGCGTTCTTGCCTTCGCCCAAACCCAAAAGAAAATCCGCCGCCTGATGGATAAACGTATGCTCATACCCGATCTGCAATCCCGGAACCCACCAATGTTTCATGTAAGGATGATCCGGATCGGTGACGTGGATATTTTTCCACCCTCTCAGCCGGCCTTCGTCGCCATGATCGAAATACTGAAGGCGGTGCAGGTCGTGCAGATCCCAAATGATGGACGCATGTTCGCCGTTGATTTCCAGCGTATACAGCGCCTTGTGCCCGCGCGCGTAGCGAGTTGCCTCAAACGTTGCCAGCGAGCCGTTCTCGAAACGCGCTAGAAACGCGCTCGCGTCATCTATTTTGACTGCGCTTTCTTCACCAGTCAGCGCATGCTTGCGGCTTTTGATGAAGGTCTCGGTCATTGCCGTTACTTCTTCAATCGGCCCGTTCAGCCACATCGCCGTGTCGATGTTGTGCGCCAGCAGATCTCCCGTGACGCCGCTACCCGCCACGCTTGCATCCAACCGCCAGAGTCCCTCGCCGCCCTGCGGCAGTTCGCTCGATATAGTCCAGTCCTGCAGAAAAACGGTACGGTAATGAAATATTCGGCCTAGCCGGCCTTCGTCAATGAGTTGTTTGGCCAGCATCACCGCGGGAACGCGCCGATAGTTGTACCAGACCATGTTCGGCACGCCGGCCGCCTCCACCGCGGCCACCATGGCTTCAGACTCCGCGGGTGTACGGCCTAGCGGCTTTTCACACATCACCATCTTGCCGGCTTGCGCGGCGGCAATCGCAATCTCCGCGTGAGTATCGTTCGGACTCGCAATATCGATGAGATCGATATCAGGGGAGTCCAACAGCTTGCGCCAGTCCGTCGCTACCGACTCGAAACCCCAATTCCGGGCGAATTCTTTAGCGCGCTCAGCATTCCGCGCGCAAACGGTCCGCAGCACCGGACGGAAAGGCAGATCAAAGAAATTTGCCACCTTTCCAAACGCATTCGCATGCGTCCGGCCCATAAATCCGTAGCCCACCATCCCAATATTCAGCGTCTTCATCCGCGCCTTCACGTTATTCCCAGCCATGCGCGTCCCGCACTGCAATCATCGTTCGCAGCACATCATTCCAAGTCCCTGCATCCAGCATCACTTGATTCGAAAACATGCATCCATCCCAACAGATATGCTTGAAAGCCCGTGTCACTGTCCCGTCATCGTTACGCAGCCACGCGCCCGCGTCGCGCACAATGTCGAGCTTTCCATTCGGATCGAACGGCAGGCAATGCCGCCCGGTCTTATCATGCGAGCCCGATCCTTTTACCGTCCCATCATTTTGCGCCACGTGGAAATCAATTGTCCAAGGCCGTAGGGAGCGCGCCATTTCGCGGTACGCCTCCGCCAGCCGTTCCTTTTGCGTCCAATCGAAATCTTCCGGCAGCAAGCGATCTTCCGGCGCGTTATATCCCATCGTGAACAACATAGTGTGCGCCATATCCGCCTGAAAACCCACCGTCTCCGGCATGTCCACTAGCTCCAGCAATTGCACGTTCCGCCGCCAGCTATGCATGCCGGCCCAGCAAATCTCGCCTTCCGCCGCTAGCCTTTCCCCAAAGCTCTCCGCGATTGTGCCCGCCTCGCGAAAGGTGTGCGCAATGGTTTTGGTGTGCCCTTCCGGATCGCTCACCCAATCCGCCGGACTCGCCGCCGAATCGATGCGGATCACGCCGTAGCTCCGCGCTCCCAGATCACGCAGTTTTTGTCCAATACGGCAAGCCTTCCGGACCTGTCTCAGAAAACTAGCGCGTTCCTCTTCATTGCCCATGGCGGATCCGCCGCCCGTGCCGGCCCATACCGGAGCCACCAACGACCCGGCAACCAACTTCTTTGCCGCAAGTTTCTCCGCCAACCGCGCCAAGTCGTCATCGGATGAATCAATGTCCGTATGCGGCAGTGAAAGAAAAAGATCCACTCCATCGAAGCGGTCGCCGTTCACTTCGGCCTCCACCGTCAGCCTGAGCATCGTATCCAAATCAATCGGCGCTTCCGAGTCCGGACCTTTACCTACCAAGCCCGGCCACATCGCATTATGAATTGCTGGTTTTTTCTTCATGGAATCTGATTACGAATTTGCCAATCGGATTATACTTGAAACGTCTCAAAGCTCGAAAATGCAGCATGCTCCAAACACGTTTCCACAATAGGCGCGCCGTCCAAATAGAAAACGATTTCATCAGAGTTACCGTCACAGTAGAAGGCGGGCACATTGCCGAAATTCTAGAAAAAACCAGCGGCATCAACCCGCTCTGGATTCCGCCTTGGCCCTCCATCGAGCCGAGCAGCTATTCTCCGGCTGACCACCCCGAATACGGCAGCGACGCCGAAAGCGTTTTGCTCAGTGGCATTATGGGGCATAATTTGTGCCTCGATTTATTCGGTCCGCCATCCGAAGCGGAAGCGGCCGCTGGTTTGAAAGTGCATGGCGAAGCCGGCATCGTTTTGCATGACGTCATGCTCGAAGGGAATAGTTTAGTGACGGGTTGTACGCTCCCCATTGCCCGGCTTACCTTTGAGCGCCGCATCCGGCTGGCTGGCCGCCGCATCCTCATTTCAGAGACCGTAGAAAACCTCTCGAAACTCGATCGTCCCATCGCTTGGACGCAGCACGTTACGCTAGGCCCGCCGTTTCTCGAGCGCGGCAAAACGCAATTCCGCGCTCCCGCGGTCAAATCCCGCGCACTCGGCGAAGCATGCGGAAAGCCTCCGGAACAGATCTTGACCAGCGCGGCATCTTCCTCCGGCTACACGGCACATCTGTTAGATCCTGCCTCAGACCGCGCCTGGTTTTTTGCTCATTCGCCAATTTCAAACACCTGCATCGGTTATGTCTGGAACCGCGCCGATTTTCCGTGGTTAGGTATTTGGGAAGAGAATCACAGCCGTGCCGGCGCGCCTTGGAACGCCCGTACCCTTACGCGCGGCATGGAGTTTAGCGCTTCGCCCTTTCCCGAGCCAAGAAAAAATATGATTGAGCGCTCGTCACTCTTTGATACGCCCTGTTACCGCTGGATTAGCGCCAAAAGTAAGTTGCACGTGGAGTACTATGCTGCCATTGCGTCAGCAGCCGCCATTCCAGAATCATTGAATCAATTTGAGGAATTAATTTATGTCAAATAAATCGCTGATCTCCGATGCCCTTGCATCCGGCGAAGGCGTAGTTCGTCTTGCGCCCTGTTGGGTTCCCCGCTCTTTTCTCATGCCCGGTGGCCGTCTGAAGCTGGATCCGCGCGATCTTTATGCGCTCGGCGCGCATCGCGGCGGTATAGATGAACGTTGGTTCTCGTCCACAACCAAAGCCGCTAACGGTCCGCTCACCGCCGAAGACGAGGGCTTAAGCTACATCGAATTTCAAGGCCAAAAAGCGCTGCTGCGCGAAGCCATCGAAACCGTGGGCGATCAATTCCTGGGCGCGGCCGTCATGCAGCAACACGGCGGCTGGAATCTGCTCTGCAAATTCTTCGATAACCTCGGCCCCATCCCTCACCATCTCCATCAGAATGATGAGTACGCGGCCCGGGTCAAGCAAAAAGGCAAACCGGAAGCATATTACTTTCCGCCGCAATACAACTTCAAAGGCAATAATTTTCCCTATACCTTCATGGGCTTGAATCCCGGCGTCACGCGTGCCGATCTCAGGCGTTGCCTGGAACGTTGGAACGAAGGCGATAACGAAATTCTGTATCTTTCCCGTGCCTATAAGTTAAAGCCGGGCACCGGTTGGCAAATAGATCCCGGCATCCTCCACGCGCCTGGTTCTCTGGTCACTTACGAGCCGCAGGTCAACTCTGACGTCTTTGCCATGTATCAATCATTAGTCGAAGGCCGCGCGGTTCCTTGGGATCTGTTGGTAAAAGATGTCCCGCCGGAACACCATCACGATCTTGATTACCTGATTGAGATGCTCGATTGGCCGGCCAACACCGACCCCCAATTTGCTGAGCATCGCCAGTTCGATCCCGCGCCGGTGCGCCCTGTTGAAGAGATGCTCGAATCCGGCTACAGCGAAAACTGGGTCGTCTATTCAACACCCTTTTATTCGGCGAAAGAATTGACGGTGTATCCGGGCCGCTCCGTGACCATTCACGATGCCGCTGCCTACGGTCTCATTCTGGTGCAGGGCCAAGGCTCGCTAGGCAAGCACGCCATCGAAACGCCCAGCCTCATCCGTTTCGGGCAAATGACGAAAGACGAGCTGTTCGTAACGGCCGCGGCCGCCGCTCAGGGCGTGCTTATTACCAATCGAAGCGACAGTGAGAATCTGGTGATGCTGAAACATTTCGGACCCGGTAATCCTGAAACGCCAAACCGCAAGATCGTATCCTAATCAGTAAGGAACCGTCTTTCAATAATGCCGTCCGTTCGACATAAATCCGCCGCGCTCGCCGCTGTTCTTTGCCTTGTCACCGCCGCGCCTCTTGCCTTGGCTCAAAAAGCGCAACTGCCGGATGGCCCCGGCAAAGAGACCACGCAAAGAATCTGCGGCGCGTGCCATGGCGCCGAGATTGTCATCGGCCGCAAAATGGACAAAGAAGGCTGGACGCAACTGGTCATCAGCATGGTGCAGCGCGGCGCGCAAGGCACGGATGACGAGTTTAGCGAAATTGTCGATTACCTGACGGCAAACTTTTCGCTGGATTCCAAAATCAATATCAACAAAGCGGTATCGAAAGATTTTCAAACTGTCTTGGGAATTTCCGGCGAGCTAGGCGACGCCATTGTGCAATATCGCACGGACAAGGGCGACTTCAAATCCGTTGACGATCTCAAGAAAGTTCCTGGCATCGATGCCGCTAAAGTTGAAACAAATAGAAGCAAGCTGACTATCTAGTCGCTAGAAACCTTCGCCTCAACTGCCATATTTACCAGGCTGCAAAAGCCTGGCAAGAAAAATACAACTTTTTTGTTTCAAGCCAACTCTTTCAAGCATCGTTCATCTTAGTTGTTTGAGCACAAAACCGCGCGTGTGTAATTCAGATACAGATTCATTCAAGCAGTTTATTCCATGTCATTGGATAACCAACACACGACAGATGTAATAGAGAGAAACTGCCAGAACGCCCGGAGACTTACTAGCCTTTGGGAGATGATGAATCAGATTGACAGTGCGCTGCTGGCCTATATGACCTCTCTATTCGCCGCTAACGGGGCCTTCCCGCAAGAGGCCGTCATAGCCGGCGAAAATCATCACCTCAAGCAACTGCTGGCAATTGTCGGCCGTCTGGAAAATATATTCCGGCAGCAACGGGTCGTGGATTGCGTGGAATACTGTCTTGTAGCCAAGGACATACTCTCCAAGCCATTTATTGATGTCGCGGGTATGTCATCTTCGTTAATTACCGTAAAGTCGTCTATCCTGCATAGCCTTCAAAAGAAAAAATTACTGCGGGTATCGCCAGATCGCTTTGAATTTGCGGAAGAAGACGCTTTGTTTGGCCACGCGGTCAAAAACCAGTTTCCCTCCGCTAGCCGTGACGTAAAAGCCGCGGGCGATTGCTTCGCCGCCGAATGTTCCGCGGCGGCTGTTTTCCACCTGATGCGCGTCGCCGGGGTCGGATTGCGCAGCCTCGTGCGCGACCGGCGCGTCCCTCTTGCCGACAAGCAATTTGCGGAAAAAGATTGGAGCCAGGTACTCAAGAAACTCGAGATCGCCGTTTTTCAACTGCGTACGGCGCCCGCGAATAAGTGGGGAGAAACTGAGTTCATCAAAGATCGCCAGATTGCGTTCTATAACGATTTGCTGCAAGAATTCCGCTCTTTTGACGACGCTTGGAAAACCCACGTGTCAAACCCCGGCGCCGCGGTATTCTATGAGCGCGATCAGGCCGGTGAAATTCTGAAACACGTTCGCTCGTTCATGCAGAAGCTAGCTACGCGCGTGTCTGAAACATCAGCGACCGAAGAATTTTGGAGAAAATAACCCGGCGCTTGCTCCTTTTTCATTTTATGAAAGAATGGCAGATCATGAAATTAACCAAGCATTTACTGCCATGCCTGCTCGCCCTGGCGTTCTATCTCTCCGCGGCGGAGCCGGACGCCGGCGTCAAACAGTCCGTCCTCAGCGCCCAGAAACAGTGGCTCAATGCTGTTCTCAAGGGGGACAAGAGTACTCTCGAAAAACTTTTGACGGCGGATCTCAGCTACACGCACTCCAGCGCGAAGACTCAGACAAAGGAAGAGTTTATTCAAGACGCCGCCGGTGGCGGAACCACTTATAAATCGATTGACTTTACAGATAGCAAATTGCGCCAATACGGAGATACGGTCGTCATCACGCATAAAGCGGTAATCGCCACTGTACAAACCGGCGTCAGTCATTTATACATCACGGAAGTGTGGGTGAAGCAGAACGGCGGTTGGCAAATGGCGTCGCGCCAAGCCACCAAGCTTCCTTAGTACCCCGTCTAACAATCGGAAGAGCATGAGTGAATTTCGCGGCCGAATATAGTGGCTAGGCTCACAAGCGTCTTAGGCGTCTTAAAGGCCGTCGCGCGCGCGTCCTGGCGTGATTTCCGCTCGTTCCAATCTATTGCGGGGCAAAATCTGTTTCTCTTCCTGATCTTCGTGGCCTTGCAGCCGGAGAGCGCCGAATTTTTTTTTGTGATTTTGGCTTTGGTCCTGCTGGTTCCGCTTTCCGCGGACCCAATGCAGAAAATTCCAGCGGACCGCCGTTTAACATGGCCGCTTCTCAAATGGGAATGGGCGGTCATCCGGCTTGCATCCCTAGGCCTAAGCCCGATCGCTTGGATTGCCGCTCTGCTAATCCTGACGCGCGCGGATTCGAGCACGAACGTTCTCTTTGTGGGAACCGCAATCGCTCTGCAACCGATTACCTATCTCGTCAAGCGGACTTTCGTCAAGGTACCTAAAACCAACGCGCTCCACTGGATTCCAGCTCCGCCCGGAATCACTGGCGGCATCATGCGTTTGCAATGGCGGGAAATGCTGCGGACCCTCGATCCTTATATCGCGTTAGTGTTAGTCGCATGTATCGAACTATATAGAACCTCCGGAAAGCCGCTCGATCCTACCGCGCCTCGAATCATGGCGCTTGTCATAGTGATAGCCATGAGCACGCAAACCCAGGTTCTATTCGGCCTAGATGGTTCCGGCGTGGCGCGTTACCGCCAATTCCCGATTCGCGGTTGGCGAATCCTGCTGGCGAAAGACCTGGCGTTTCTGGCGCTACTCGGCTTGCTGGTTTTGCCTCTCGATTTCGTCAGCGGTACGATTGCCGGCATCGCAGCCTTGACCATAGGCCATCATCGCTCCGTCTTTAAAACAGTTCCGCAGGCGCAATGGAGATTCACTTCGGGGATGTTGTTTCCGGATGGAGTCATTCAAATTGCTGTAATCTTTGGGGCCGGAAACAACGTCAGAGAACAAGGAGTGTGGCTTCCCGCGCTATGCATTTCCGCGTGGCTCGCTTCCCTGCTCTTCTATGGATGGCAGTGGGATCGAAGCAATCAGGTAGATTGAATGTTCCGGGCTAATATGGACGCTATCGAAATCCGCAATGTTACTAAAACGTTCGCGACCGTAACTGCAGTCAATGACCTTTCGCTTGCCATCCCGGAAGGCTCCATCTACGGTTTCATCGGCCCCAATGGTTCTGGTAAAACCACTACTATGCGCATGATCGCGGGCATTTTCCATCCGGACCGTGGAACCATTCACGTCTTCGGAAAGGACGTGTCTACGGACCGCGCGGGGCTCATCGGCTATCTGCCGGAAGAGCGCGGCCTTTATAAAAAAATGAAGGTCCGCTCACTCTTGGAATTCCACGCGAAGCTGCGCGGAGGCCGTAACGCCGCGGCTCAAGTGGATGCCTGGCTCAAAAAGCTGGATCTCGCGCCGTGCGCTTCCAATCCAGTCGAAACACTCAGCAAAGGCATGTCACAGAAAGTGCAATTCATTGCCGCCGTGATTCCGGAGCCGAAGATGGTAATCCTGGATGAGCCATTCAGCGGGCTTGATCCCGTGAGCACGGAATCCATCCGGGCGGCCATTCTGGAGCTTCGACGCAATGGAACCACCGTCGTTCTCAGCACGCATGATATGAACGTCGCCGAAAATATGTGTGACCGCATCTTGATGATCTTCCGGGGCAACAAAGTGCTGGACGGCACGCTCGGCGCTATTCAAGATCAATACGGAAACGACACGATCCGCCTCTGTGCCGAGAATGCCGCCGCCCATCTCATAGGCCTCCAGGGCGTGGAACAAATTCGCGATTTCGGCCAAGTACAGGAACTTCGCATCGCGCGCGATTGCGATCCGCAAGATCTTCTGCGCACGCTTGTCTCGCGCACTCGCGTCACCAGCTTCTCCATCGCGAAGCCGTCGCTCCACGACATTTTTATTCGAATCGCCGATCCGGAGGCAGCCGTTGCCTAAACCTGAATTACGCAAAATTCTGCTCATCGCGCAGCGCGATTACCTGGCCGCGATCCGCACCAAAGCCTTTCTAATCAGCTTGCTCGTGCTGCCGATCCTGTTTGGCGGCGGCTTCCTCATCACGGCCGTCATGAATCGCAAGCCTGATGTCAAGGCCAGGCGCATTGCCATTGTGGACCAAAGCGGCGTCGCAGCGGCGGCCGTAGTAGAAGCGGTGCGAACGCAGAATGCCCATGATCTTTTTGACAAGACCACGGGCGTTCAAGTGATGCCGCGCTACGAATTCGAAACGCCTACGCCGGATACCATTCATCCCGACGCCCAACGCCTCCAATTGTCCGATCGCGTACGCCGCAAAGAACTATTCGCCTTTGTGGAGATTCAAGCGAATTCCAAAAGCATCGCCTGGTATTCGAATGAAGGCGGCTTGGACGTAGCACACCGATGGATCAGTGGACCCTTGAACGATGGCCTGCGCCGTGTCCGCCTGGCGCGGCTCGGAATAGATCCCAGTCACTTCAGCGAAGTGCTCGATACGGTTCCCGTCGAGAGCATGCGTCTGGTCTCCCTGGACGAAAAGACCGGTAAAATTCAGGAAGCGGAAAAAAGATCGGGTGCCGAGGGCTTCTGGGTCCCGTATGCGATGGTGCTCCTGATGCTGATGATCGTACTGACCACGTCCGGTCCGATGTTGACCATGATTGCCGAAGATAAAGTGCAGCGCGTCTTCGAAATGCTCCTGGCATCCGCTACTCCGTTCGAGCTCGTGGCGGGCAAGATCCTCGCCGCAATCGGGCGCGCTCTCACCAGTTCGATGCTCTATGTCGTCGCCGCTCTTTTTCTGCTGCGCGTACTGGCCCTGTTCGGGCTTGCGCCGCTGCCGCTGATTCCCTGGTTCTTCGTGTATGTCATCGCGGAGATCACCATGCTTTCGGCCATCGCCACCGCATTAGGCGCGGCGTGCGGCAGCGCGCAGGACGCGCAGAGCCTGGCGTTGATACTGATGGCGCCCGTCTTAATACCCATGTTTCTGGTGATGCCTGTATTGCGGCAGCCGAACGGGCCGCTCGCCACGGCGGCATCTTTTTTTCCGCTTTTTACGCCGTTTCTGATGTTGCTGCGCCAAGCCACGCCGGGCGGCGTCGCGGCATGGCAGCCCTGGGTAGGGCTCGCCGGCATTGCCGCGGCGACGGTTGTGATTTCGTGGACGGCGTCACGCATTTTCCGCGTCGCCATTCTGCTGCAAGGGAAGGCGCCGAATTTACCGGAACTCTTGCGCTGGGGTATACGCGGTTAATAATGCCGCCCTGTTAGTGTTCCCGTAAAAACACGCCATCGCCTTCTAACGCCAAATTCTCAATCAGCACGTGGGGTGCGCCGCCCGGGCTAAACACCACGCCGCGCGTGCCAATTCCGCTTTCCGCCTCAAACCGGTAAGTGAATTTATCTTGATCCCAATGCGCAAGCGTAAAGAGCGCGCCGTTCGCGGGTAAGCGCATCCACAGCGTCTCGCCTACTTTCGTAAACTCGATTTCGCCGTAATAATCGTTGTGATATTTTCCGGCCAACGCGGAAAGCGGCGCGCTCGGGCTCGGTGAAGTGGGCGGGGACAGCTTCGAATAATCGGTGCTATCGTTGTTCCCGCTTTCGATCATCTCGCGAAATAGGCCGTTATACAGCGTGAGCCAATCCTGCCTGGCCTCGCCATATTGAAACCAATCAAAGAACGTGCTCGTCACCGCTTCCGCTAAGCCCGTGGGCAGCGCATTCGTAATCACCACGATGCCCAGCTGATCGGAAGGCAAGAGCCGGACGGCCGTCGCCGCACCCAAAAAGAAGGCGCCGCTATGGCTAAGAATCCTTTTCTTATCACTGGTGAAATTCACATTCCAGCCCAACCCGTAATAACTATTTCCGCCCGTATTGTGATCGATCCCCGTAACAATTTGCGGAGTATGCGTTTCCCGCAGCGCGGCCGGGTCCACAACTTGCTCGCCGTTCCACATCCCTTCCGCCAATTGCAAGCGCAGCCATTGCGCCAGATCTTTCGCCGTGGATGAGGCAGCTCCCGCCGGAGCTTCAGCATCCGGGTCGCGTTGGTACCGCGTCACGGCTTTGCCGTCTATCAGCACATGAATCGTCGCTTTATTTTTCGCGCTCTTGTAATCGGAATAGCGATAGCTGGTCGATTTCATCTCCAGCGGCTTGAAAAGGCGTTCTTCCGCCAGGTCTTCCCATTTCCGTTCAGCCGCCTTCGCGGCCGCGATGCAACCTTCGGTATATCCGAAATTGCTGTACTTATAGGTCGTCCGGAAGGTGCCGGGCAGCGGCAGCAAACGCATTTGGTGAAGAACCGTCGGCCGCGTAAAGCTGAGATCCTCCAGAATATCGCCCGATAATGTGGGCAACCCGCTGCGATGCGAAAGCAAATCCCGAATGGTAAGCTGCTCGGTGACCGTACGGCTGGAAAGCGCAAATTCCGGGTCCAAGTCGGCAATCCTGTCATCCCACTGGACCGCATGCGTACCCACCAGCGACGCGACCACGGTGGAAGCGATCGGCTTCGATAGGGAAGCAAGCTGGAACACCGTATTCTCATCCACGGGCGCGCGGCTACCGTCCTTGCGAACGCCGAAACCCTTTAAATAAACAACCTGGTCCTGGTAGACCACGGCCACTGCTGCCCCGGGCACGCCGGTCTTATCCATGCTCTTTTGAACATAGTTCTCCAGCCGCAAAAGCAGCTGCCCCATGGAGCGGTCGGGAAGCCGCTTTTGGGGGCCGGTTGACATAGTTTGACCGGACAACAGTAGAGTAAAGCTCAGAAACGCAACAGTCAGCTTGTTATTTAACAAGGGTGCCTCCGTTAGCCATGTTGACTGTAACAAAGTTATCCGGTGGTTACACTCTGCACCCCGGAGATACCCGTCAAGACATGCAGCGCGCCATGCAGCGCCGTCTCTCCACGCTCTTCAAGAGTAATTTCGATCTGGTTACTGCCGCCATCCACGGTCTTATCTATTTTGAGTTCAAGAACGTGCAGGTTTGCATTGCGAAGAGCGGTCAAAAGCTCATCCATTGGAACTGTCTTTGGATCGTAGACAGCGGTAACCCCCTGTTTGCGCCAATGGCGGTCAAGCCGCCGCTCTAGCGGACGCAGGACCGCCAGCAGAATGAGCGAAATTCCAGTAGCGATGAAAGCCGCGGTATACAGTCCGCCGCCCACGGTAAGTCCGACGGCGGCGACGGTCCAGACACTTGCCGCCGTGGTTAACCCACGCACCAGGCTGCCGCGCGCAATGATAGCGCCAGCGCCCAGGAAACCGACGCCGCTGACGATCTGCGCGGCAATACGAGAGGGATCCAAGGTAACGTGGGGAGTACCCAAAATATCCGCAAAGCCAAATGCCGAGGCGATCATCAATAGGCAGGCCGACATCCCTACCAACGCGTGCGTGCGCAGCCCCGCCGAACTCTCCCGGCGTTCGCGGTCCAGGCCCACAAGGCTGGCTAGCAGAGTGGCCGTTACCAGCCGTAACGCTATTTCGGTCCAGGCCAGGGTCACATCAAAGAGAATACCGTTGTTTTTCTAGGCCCTTCGTTAAACAATGTTTAACCTTGTCATAGTAGACACACTCAAAGTACTAGTTTAGGACGCTAACCTATTGCAACGGAGCGTGCTTCCAATTACACTCTAGGAACATCGGAGGAAGGCTCGGCAGTCGTAATTCTAACTTGGGTAGTGCCGCGCGTGTGATGAGGAGGGGATATTGGGACAAAGCAGTTCGACTTCGGAACGCACGGACGAATCTCCGTCTGGCCTGGACGTGTCGACGGGTCAGTTAGACGCGAGTGCTGACCGGGGGACACGAATACTCGATACTTGGAACCGGACCGATCGCTATTATCCGCATCTTCGTGTTGATCAATTGTTTCAACAGCGGGTAGAAGAAGCCCCTGACGATTCCGCAATTACATTCGAGGGCAAAAGCGCCACTTATAGCGAGTTGTCCGCGTTAACCAGTCATTTGGCGGCACGCTTAAGGGCCGCCGGAGCCGGGCCCGGCGCCCTGATCGGGATCTGCATGGACCGCGGCAGTGAGATGGTGGCCGCCATGCTCGCTGTGTTAAGAGCCGGAGCAGCCTATCTTCCGCTGGACCCAGCGTTTCCGCCCGATCGAATCGCCTTCATGCAGGAAGATGCCTGCCCTTTGGCCGTCATTACCCAGTCTCATCTGCAAGAAAAATTCTCGTTTACCGCGCCTCATATTCTGTTCCTCGATTCCTGGGAAATACAGCCGGATTTAGAGGCCGCGCCTTCCGTTCTTACCCTTCCGGAAGCATCTTTGGATGATTTAGCTTATGTCCTCTATACTTCCGGATCCACTGGCAAGCCCAAGGGAGTGCAGATCACCCATCGCGCGCTGACTAACTTGCTGCATGGAGTCATTCCCTGCCTGCCGCTAGAAAAGGCGGATGTCTTCCTCGCTACCAGCACCATTTCCTTCGATATATCGGTGTTTGAAATTTTCGCCCCGCTGGTATCGGGAGCTCATTTGGTAGTCGCCCCGCGCTCGACTGCGGTTTCCGGGGAGTTGTTGGCGGAGGCGATCAGAACCAGCGGCGCGACGCTGTTACAGGCAACTCCATCTGGCTGGCGGATTCTGGTGGAAGCCGGTTGGCAGGGGCAACCCGGACTGAAAATGCTCACTGCCGGCGAGCCTCTAGATCGTACACTGGCGCAGCGCCTGCTCGAACGCGGCGCCGCGCTTTGGAACCTGTATGGCCCCACGGAAGCCACCATCTATGCCACGGGCCGCCAGATCGGAAAAGAAGATACCAAGATTACCGTCGGCTGGCCTCTGGCAAATTACACCACCTATGTGCTGGACGAGAACCGCAAACGTGTCCCCATCGGCGCGGTAGGTGAACTTTACTTGGGAGGGATTGGTGTTGCTCGCGGGTATCTGAATCGCGCGGAGCTGACGGCCCAAAAATTCATCCCCGATTTATTTAACGGCGAGACTGGCGTCCTGTATCGAACCGGCGATCTTGCCCGATTCTGGCGCGATGGACAAATCGAACTGTTGGGTCGAGCGGACAATCAAGTAAAATTACGCGGCTACCGCATTGAATTGGAAGAAATCGAATCGCTGTTGGATAGCCATCCCGGCATCCGAAAAGCGGTGGTCAAAGTGGTCGACATGGGCGAAGGCGATCAACGTCTGGTTGCCTATGTTGTTCTTCGAAATGCCGGCGCCGTGGATGACGCCGGGTTGCGCGAGTATGCTCAACGCGGTTTACCTGGGTACATGGTTCCCTCCGCTTTCATAGCGATGGAAGCGTTTGAGTTGACGCCGAACGGCAAAGTGGACCGGAAAGCCCTGCCCGGTCCGCACGCTGTGAAGCCATTGCTCACCGCGGTTCTATCCGGTATTCCCACGGACGAATTGGAGTTAACCGTATTCAACTGCTGGCAAGCAGCATTGAATGTTCCACACCTGGGCATTGACGACAATTTTTTTGAAACCGGCGGGCATTCGCTTTTGGCCGCGCGCATGTTTGCCGAAATTGGCAGCAGACTAGAGTTGAAGCTACCTGTCAGCTTGCTGGTGGAAGCGCCAACCCCGCGCATGTTAGCGGATCGTATCCGGAAGATCAGGCTTGCGCCCGGCGGATGCCTGGTGCCGATGCAAACCAACGGATCGCTTCCGCCGATCTATTTCATCCATCACCTTTTCGGCGACATTCTGATTTACCGCACGCTAGCGGAATGTTTTGAGCCCGATCGCCCCGTCATTGGAGTCCAAGCGCCCGCCGGATTGGCGGATCGTTCCGAACCTTGTTGCCTGGAATCTCTTGCCGCGGAATATGTGAAGGAGATTCTGGAGCAGCAAACGACTGGCCCGTTTCATTTGGCCGGGTTTTCCAGCGGCAGTTTGTTGGCTTTTGAGATGGCTCGCCAGCTTACGCACGCTGGGCACAAGGTGGGATTGCTCGCGCTTATCGACGGAGATATCAAAGCTGCCGGGCCGGCTCTATCAAAATCCGCGCGCCGCGCGAAAATCGCTATCCGCAAGGTGTGCAAAATCGTTTTCAAACTTGGCGACGAGTTGAAGGAAGGCCCCAGGCAATTCGTGACCAAGCGCGTGCGCTATCTCTGGCTTTTGTGGCGCATGCGAAGCTTGGCGAAAACGCCGGCATCGGCGGTCAGCAACCTCACGCTAGAGCAGGCGCTTCTGCTGGCTGAGAATTCCTATCGCCCGCAGCCCTATTCGGGAGCGGCGCTGCTGCTGCGCTTTCATGATGAAGCTTGGGAATTTGGGCCCGACCCGCTTATGGGTTGGAGTAGCTTAGTCCAGGCGGGCATTGAAGTTGTCGATTTTCCGGGAGGCCACCTCACGGGAATGGGCTCCGCGCGCGCCAGCAGCTTGGCGGCTGTCTTGAAAAACCGGATAGAAAATGCCGAGTCCGCGGCTCGGGAAATTACAGAGCCGTAACGTAAGAGCGGTGTTCGCGCTCGTATTTCAAGCAGCCCGGAACCTGGGCATTTGGATAGTTCCCATAAGTTTCAATGTTGGCTACAGGCTCATTTAGGGCCTTAGAAAAGGCCTACTGATCCACACAGTTTGTCTTGACCCGATTTTTCCGGAAATCGGGCTCTCTTTTGTGACGAACTCTGGGCATTCAATCACCCACGATTCCATGCTCTATCGCATAGCGAGTTAACTCCGCCGTGGTGCGCAGTCCCACTTCTTCCATAATTCTCGCTTTGTGAAAATCCACAGTCTTGACTGAAATATGCAGAATGGCGGCGGTTTCCTTGGTGGATTTATCTTCCGCAACCAATTGCAATACTTGCCGCTGCCGGGGTGTTAAGGCCGTGCCAAAAAGCTCCCTCGGATTTTGAGCCGGGTTTACGAACGCTTCGGGAATGCCCTGGCGCACTAGTGGAGATACGTAAAAGCGGCCCGCAAATACTTCGCGGAGCGCGCCCACAACTTCGCTTGCGGCAGCTTGTTTGAGAACATAGCCGGACGCTCCCATCCGCAACGCCATTTGCACATACTCCCGGTCCGGTCTCTGCGTGACAAAGAGAAGCTTGATTTTGGGGGCGATTTTTTGATCTGGCGCGCCGCCTCAACGCCGTTTAGGAGAGGCATGGAGATATCTAACAAGACCGCATCCGGTTTCAACCGTTCCACCTGCCGCACTAACTCGCGCCCGTCGCTAGCAACTCCAATTACGTCGAACTCCACGGATAATACGCTACGAAGTCCTTCGATGATTAAACTATGATCGTCCCCAATATCAATCGATGGCGTGGCATTACGCTTTCAGTTCAGGCGGCAAAGGCGCTTCAACGGTAATGGTTGTGCCGGCGCCGAGCGCCGATTCCACGGCGAACGAACCCTGTACCAGGTGGGCGCGCTCCGCCATGCTGATCAGGCCCAATCCGCCGCCTCTTTCGTGCATATCAAATCCTTCTCCGAAATCTTTAATTTTGAGGCGAAGACCGGAGCTAACACCGTCAAGCGTTATCTTCACATGCGTTTTTCCCGCGTGCTTCGCCACATTGCGCAACGCCTCTTGCGTGATGCGATAAAGGACGCCGGCCGTTTCGTACGGAATGGATGCCGGAACATGATGACGCCGGAACGTCGTGAGCATACCTTCCTGCCGCCGGAATTCCTCAAGCAGAGATTTGATCGCCTCCGCTAAACCCAGGTCTTCCAGAATAGACGGATGAAGACGGTGCGAGATATCGCGGACATTCTCAGACAAATGCGAAGCTGCTTGGCGCAATTGCTCCATTTTCCCGCTTAGTTCGTCCGGGTTTTTGGACGGGTGCAGTTGGATCTGCTCAATCCCTATTTGCAGATGAGCGAGCCGTTGCGAGATATCGTCATGCAACTCGCGCGCCACCCTCCGCCGCTCTTCCTCTTGCGAGGTAAACAGCTTACCTGCAAGCGCGCGCAACTCCGATTGCGTACGCCCGAGCGTTTCTGCCGTGGAGTGAACTTGCAATTCCAGCTCCTGGTTTAAACGTTCCTGTAAGTGCTCGGTGATTTTTTGCGCGGTTATATCTTCGAATGTGAGCAGGATAATCTGTTCTCCGTCTGTAAACAACGCGCGCGCCCAAATACGCAGAAAGCGCTTCTCGGATCCGTGTTCGAATTCATGCTCAAAATCTAAGTTATCGATCTCAGCGCGGCTACGGACCAGGTCGGACAAGCGTTCCCGAACCTCGTCCATGCTCCATAGCAAAACGGCCAGATCCGGGAAAGAACGGCCTTCCGCGTCACCCTCTGGAAGATTAGCCAACTTTCGAAAAGCCCCATTGACAGTCCGGATTTTCAAATCCATATTGAGAACCACGGTTGGCGTCTTAATAGATTCAATAACGCTTCGAGCGTAGTCGCGAGCCTCGCGCAGTTCCTGCTGGCTACGGCGAAGCTCATCGATATCGAGCAGCACAAGCACGACGCCTTCAATTTTGTTGTCCGCCGTCCGGTACGGGCGAACCCGCAGTAAGCGCCAATGGCCCTCGCGATCCTGAACCTCCAGTTCACGGGTTCCCAGGCTATCAAGTACGTCCAGCAGAATCGGCTCCAAGTTCTCCACGCTCAGGTTGAGGCGGATTTCATTAATGGGCCGGCCTATATCTGACGCTCGAATATTCATCAGCCGCTGCGTGAGCGGCGTAAATTGCCGGATCTGCAGATCGTTGTTGAGCATCAACAACGGCAGATTGACGCTATTCAATAAGTTAGTCAGGTCGTTACTGGTTTGCGCGAGAATGTTATTGCGCTGTTGTAGCTCTTCATTTACGGTTTGCAGTTCTTCGTTCGAACTTTGTAATTCCTCTTTGGTTGTTTCCAGCTCTTCGTTTGCGCTCTGTAATTCCTCATTGGCGGATTGAATTTCTTCGTTGGCGGAAACAAGCTCCTGGTTTCTGGTGTCCCGCTCTTCAATCAGTGATCGCAAGTACAACTTGGTGACCTTCAGATCGTCGTCCGCTTGCGCGCCGGGGTGCTCTTTATCCAAAGGAGCAGCGATTTCGTCCGCTAAAAGGTCATCGTTTTCAAATGGATTTCTGACCGGAGGGAAGAGCACCAGAAAGCAACGCGGATGGGAACCGGCGGTATGCATCGGCAACACTTCCAGCGAGACGGTTTTGGCGCCGTCGTTCCCGGACACGGCCAAACGCGGCAATTGAACAGGCGTATCCTGAGCAATCGCCCGCTTTACCGCGTCGTGTACCTGGGCGGAAATACGCTCCCGGAGCATGCGCAACAAATGCAGGCTGGTGGCTCCCTGCGCCATTTCTAAAAACGTACTGGTATGCCCGCGGGATTGAAGGATTTCTAAGTTCTCGTTGACAATGACACCCGGCGGCCCGTAACGGGCGAGCACGACTCGATCGGCCGCGCGCTGAAGATCCAAATCGGTCCAGGAATCCGTTCTGTTCTGTTCATCGTTTGGGGTATCGCCCGGCGCGGCAAAATGCCGCCGTACGTCGAGGGAAAGAAAAGTGGGAGACGGAAGTTTCCGGTAAAACTTGTGCTTGCGGTCTAACAACGCGAATAAGCTGGAATGAGTGTGGATCGTTTCTGAACTGCCCAGAAGCAAAAATCCGTCGGGCCGAAGGGCGTAATGAAAGGTCGGGATAATGCGCCTTTGCAGATCCTGCCCCATATAGATCAGGACGTTCCGGCAGCTGACCAGATCGATATGGCCGAAAGGCGGATCATGACATAAGTTTTGGCGCGCAAAGATGCAAAGATCGCGAACCCGCTTCGCCACTTGGTAACCCTTCTCAGTTTTCAAGAAGAACCGGCGCAGCCGGTCGGGAGAAATTTCAGCGGCCAAGCTTTCGGGAAAAATGCCCAGCCGGGCTTTTTGGACGGAATCCTCACTGGCATCCGTTCCGAAAATTTGAATAGGCGGTTCGATTGGCTCCCCGCTCAGGTATTCCAAAAGAGAAATCGCTATGGAATAGGCCTCTTCACCGGTAGAACAGCCGGCGGACCAAATTCGCACTTGCTGGCCCGGCTCGAGATTTTCGAAGACGCGTGGAAAGATCGCGGATTTTAAAAGGTCGAAAGCTTCAGGATCGCGGAAGAATCGAGTGACGCCGATCAGCACATCTTCGTGCAATGCGCGCAATTCTTCGCTGTGGAGTTGCAGATAGCGCAGATATTCCTGCAATGTTTCCAGATGCTTGATTAGCATGCGCCGGGCGATGCGGCGCCGCAGCGTGGCGGGCTTGTAGCCGCGGAAATCGATAGTGGATACTCCCGCAAGCAAATTCAAAATGCGGGTCAGTTGCTGCTCCTGTCCCCCGATCGCCTGCCCGTCTTCGAGTGACTGCAACTCTGGGCGTAAGAATTGTGAACCGAGGCGCGCCAGCTCCCGTGCGATCTCGGCGGGAGGCGCTACCAGATCGACATGATCCGCCTCAATGCTGTTAACAGGCATGTCGGGGAAACGGGCAGACTCCGGAGCTTGGACGATCGAAATTCCGCCCTCGCCTTTAATCGCTTTTAATCCCAGCGCCCCATCCGAATCCATTCCCGACAACACGATGCCAATAGCACGGTTCTTCTGATCGGCAGCCAGAGATCGAAAGAACCCGTCAATCGTCATGACGAACCGCTCCATGCGGGGCGCCAGTTCCAAAAAGCCTCGCTGGATGGTCAAGACCGCATTTGGGGGGAGCACATAAACATGGTTGGGCTCGGGCCGCATGTGGAGGCCGATTTCAGTCACCGGCATCAGGGTTCGAGGACGTATGATCTCAG
>DASXGT010000279.1:0-8997 GCA_036488895.1 Bryobacteraceae bacterium | reverse complement strand
GACCCAGGTGAATTGCGAGTTCAACGCGGCAATCTCTGTAAAAACCGGATCGGTGGGAGGAAACCAGGTGGTTCCAATACCATTGACAGCAAATGTGGTATGGAAAGTTGAAAATATCGGCTTCGTTGTCCGAAGGTTCGTTTGCCAGTTGGCCAGCGCTATAAGATCATCTCCCGTAGTAAAAACCCTCGGACAAGTGGGATCGGCTCCGTTCGGGCATTGCGGGAGAGTTGGCGCATACAATAGATTGCCGTTTAGAATATCGTCGACCTGTGGATTCAGATAGACTCGGCGGTTGCCCAGGAAAACTCCCTTAGTTACCCAATTGATGACGCCGTAGCTAAACGCCGTTGAGTGAAGATAGCCTGGATAGTTATCCATGGCGAGCGCCATAGTCTCCCGTCCGTCCGCCGTTGTATGGGTTACGCCGACAGTATAAGATCCCGCCGCCAGAAGAGGCGTGGTGGTCTCGTTCGCGGCGGCTATGGGGAGTGCCTTGTAGGCCCAAACCCCCCCGCCCTGACCGAAGACTGGAATCGAAGCGGTGGGCACAAGGTAGGGAAAAACGGCGGTGCCTGCTGCTGTCAGCGTCACGTTTAAGGGATTGGTCGCCGTATAGCTTGCGCCGGAATCGCCTGGTTGCAAGCCCCATGCCGCTTCCGGCCAACCGTAATAACACACCATCCGGACGCTGTATTGTATAGCGTAGTTGTCAAGCTTTGTGACGTCCGCAGCTGAGAGCAGGTTCGTGCACGTGGTTGTGCAGACACTGAAACTGCTGTCTGTTTGGATGATTCCCTGATAAAGTCCACGGCCGCTACTGGAATCCGTCAAAGTTACTCCGGACAAGCGGTTTCCTGATCCATCGGGAGTCAGATTATTAACGAATATAGCCTGATACGGTAAACCGATTTGTCCCAAGTCTCGTGTTAGGGCCTGATAGCTGATGTCATTGCTGTCCCATGCAATGATCAACAGCTTCATCACCACGGGCGGTGAGGCTGTCATATAGCTTGCACTAAGTAATAGTGCAATAACCAGCAGGCTTAGCCTGCGCATAAGTATTGTTCTGGTGTTCATAGGTACCCTTTGAAGTTAAATATATGTAGCCCTGAATTATTCCGCAGCACGATACGGCGTGAGCGAACACACGCCCAACATGAGATGGTGAGATTTTGAAGGGAGTCTTTGTTGTACGGACGGATAGGTGCGCCTCCGCGCACCTATCGAATTGTGTGAAACGCCGGTGTTAAATTGAGAAGAAGTAGAGCGATTAGCGTTTACTAACGGACACGGCTTGCAGCTCTATCTGAGAATTGCCGGCTAACAAGTGGACGACTGAACCGGTAGGCGAGCTGACCTGCCCGGCGTGCTTTAATATCCTGAATATTCGCGCGGCTTCCCAGCATATCCCGAGAGACTGACGCCTTTACAACGCTGTGGACGCTGGAGCCGGCGCTACTTGCGCGATCGAGACAGCTTTGTAGTTCTTGAGCCAACACCCGGACGTGCGGATCTTCCACCATGGTTAGATGATTACCGGGAACAATTCGCACCTCAAAGCCTTCTGGCGCCAACGAACTCCAGGCCAACCGGCGATCTTCATAAGCGCGGTGTGACGCTTCACCACACATGAGTTGGACCATTTTTCCGTCGTAAGGATTCGGTTTGTAGGTAAGCATGGCGCGGCGGTGCGCTTCCGCCACCTTTTTTGTAGCTCGTGCAAGCGCACTGTATTCGGTCCACCCTAATGCATGCCGGAGACGAATTCCACCGTTGCCGAGCCAGACAGCAAGATACTTGAAGCGGGCGAGGGGGGGCAACACCAACATCTCGCCTAGATGCCAGTCGAGATACTCGGTCAGACTAGGCCGCGATTGCAGGTACTGCAGCTGGCCAGGCAAGAAGGAGTCGATCAAGACAACTAACGCAACATCCTCATCCGCCGCACGCAACTGCTGTGCTATCTCGTAGGCAAGCACGCCGCCAATACAGACCCCGCCCACATAGTAGGGTCCGTGAGGCTGTTTTTTACGAATCTCTTCGATGTAGGCTGACGCCATTGCTTCGATACTTTCGAGCGGCTCTTGGCGGCCATCCAGACCGTGCGGTTGCAAGCCATAGACCGTACGATCGCGCCGCATCAACGCGGCAATCTTACGGTAGCTGACTAGGTTAGCTCCCAGCGAATGTACGCAGAAAAAAGGGGGGATTATTGTATCATTTTCCGCAGCGCTTAGCCGCACAAGAGGAGACCAGGCGCTCGCATACGTGTGCTGGCTCAACCGGATGCCGAGCTGCGCGATGGTTGGGGCCTCAAACAACGTGGCGACCGGTATGTTGTCACCGGTTTCCTTTTCAATCCGCGCGATCAAGCGTGCTGCTAACAGCGAGTGGCCCCCCAGATCAAAAAAGTCATCGTTTACTCCTATTTGATCCAATTTGAGGAGTTCCTGCCAAATTCGCGTCAGTTTGCGTTCGAGGTCGCTTTGAGGCGCCTGATACCCATGCGAAAGATCCGGCCGGTCGCCCGGCGTAGGCAAGGCTTGCCGGTCGATTTTCCCGTTCGTATTTAGCGGAATCGAATCCATAACGACGTATGCGGCCGGTAGCATGTGGGGCGGCAGTTTATCTTTCGCATGCCGCCGAAGCGAATCTTGCGCCGCCGGCAACGGACGCCGCAACGTAACGTATGCGGTTAAGCGTTTGTCGCCCGGTTGGTCCTCGCGCACCAGCAGGAAAACCTGCTTCACTTCCGGGTGAGCGGTAAGCGCCTGTCGAACTTCCGCCAGCTCAATCCTGTGGCCGCGAATTTTGACTTGTTCGTCCGAGCGTCCGCGAAATTCGAGCTCACCGTTTCCACGCATGCGCGCGAGGTCGCCGGTGCGATAGAGAAATCCACCGGGTTTTTCACCGAAGGTGTCCGGCACAAAGCGTTGCGCGGTCAGTTCAGGCCTATTCAGATAGCCGCGCGCGACTCCTTCGCCCCCAATGTAGATTTCGCCCTGCACGCCAATAGGCGCCAGCCGTTGGTATTGATCTAGCAGATACACTTGAGCGTTGCTGACCGGACGGCCGATGGGAACGGTAGTGGCGTCTTCCGGAATATAAGTAATTTCGTGGTAGGTAGTAATCACGCACCCTTCCGCGGGCCCGTAGCCATTGATCAGAACGCTTGGTCCCACGTGTTTCAAGAGCTCCCGTAAAGGCCCCGGCTCGGCTGCTTCACCGCCGAAAAGGACCTTTCGGACGCTCTTCAGAACTTCAGGTGTATCGCGGGCAATCTGATGCACGTACGACGTGTTCAAAACGAGAATGCTGATGTGTTCGGCGCGCAGGAGCCGCGTTAGCGCCGCCGGCCCAAGCAGAGTGTCGCGCGGTACGCCAACAAGGGTTGCGCCGTTGACAAGCGCCAGCCAGATCTCCGTAATCGCGGCGTCGAAGGAAGGACTTCCGGCTTGTGCAACACGGTCCTCTGGCATCACCTGAATATAGTTCGTGTTCCGGACCGTGCGCACGGCCGCGCGATGTGGAATACAGGCTGCTTTGGGTTCCCCGGTGGATCCGGAAGTGTAGATCACCACCGCAATTGATTCCGGAGTAGAGCGGTTCATCACAGGTTCACGGCTGCATTTGCGAATGGGTGAATCCACGGCGTCCACACAGATAGACGGCGCGGCAGCCGGAAGAATTGTGTTCACGCAAAGCTGAGTCAGAACCCAACGTACGGCCGTGTCTTCGGCGATAAATCTCAGCCGCTCCGCCGGGTAGTCCGGATCGATAGGCACATACGCGCCTCCGGCCTTTAGAATTCCCAGCATCGACACGATCATGTCGGCCGAGCGGTCCATAAAGATGCCGACTCGATCCTCCGGGCAGATCCCCTCCCCTATTAAAAATTGCGCGATCTGGTTCGAGCGCTCGTCCAACTGGCGGTATGTCAGCCGCTCGCCGCCGAACACCAAGGCTTCGGCGTCCGGACGCAACGCCGCTTGCTCGGAAAACAACTCATGCAGGCACGCTTGTGGGAACTCCGCGCGGCTCCCCGCATATAAACCCAATATCAGCGCACGTTCATCCAGCGGCAGCATGTCGAATTCGCTTAGGGAGCATGCTGGTTTATTTGCGATCTCCTCGAGCAAACGCGCTAAATGACCGGACATGCGCCCAATCGTTTCCGGTTTAAATAGATCAGAACGGTAAAGGAACGCCAGTTCGATCCCGTCGCTGTAAGAACAACCCCGGAGTGAGAGATCGGCTCCTTGATGTATCATCGGCGTCGCCCTCATCTGCAATACAGCGCCGGAGGCAGCTTGCGTGTTCCGCCAACTAAAACCGGAGTGGCAGGACACGCGGCCGGTTTGTGCGGCCTCCTGCAGGGAGCGTCGCTTATCGGACTCCGCGCTTGCAGCGACCATCTGTAGAAACTCTAGAAAGCCCAAGTTCGGCGCACAATCCGCATGAACAATGTTTACGCGCGGCGCATCGGAGAAGTGCGGGCTGCGGCCGTCAAGCAAGGATGAGCCGATGTTCAACTCCTGCGTATTGGCATAACGGCCGAGCAGGATGGCATAGGCGGCCAGATACACCGACGACAAGGAGACACGCTCTTGTTCGGCCAACGAGACAAGCTTCCGGGCCGAAGTTGGAGCGATCGTAAACGGCAACGCACTGGAATGCTCGGCCGGCCGGCCGAGAACACGGCGGTGATCTAACGGTAGGTCAAGCAGCGGTTGCTCTCCGGACAGTCCTGCTTCGAGTGGGTTGGTTTGAGCGGTCATACGCCTTTAATTTCGTCCTTACTACGTCCGCGATTTGGCGTAGTAGTTGCTTGTCTATAGGGACGTTCAGCTTGCGGTTGAAGCGGCTGTCTCAAACAGAGCAGTGGAAAAATATGCGCTTTGCGGCTCGATCTCGGCTCCATGGATACTCTTATCGGTCAACACTTGCCGCATCGTATTGGCTAAAGGTACTATCGCTGCCGGGTAACCAGCGGGCGCCAAATCATGAGATAGCTCAATCCAATCCATTTCGGAAACCGGTATGCGCATGGCCCGCGGGCCGCTATCGCCGGAAGATCCGAAGATATGGCCGGCAAGTTGCATCCGGTTCGCGTGTAAGCCGAATTCCTGGCAACCGCTTTGAATCACCACCCAGCATTCGCCGGACGTTGCGGCGGCTTCCAGCTTTTCTTTGAATGTTTGCACGGCTAGATCCGCCATAATCTCCCGCCGTAGGCCTCCACGGAATATCACGCGGCGCAACGCATCAAATTCGGAATAGCCGAGTTGCCAAATGCCGACTATCACTTGACAGGCGAAGGTGGCGAGCACCACACTCTGCCAGTGGTCACGTGCCCAGACCAGGCACAACGAAAGCGAGCCCGCAATTCCCGCAGCGACATATAAAAGAAGAACAGTCCGTCGATGGCTTAGACCACGGGCAAGCAGGCGATGATGGATGTGCGAGCGGTCCGCTTTAAAAATCGGCTGCCCGCGAAGGAACCGGCGGGCTATCGCCAAGGTTGTATCCAGCAACGGCACGGCCAGAACCATGAATGGCGCCGCTATATCTAAAACGGTGACGGATGTTCCACCCCACAAAAGGCTGTAACAGCCCAGGAGGAATCCGAGTAAAAGGCTTCCGCTGTCACCAAGAAATATGGATGCCGGATTGAAGTTGAAGAAGAGGAATCCCACGAGTGCGCCCGCCAGTGGCGCGGTGGCTATCGCCAGTCCGATGTCCCCATTGATCAGCGAGGCAATCAGTACCGTCGTCGTGGCCAATAATGATATACCCACGGCCAGACCATCCAACCCGTCAATCAGGTTAACGGCATTTGTACAGCCCACCAGCCAGACGATTGTGGCTGCCGTTAACAGAATCGGATGCACGTGAAAGGCGGCGACGCGAATGTGCACTCCCGCTAAAACAACCATTACCGCGGCCACAAACTGGGCCGCAAATTTATGCCACGGTTTTAAATTAAAGATGTCGTCCGCTAGGCCGATAAAGAAAATAACCAGGGCGGCTGGAGCAATGGATTTGAAAACAGAAAAATTCGCACTAAGCTCTGGTTGTTGATAGGACAAGAACGCCAAAATAATCAGAAGAGATCCAAAATATGCGGCGGCCACCGCTACGCCACCGACACGCGGCACGGGATGTTTGTGAACTTTGCGTTTATTGTCCGGAAGATCGACTAAATTGCAGTGCAGTGCCAAAGTGCGAACTGTTGGAGTAAATAGCAACGAAAGAACAAGAGAAAGCGTGATCAGTAGAAATAAAGTTGTGAGCATAACTGGTTACCTCGTGAAAAAGATGGGATTTTAGCTAGTAAGAAGCTTGTCCTTCGGCGTTGGATAAGGCTTTGAGTTTGGGTTTTTGCTGGGCTTCGTAGACCCGCTTGTACAGCGCTTCTAACTGGTCAACCACCCGCTCCCAGGTAAATAACTCTTGAACTCGTTGCCGGCCTCTAGCCGCAAGTTGAGCCGTCGCGCCGGCATTTGAGAGAGCCCACCCTAAACGCTGCTCAAGATCGTCTACGTCCTTATTGCGGAATAGCAGACCTGCATTGCCCACGACTTCAAGATTCTCCGGGATATCGCTGGCCAAACACGGAATGCCATAACTCATCCCTTCAAGCAGGCCGATAGATAAACCCTCCAGCTCGGATGGCTGCGCGAACAATGCGGCGTTCGAGAAAAGTTCTTCGAGCAATCTGCCTTGCACTCGTCCTAGAAAGCGAATCCTCTCGTCCCCTTTCGCCATGTCAAGTAGTTGCTGCCCATATCTACTGGAGGCAGGCGCTTCGCCGGCAATAATGAGTGAATACTCCGTGGAAAGACGCCGGAACGCTTCGATCAGATAGTGTGCTCCCTTTTCAGGCACCAGGCGCGCTGCAAATAGTACATACTTCCGAGGCTGGATACCGATATCGCAAATGAGCTTCGGGCTCGCGAACTCCTTGATGTCCGCCGCAGTCGAGATGTACTCGCAATTTAGGTTGTAATTTTCCGCGAAGTATTCACACTGAGTCCGGGAAACCGCGGTGATTGCGTCAGCGGAAGCCAGCGAGGTCCGCTCCATCGCCTTCAGCACACCCTTGGCAAGGTTTCCCCAACGGTTCCGCAGCCATTCGAGGCCATGCATTTGAACGACACACGGCGCGCCCTTGCCTCGCAACAATAGGGCCAACGATCCGGCCACGACGCTATGCAAATGAAGAATGTCGGGAGATTCTCTCAAAGCCTTCCAGGCCGCTACTAATGCACCGGCGCTTTTCTCGGCCCAGTATGGCTTTACGCTCGGCAACCAGATGAAACGCATCCCTTCCCATTCGTCCAGACATTTGTCCTTTCCACGGGTGGAATACACGGTCACTTCGTGGCCGCGCGCGGCGAGCCGGCGTCCGACCTCGCGAGTATAGGTTTCAATTCCGCCTCCGCGGAAAAAGTCCTTCGTTAATAGAAAATGGATTCTCATGAGAAATGCCCTCTTTGGCGCTCCTGTCAACTTGAAAAATGAGGAAAATACTGAAGAAATATGCGTGAAGGAAGTTAGTGAATTGCCGCCTGATGCGGTGCTCGGTTAGCAGTTACGCTAATTCCTAGAAAACTGAATGGAAAACTGTAGAAGACACACTTAGAGCCGACCGGCGTATCACTTCGTTGGCAGGCAGGCTTCGCCCATTTTTTTCACATCCGCCTATTGCAATTGCAATAAGGAGAGCGTGCGGTGGAAACAAATAGACGGGGAACCGATGAAGCAGATCTAGAAAGATCCGCCCATATTACGTATGTTCAGCGTGCATTCGTTTCGATTTATATTGCTCTCAAGCTGACTCTAACAACGCCCGTGTACCGCGTCAACGCGGCTCAAAGTATGCGCGTACTCTAACCGGACTACCTTAGTTGCAACTCAATATGGATATATATATGAGAGATCCACCAGAGGGCAGGAATAGAAGGTAATGGATATAGAAAAATGAGAAGCCTTTTAAATTCTGTGGAGGAGACAGGGGCAAAGCTAAGTTACTGACACTTTTGTGTACCAGTACGCAGGCGCGGCCGCCATTTAGTAGTACTTACTTAGATTGTGTCTATTGTCGTTTGGATAAAGTGAGGACAATGTCCGGTAGTGTTGCAAATCTGAATATTAGAGCGTGAAGGCAGCTTGATAGAGCGTTGATCAGACTGTCTTCGAGATTCCAAACAAACTGGAGATGAATGCCACTTGCCCGGCGATATCGCCGTTTGGTAACCACTTGACCTGTCCCTTGCGAATCATATTTACTGTTTCGATGCCCTGAAGCGTTCTCCGCGCGGAGTGAAATGCACGAAAGCCCTGCATGGCGCTGACCCGGCGTTTGACCGCTCGGTGATCCTACTCCACGGCATTATTGAGATACCGTACTGGCCGACATCGACACTGCCGGCCGAGTTCTCCGGTCTGCTTCAGTTCCGCGATGACCTTCGGATAGGACGGATTTCCATCCACATTGATCACACTTGGACGACCGTGACCCGGAGCTCGCATTGCGGCGGCAATCATCGACCTTAAAAATCCTCAATTACTGGTTTTTCATTTCTGAACGCCGGCCAGTTTCTCGCGTAACACTCCAAGATCAAAAAGTTCAACTGCCCGTCGCTGTCTCTCCGGGTTAGCCGCCAGATCCATTTGTTTTTGAAGTCTTAGTGGACCAGCGGGCTTCCACCGCCATTGTTATCAAAAAACCAATTCCGAACAGCGCCAAACTCGCAGGCTCAGGCGCGCTAGTTTCGAAGATCGGCACATTTGTTACGCCGTCGGCTTCGAGGAATTGAAGATTGAGTGCTGAAATGGTCGAGCCCATGCCGGTATTGCCAAAACCTGCCACTTGTTGCGAACTTTCGGCATTAAGATCAAACTGAAGTGCCTGCCCTAACTCTACCGGCATCAGCGACGCGCAGCAAAGATAACTAGCGCTAGAAGATGGAGCGGTTAAGCTGAGCGCTC
>DASXGT010000255.1:0-31499 GCA_036488895.1 Bryobacteraceae bacterium | reverse complement strand
GTCCGCTTGCCGGCACTACCACCCGAAACTATACGGCGGTACGGCCGGAAGCGGCAATTCGCGCATAACCAACGGAACGGCCCGTGGATTCCGGTATCCGATTCATTTGATCTCAAGCCCGTGATTCACTAGAATCGCTTGACTTGGAGCCCGCGCGCTTTGGCGCGCGAGCCTTTGAAGGATTTGGCGGGAGCTTAAAAAAGAAACTTCAGCGAGAACTGGAGAGTTCGCGGGAAGTTGGTTTGGGTAGGCGCGACGGTCCCGAAGCCGGTTGGATTGCCGTTTGAGATAGACAGCTTATCGGCTGGATTCGTGTCCGGCGCGGGGAACAGCGGCGTGTTTCCCAGATTGAAGGCTTCGGCGCGGAACTGAAGCCTTGTGCCTTCGGTGATACGGATGTTCTTCTGTAGCGATAAGTCCAGGTTCGGGATGGATGGCTGCCGCAGCGTGGAGATCTGTTGGGGAAGCGTCTGCAGGCCGAATTGTGGAACCGTTGTCCAACAGCTGGACGGATTTCCGTCGCCGTTGTAGATCCACTGCGCGCGCGTCGGGCCGCCGGCCGGCGTCCAACTTTGTGAGCAGCCGTAGTTATAACCAGTGTTGAGGGCGACCGGGAAGCCCGTCTGGTCGGAGAATACCCAGCTCAAGGTCCAATCGTTGATCAATGCTCCTAATACGCCTTTGGCGTCCGGAGCTACATACTTTGATCCTTTCCCCACGGGGAGATTCCAAACACCCGTCACGGACAGTACGTGAGTGCGGTCAGTGGGTGCTATCTCATGCTGGAGCAACGTATCTTGATACGGAAAGGTATTTTCAAAATCCATCGACTGCATGGTCTTCGAGTACGTATAAGCGAGCTGCAGGTTCAGTCCGCGAGTTTGCCCGTAGAAGCGCCGGCTTAGTTTCACTTCCAACGCATTGTAGTCGGCCGTGCCGACCGGGTCATTGGTATCGGTTACTTTGCCACCGTATTGGCTCAATGGCAAGAGCAGCAAATAGCGGTTGATGGTTTTGTTGGAACCCAAAGTAGAAGTGGCCGGAACGCCGGGAAGACCGTAATACGGATTGGGTACTTGCTGTGTGAATAGATTTGGATTCGCGATCCCTTGTTGTAATTGCGCCAAAGACAAGGTTCCGTTCAGCGAGGCGCTTACCGGCAGGCGGCTGGTAAAGTTGCCCGAGTAGTGAGCGTCTAAAACAAAGGAGTCCGGCAGTTCGCGCTGAAAGCCAAAGGAGACTATTTGCGCGCGCGGAATGCGGCGATCCGGCGAATCCAATGAGAGCGTGCTACCCAACGCAGTCAGCAGCCCTTGCGATGCGCCTGGAGGCATCTGCGCACCGCCCGGAAACGGATTTCCGCTGGCGAACGAATTCAGCGGCGTGACGCCTCCGTTGTTGGATGCCACGTAAGGCGTGTTGATGCTGAACCCGTTTGAGGCCCCAAGTTGTCCGCCCACCGTGTAGAACAACCCCCATCCGCCGCGGATGACGGTCTTCGGATTTAACGAATAAGCAAAGCCGATACGCGGGCCGATGTTGCCCCAATCCGTCCTATAGGGACTGCGCGATTGACCGTTCACCCCGGCGAACTGGAGACCACCGGTGATGGGGTTTGCCAGCGATATGTTATAGGGCGACAACGCAGCGTTGGCCGCCGTGTAGTTGATTTGGCTGGTAAGTGGATTTACGCAAGCCGTACACAAGCCGCTATTAAGTTGGTTATAGCGTTCTGTGATTCCGAACTCGACGTCATATCGCACACCGATGTTCAAAGTAAGACGGGGTGTAACCTTCCAATCGTCTTGCGTGAACACCGAAAACACCGGATAACTTTGGAACTCGGTATGGTTCCAGGCAACTGAGCCGTTGAGTGGGTCGCCCAACAGCAGATCCGCCAAGGGGTTGCCGTCTAGGACTCCGGAGAGCGCATTTCTGGTGAGGGGGTTGTATTGCGTATTGGTCGTGCCGAACTCGAAAGCGCCATCGGCTGTTCCAACTGACAGCGGGTTCGCGTATTGAAACTCGGCGAATTCGCCACCCAGATGGAAGGTGTGGTTGCGCCAAGTCTTGGTGATTTCAGAATCCGCTGTAAGGCTGTTGTACACGTTGTTGGCGACGTGATTTGCGATCTCCTGCGTATAAAGCTGCGAAAAAGTAAGCTCCGGAAGATCTTTCAACGTGGTGGTGGGAATTTGCGGCATGTTCAATCCGATGGTTGCGGGATCCACGGCCGCGCCGAAATTGCCAGTGTTTTCGATATCGAGGAAGCGCGTGAATGACAGCTTAAAATCGCCCAACAGCGTGGGCGTGAAGATGTGAGTCATGTCCAGGCTTGCCGTCAGGCTCTGGCGCCAATGCTCCACTGCGCCCGCTTCGGCCACTCCGGGGAATCCGTTGTTGTTGCGTTGCTCTTCACCATGTTGAAAAGCGAACAGCGCGTTCCAGCGCGTCTTATCGCTGCTGTCGTAATCCACGCGAGTAATTGGCTGATCATAGTGATATTTGTCGGGCGAGTTGGCGATATAATTGTTCGTCCACCCCGTTCCCGCGTTGGGCGCCGGGTAGTAATTCAATAGCGCCGCACCGATGGGACTGATGCGGCTGACCGGAATCGTGTTATTGGCAAAAGCCTGGCGGGTATATTTGTTGCCGGCGCAATTGCCCAGGCTGCCGCCAGGCGCCGAACAAGCCGTGGTGCTGGGATCGAAGATCGTGTAGCCGCTCCCGCTGAAATCGGCGCCCCCAGTGAGCGAGCGCAAGTTTGCGGTGGGAACGTTCGTGAGAGTCGTAAACGGAATAACCTCGCGGTAGCCTTCATAACTGCCGAAAACAAACAGCTTGTTCTTAATAATCGGGGCGCCGATGGTGCCCCCGAATTGCTGCTGGTGCGTATTCTGGCGCGGCTGATTATTGAGGTTGTTCTCAAAGTTATTTGCGTTCAAAGCGCCATTTTCGAGGTAATCGTAGAGCGTTCCGTGAATGGCGTTCGTACCGGATTTAATGACCATGTTCACGGTGCCGCCACCAGTACGGCCATAACGAGCATCGTAAGTGGTGGTCATGACGTTAGCTTCCTGCAGCGCGTCGGCGTTGGGTGCAATTTCCCATGTTCCCTGCTTGCCGTTGTTCTGCAGCGTGATGTTCGCGCCATTCAGCGTGAACTGCTGATAACCTTGCACACCGCCGCCCAGCCGGTAGGCATTGGTGACGTCCCAGCCTCTCGTTCCGGAGTTGGCCCCAGGGCCGAAGGTGGTCACGGTGAACTGCGAACCGGGCGTGGTGCCCAGCAACATATAAACCTGGCGTCCGTTCAGCGGCGCCGCGTTCACCTCTTCTCCCGTCAGAACCGTGCCGCCGGAGCCACTGGCCGTATCTAGCAGCGGCGGTGTGTCCGACACAGTCACCGCTTGGGAGGTGCCGCCGATTTCAAGCACGAAATTGAGCCCGCGTTCCGTGCTGGCATCCAGTACGACATTTTTCTGTTCCTGTGTTCTAAAACCATTGGCGGTTACCGTGACCGTGTACGTGCCGGGTGAAATATAGGGAATAAAGTAGGTGCCCGAATCCGTGGTTTCGGAGCGGAAGGATTGCTGTGTTTCGGGATTAACAGCCGCGACACTGGCATGGCCCACCATGGCGCCGGACTGATCGGCGACCGTTCCGGTTAATGTCGATCTGAATTCCTGAGCGGAAAGGACATTCAATCCAAGCGGCGTAGTTAGTAAAATAAATAGTGCAATTACACGAGTCATCTGTCTGTAATATCTCCAGTAAGTCAAATTTGGACGCCACACTATTGAGAAATAGTTAAAAAGGGTCCAAATATTTGTGAGTTATCTAGGCAAAGGCTGATGCCGTTGGCAAAACTAAACAAACTTTACAAAGTTAGCAGCCACTTGTTTCGTTTGAATGAGAAAAATTGTAAAAAAGCGAATAAACACACGTTTGCATGCGTGTAACTTGGTTGTCATGTCCGCATGCTACTCTGCTGGAATAAATAGGCGTAAAATACGGAATAGTTGATTTAAAGGAGTTAAAAAAACATGGATAACGCTTCACCTCGCGCGTCCCGGCTTGTGTCTTCCGCGCTCTTAATGGCTATTTTCTTGATGTTGAGTGTTTATGCGGTGGCCGCGTACGCGGCCGATGCGCCGGGCCTGGCCGGAAAATGGAAGATGGCGTCGATCACTCCCGACGGCAGCACCGTGGCCTGGACGCTAACCATGAAGCACGAGGGCGATACCTGGACCGCAACCGTGGGCGGTAACGACGCTGACGCACCGGCGAAAGAAGTAAAGGTGGATGGCGCGGCCTTGCATATGAAGACACCCTATAACGGCGATTACTACGACGTCGACCTCAAACTGGATGGAGATAAGTTGACCGGCAAATGGTCAAGCGATAGTGACAGCGGAGCCACCACGGGCGCCAGGATTGCAGACACGGCCGCGAAATAAGGTGTTCCTGACCTGGGTAGCCGGCAGGTCTGAAGATGTGAACCTTCCCAGCGCCGAGCCGTAGTACCAAGCGCCGAAAGAAATCGAACTCGGTTTCTGCGAGACGTCGTTCGTGGCGCCCCACTGTCAGGTAGCCACACCCTGTAGCCACTAATTCTGCCGTTACGGAATAGTAGGCATAGGGTCAACAGCGCGATCAGCAACTTAAGCAGGTCTTTGCGCGCGAGCCAGCAAGGAGCACCTGTGAAAAACCCAAGCGTCGCAGGGAGCTTCTGATGCCTTCGGATTCAGATCGAGCCTGCTCTTCGGGAATTTCTAGGATTAGAGCTATCTCGGCTTCGGGATGTCCCTGGGCTAGCAAAGAGAATAGCCTTTTCTCGTGTTCCGTGAGCGCAGGCTCCCGGCGGTCCCGGCGACGGTTCCAATCGTCTATCAGCGTACAGCCGATAAGCGGACTCAGAAACATTCCCCCGGCCGCCACAACGGAGACGGCGCGAACCAGGTCCGCTTGCGCCGAGTCACCGAGTACATACCCACGAGCGCCGGCATTGAAAGCTTCCTGCAGGTAGCCCTCATCCATTAGGCCACTAACGAAGACGACCCGCGTCTTTGGATCCTTTGAAGAGATGGTCCTTGCCACGTCGATGCCACGAACCGAATGCAACTCGAGATCCAGGATTGCAACGTCGGGACGTTGGTACTCAGTCAACACAATCGCTTCACGCCCATTGGCAGCCTCTCCCACTACCCGGATCTTGGAATCCCGTTCCAATAACGACCGGAGTCCGTTTCGAACGATCGGATGGTGATTTGCGAGAAGGACTCGAATGTGTTCCATGCATTTGAAGCAAATCGGGCTCAACTATGCCGAGCAATTAAGATGATCGTACCGGTTGGTCCCGCCGTTCACTATCCTGCGGCCAGGGTATTTTCACACCTTCGACTCAGTAGACGACAGCCTGCTTCCCGCGACCCGGCGCTTCTACTGCCAGCCGGCATTCCAAAATCTCTTGCCCGCCGTATTGATTTAGTGTGCGGCTTGCCGCAATATTAGGAGAATGCTGGTCGTGTCACCATGGCTTGGATCAGAACACGATTGCTTCATAAGACCCCTGAAATTATTGCCATACTGTCGGAACGATTACTATTGGAGTTCCGACCCATGTTCCGTCGAATACACAAGAGACATCCGAGGTCAGAATCCGCGACGAAAGCCTCGCACTGTGACAAATCTTCGCAGTTGAAGCCGAAGGTGGGCTAGGTAACGGCAGAATGAAAAGCAGCAGTCAAACTAGGCGCCTTCTTCTATTAGGATTTGGCGGTCTCCTGCTGCTCCTCGCCTTTACAGGCCTGAACGCTGTATCGGTGCTAAAACGGATTCAAGCGGAAAACGAGCGCATCAGAGAGGACTACGTAAAGCGCAATCAGATCCTGGAGCAACTCCGCTCTGACGTCTATCTTTCTGGCACGTATGTTCGGGATCTGCTCGTTGAACCCGATCCGGCGTTGGCGGATATCCATAGAAAAGAATTGGAGAACGCACGCGTCCGGATCGCTTCCGCAGTAACTTCCTACGACCGCATTCTTCGCAACGAGGAACGTGCGCCCTTTCAAAAATTTGCCAGCGAGCTGACAGCGTACTTCGTCACGCTCCAACCGGCTTTGCAATGGACCGCCGACCAGCGGCGGTCGCTAGGATATCTTTTCATGAAAGATTCTCTGCTCCCACGCCGGGCGGTCATTGTTCGGTTGACAGATCAGATTAGTCAGGTCAATCAAAACCAACTGGATGCAGGCAACCGGCAATTAAACGAATTGTTTGCCAACTTCAGGAAGCAATTGATTGTGCTATTCGTGTTAACACTCTTTTGCGGCCTTGTTTTGGCCGGCGGCAGCATTAACCGCCTTTTGCGATGGGAGCGATTGTCCGCCCTTCGGCTCGAAGAAGCGGAACAAGCTCGAAGCTCTCAGAGAGATCTTTCTGCCCGTCTGTTAGCCGTACAGGAATCCGAGCGGAAAGCCCTGTCGCGCGAGTTACACGATGAGGTTGGTCAAGCCCTCTCGGGCCTGCTGTTGGGAATTGGCAATGTAGCAGCAACGGTTGCGCCTGGCAATGAAGTCGAAACTCGGTCGCAACTTCACGATCTGCGCCGTCTCGCCGAAAGAATCGTGGCCATTGTCAGGGATATGTCGCTACTGCTGCGGCCTTCGATGCTCGACGATCTAGGTCTTGTGCCGGCGTTACAATGGCAAGCGCGTGAGACTTCCCGTACGAAGAATATATCCGTGGAGGTTCAAGCGGACTGCGTGTCCGATGATTTATCCGACGAGCACAAGACCTGTATTTATCGGATCGTTCAGGAAGCGCTCAGCAATGTAGCTCGCCATGCAAAGGCGAAAACTGTACAAATCCGTCTTGCGGAACAACAAGGCCGCATTTTGACGCTCACGATCGAAGACGATGGGCAAGGCTTTGTGCCTGAGAAAGAGAAAGGAGTTGGGCTGTTAGGGATGGAAGAACGGGTGATGCACCTCCATGGGGTCTTTCGTTTGAACTCGAAACCTGGAGAAGGCACGTGCATTCATATTGACCTGCCTCTCTATATTTTTGAAGGGCGGCGGTCTCTATGACCACCGTGCGAATCGTCCTGGCCGACGATCACACAATCATGCGGAACGGCCTGCGGCTGTTATTAGAGCGGCAAGCGGATTTTTCGGTTGTAGGAGAGGCAAGTAACGGCCGCGAGGTTCTTGAACTGGTGGATCACGTCTCTCCGAATGTCGTCATCATGGATATCGCCATGCCACTTCTCAATGGGATTGAAGCGGCTCTACGAATCACCACTGCCCATCCACGAACTGCAGTGCTGATACTGAGTATGCATTCCGATGAGGGTTACATTTTGAGAGCTCTAAAGGCGGGCGCTCGCGGCTACCTTTTGAAGGACTCCGCGGAAGATGACCTCATACAGGCCGTGCGCGCCGTCTCAACTGGAAAAGCCTTTTTTAGTCCGGCCGTCAGCAAGGTATTGGCGGAAGACTATGTTCGCCAAGTGCGGCAACGGGGCGCGGACGATCCTTACGATCTATTGACACTGCGCGAGCGAGAATTGCTTCAACTCGTTGCTGAGCTCAGAACAACGAAAGACATCGCCGGACTTCTCGGTGTCAGTCCACATACCGTCGACACGCATCGCGGCAACTTAATGCAAAAGCTTAACGCCCATAGCATTCCTGAGCTCATCTTGTATGCGGTGCGAAAAGGCGTGATTAGTTGACCTGCCTCAAAGCGTCGTTGACGTGAGATACAATCGCTTTCCGTCCCATGCAACAAATCCCCACGCGCCTCTCGACTCTGATTCCACCGATCGACGGCGCACACAACACCGGGATGGCAAAGTTCACACCACCGGCCAATGCTTGAATGGTGAGGAGAGACCGCGACCCAGACGCCGTTCTGGGGTTTGGGGAAGCGTCGCAGAAACAAGGTCGTCCCTCCCCTCGTAAGCATCATAAGCAATATGCGCACAAGCTATGAATACTGTTGGGAGGGTATTTACGAACGAATTCTTTCAGTAGCCAGCGCGGTTTAGCTACAAGATCAATAGTCAATGCAGTTCCGCACACGTACCAACCCTCCCTCTTAAGCGGCCGGCAAGGACCGGAGCTCTAAACTTTGTGACGGAAATAGCTAAAGGCCGTCGGCCAAGCTGCTGACCAAAAGCAATCTCCGAAGGGACACACCCCTATCCGTGAGGCACGAGACCTGCAAGCTTTTGCTCCTCTAGCGGTGTCCGCCGCCACCACCCCCATGAGACCCGCCACCACCGCCGTGGAAACCACCGCCACCATGGAAACCGCCACCGCCGCCGCGGAAACCACCACCATGGAAACCGCCACCGCGGGCACCGCCCATAGAGTGGCCAAGGCCGCCCGGTCCGCCGTTCGTTCCGCGCCATCCGCTGCCCGGTCGTCCACCAGTCCCGCCGAATCTCCCGGGGTGACCCCCATACCGCCGTCCGTAATAGCCGCCGCGATAATAGCCTCCACCGTAGTAACCAAATCCGAAGTACGCGGGCGAATAGAAGCCCCATCCGAACGGGTTGTACAGCGCGTCGGCTGCCGGCCAGAAACCGTAAAAATCCCAAACAGGATCCCAATACCAGCCAGTTCCAGCCGGTACGTAGGCGCCGGCATTTTGGGCCGCGCTCGCACTCGCTTGCGCCTCGTCTCCACTGCGAACCTTACTCCAGACATACAGCGGCTGAGTCTCAACGGCCTTTAGGTTGAAATTACGCTTCTTTAACGGATGTTTGCTGGCAAGCAGCACCTGGTCATGTTTGCCAAGAGTTTGGATACCATCAGCCATCTGAATTGCCGCCTTGCCGTCGAGCACCATAATGGCCTGCTGAGCAACATCGAACTCATAGAGACCGTTCTTTTCAATTTGCGTAGTGGCGCCATTCATAAGGACGGAAAGAGTAGTCCCCTTCATCATCTGGTCGACTTCCAGGATGCTTGTGCCATGCAGGAGCTCAACTCTTGTATCGGCCAACCCGGCCGTGGAAAGCCGGACCGCGCCGTTGTGTCCGATGCGCAAAAATGCACCCGGAGTGAGCAGAATCTCGGCATAGCCATCTCCTGTGTCGAGCGTCTCGCCGGGGTTCAGAGCCGCCGCCCCACTCGACTGCGGCGTGAGTTCCTGACCGGATAACGAAACCTGGCCCTCTATATAGTTGATGACGCCTGGTCGAACCATCGCGGACGGCGGTGCTGGACTATTGGTAGTCGTTAATTGCTGCGGGCTACCGGGCACAAACGTACCGCTCGTTTGGCCTAAGCTCAGGACGGCCGGAGCAAGCAAAAGCGAAATCAACCGCCAGCAGATCTTTTGCCGTTTCATGTGCATTCTCCCTATTCATTTGACGCACCACGCAGTTGCATGTCGCACCGCCGTAACAGTAGATGAGCTACCTTTCTTGCAGTAGAAAAGCAGATGGGTATGCCATAGGATTCAGAGCAGAGCGCAACTGGAATTGGCTATCGGAAACTTCTCCCCGAGCGGTTTTCAGACTTGCCACGACGGATTTCTACACATGGGTTAGCGGCCGCGGGGTGGATATCCGGCAAACACGAGCGTAGGCAGACTCCTCGCTTTGTGCTCTAGTTGAGTTACTTAGCGATGTACTTCATGCGGATCGCGTTAATGGGAGTTTGCTCCGACCTGATACTGCAAATTCGCGATGGCGAAGCTGTATTGAGCGCGGGCATTAGCGTTCCCAATGGCGGCTTGGGTTTGCTGCAACTGCGCTTGACTGAGCTCCACAATGGAGCTTAGGCCAATCTGATAGCGAGTTTTCGCCAGATCTAGGGCGGTGCTCGCGTGGTTAAGCAGTTCGCCGGAAACGGTCACCTTCTGCAGGGCAGCGCTGGCGTTTAGCCAAGCGGTGCGGACATCGCGGACGATCTGATCTCGCAGGTCACGGGTGTGTTCGGAGGCTGCACGAACCATCAGCGCAGCTTCGGCGGACTGGGCACGGAGACGGAATCCATCGAAAATCGGAATCCCGATATTGAGGCCTGCGGCGCCATACCAATCGGAATTAAAGTATTGGTTAGAACCCACCGGTGTACCACCCACAACGCCTAGCGCGCTGATGGTTGGGAAGAGTTGGGCGTGCTGGGCACGGCTGAATTTTTGCGTCGCCTGTTCCGTGAAGCGCAGCGATTGCAAATCGGGCCTCCTGTCAAGAGCGGAGGTGGTGAGCGAATCGGGATCGGGCGGGAGAGCGGGCAATCCTGTCGCATCCTCCACCAACTCATAGTTCATTTGTTTGTCGTAGCCAAGCACGGCGTTCAAAGCTGTTTTCGCTGCATCCAGGTTGTTGCGCGCATCGAGCTGCAGTAATTTTGCTTGCGATAAATCCACCTGCGCAAAGCTGAGGTCGAGAGTGGATTTTAGTTTTGCGGCGGTCAGCGCGCTGACCTGGTCGACTAATGCTTGCCGCGCGGCGACGGTTTCGTCGGCAACCTGGACGGTCGCTTTCGCTTCGATGGCGGAATAGAACACCTGATCAGTGGCGAGCACGATGTCTTCGCTGCTGGCCAGCGCGTCGGCTTGGCGCGCCTTCTCTTTGAGCTTTTCCGAAGCAACCAGGTTGCTCGTGTGACCGAAGTCGGTGATGAGCTGGCTGACCTGAACGCCTCCTCCTACGTGCGTAAGCAGCCTTGAAGCTGTCAACGCGCCGGCCGAGATCCGGCTCGCCTCATTCGTTTCCACGCCCGTCAGATTTCCGGTTACGCTTGGCAATTCGCCAGCACGTGTTTCCCGCACGACTTGCCCCTGTACCTTCGCCAGCAATTGGCTAGCCTGGATACGAGGATTATTGGCCAAGGCGATGTGTTCGGCTTCTTGCCGCGTAAGTTGGGCCGGAGCCGGCGGCTGGCCTAGCAGAAGAGTGGAGCCGGCCGTAACAAAGAGCGCCGTAAGTATTCGGTCCATAGGTTAGATCTCCTTCTGTTCGTTGCGATGAATAAGCAGATAGGCGCTGGGCACCAGAAAGACAGTGACTACCCCCGAAATGGTCAGGCCACCTAGAATCGCGCGCGCCAAAGGCGCATATTGTTCACTACCAGGCTCCAATGCGAGCGCCATCGGGATCAAGCCCAGGATCGTCGCCAGCGTGGTCATTAGAATGGGGCGCAAACGCACTTTGCAGGCTTCGGCCAATGCCTGTTTCAAGGCGAAGCCGTCTTTGCGCAGCGTGCCGACGAATTCGACGATCAAGATACTGTTTGAAACGGCGATCCCGGTGGTCATAACGACGCCCATGAGCGACATCACATTCAAGGTAGTTCCGGTACACAGCAAAAAGATAAGCACGCCCGACAGGCCAGGCGGGACTGCCAGCAAAATAATGAACGGGTCTGAAAGCGAAGCGAACTGCGCCATCAAGATTAGATAGACCAGCACCACGGCGAGAATCAAGCCGACGCCGAAGCTGGAAAACGATTCCTGCATGTCAACGACCGATCCGCGCACGTGCACCGTGACTCCCTCTGGCTTTTGAAGCTTGGAAACGATCGCCTGTACGTCTCGATTCGCGACGCTGAGATCTTCCTTTTTCGGCATGATATAGATGTCGAATTCGCGCCGGAGCTGATAGTGATCGACCTCCGTCGGGGTGTCGATTTGTTTGATCCCGGCCACCGATTCTAGCGGCGTCGTGTTTTTATTGTCCGCGGAGCGCAGCGGTATTTGCTTGAAATCGGTCATGGTTTTGATCTGGTTTTCGGGATACTGCACCGTCAACATGTAGCTGTTGCCGGTGGCCGGGTCTACCCAGAAGCTCGGCGCGATCATGCCGTCGGAGGTCAGCGCCGTGATCACGTTATCCACGATTTGCTTCGGAGAAATCCCGAGCAGACCGGCGTATTCGCGGTTGATGTTTAATTCGAGACCGGGGTAGTCCAGATCTTGCGGGACGAGAACGTCGTTGACTGAGGCCAAGCCGCGGAGTTTCACGGCAGTGGCGAGGGCCAAGTCATAGGCCTGGCGCAGGTTGTTTCCAGAGATCTGAATCGCGATAGGGGCGGGCTTGCCTTGGTTGACGACAGAATCCACCAATCCGCCAGCCTGAAAATAAGTCGCCACATCCGGAAAATCCTCAGTCAGTTTGCGCCGCACGCGCTCCATATAGGCATAACTACCGGTCTTGTGATCTTCTTGAAGGCTCACCTGAATAAAGGCAGTGTGCATGCCCGCATTGGACGTGTAAATTGCGGAGAGGTCGGGCGTGATGCCAATGTTGGAGACGATCATGTTCAAGTCGCGCGGCTCAACCACTTTGCGGATGTCCTTCTCCATGCGGGCAATGTACTGGTCAGTCAACTCAATGCGCGTGCCGGCGGGAACCTTCACGTTCACCACAAACTGGCTGGGATCGGTGCGCGGAAAGAAGGCTTTGCCAAGAAGCGGATAGAGCGCAAAACTAAGGACGACAAAAAGACTGAAGCCCGCGACTACGAGCACGGGACGCTCCAGGCAGCGCAGAATGGCCTTCTCATACGCCACCTGAACTTTTTGGAATCCGGCGTTGAAGTTTTTGACTATTCCACGGAAGATCCCGTGTTTCTTCGAGGTGTCTATCGCGGCTTCGAGATCCTCTTCACGTTCGTCGCAACTGTCATGCACATGCCCTGGATCGATTTGAATGAAAGTGGCGCAAAAGAGGGGTACTACCGTCATGGCGACAAGATAGGAGGCGAATAGAGCCAACACTACCGCCAACGCCAGCGCGGTGAAGAGATACTTGCTGACTCCATACAGCAGCACGACCGGAAAGAAAACAATGCAAGTACTGAAAGTCGCGGCCAGCACCGCCAGTTGCACTTCCTTGCCGCCACGCTCGGCCGCAAGCACCGGCGGCTCGCCCATTTCCATGTGGCGGAAAATGTTTTCGAGCACCACCACCGAGTTGTCGATCAAACGAGAGAGGGCTAGCGCCAGGCCGCCCAGCACCATCGTATTGATCGAACTGCCGCCCAGATTCAAGCCCAGAAACGTGGCCAGGCACGAAATAGGAATTGAAAGCAGCACCGCAATGGTGGCACGCACGTTGCCAAGAAACAATAGAATCATCAGCGCCGTCAGGCATAAACCGAGGACGCCTTCGTTCATCACGTTTTTGACAGCAATTTTTACGAATATAGACTGGTCGAAAACTACATTGGTTTTGAGAACCCGCGGGATGTCGAGCAGGCCCGCCACGGCCTGTTTCACGCCATCGACGATGGTAATCGTGTTTGAGTTGCCGCCTTGCTTCAGGACTGGGATGTAAACCGAGTGCTGGCCGTCCACGCGCACGATGTTGGTCTGCAGTTGACCGGCGTCCAAAGCCTGGCCAATGTCGGAGACTTTCACCGACGCCGCGCCCACCGTCTTCACGGGCATGTCGTTAATCTCATCCACGACAGGCACCTGGCTGTTCGTATAGATGTTGTAGTCCTTTGGGCCGATCCGCACGTCGCCGGCGGGGAGGATGAGGTTCGATTCATTTAGAGAACCCACTACGTCCATGACGCTCAGCTGGTGAGCTTCGAGTTTTATCGGGTCCACATAAACCATGATTTGCCGGTACCGTCCGCCGTAGGGTTGCGGCACGGAAGCACCGGGCACATTCGCCACTTGGTTGCGCACCGTGAACTGCGCAAGATCCTTGAGTTGCGTTTCATTCAAGCCCTGGCCCTTTAGCGTGATCAGGCAGACCGGCAGGTTGGAGGCATCGAACTTCAACACCACGGGCGGCAAGGTTCCCGGCGGTAGACGGCGCAGGTTCGCCATGGCCAGATTTGAGATGTTGCTAACTGCGGCGTTGGCGTCCGTGCCAGGCTGGAAGTAGATCTTGATCAGGCTTACGCCCGGCAAGGAGCGGGATTCGATGTGGTCAATGCCGCTGCCCAGGGTGAAGAAGCGCTCGTAGCTATTGGTGATATCGGATTCGATCTGCTGGGGCGGCATTCCCGCGTAAAATGTCGCGACAACGACTACTGGAATGTTGACTTCCGGGAACAGGTCTACCGGCATGCGTATGACGGTGGTGACGCCGACCACGATAACGATCAGACACGCCATGAGGATGAAGAACGGGTATTTGATGGAAAAGGTGGACACTATCGTTTCTCTTCAAGCCTGGCGTTTTGCCATTGAACCATGTCCGTGGCGTCCACTGCTTCACGCCTCCTGTTCTTTGCGATGGATGAGCAGGTAGGCGCTGGGCACCAGAAAAACCGTGACCATTCCCGATACGGTCAAGCCACCTAAAATCGCCCGGGCCAACGGGGCATATTGTTCGCTGCCGGGCTCCAGCGCGAGAGCCATCGGGATCAAGCCGAGAATCGTCGCCAGCGTGGTCATCAGGATGGGCCGCAAACGCACCTTGCAGGCTTCGGTCAACGCGTGCTTTAAAGCGAAGCCTTGTTTGCGTAGCGTGCCGACAAACTCTACAATCAAAATGCTATCCGAAACGGCGATGCCAGTCATCATGACGACTCCCATGAGCGACATCACATTCAAGGTAGTCCCGGTACACAGTAGGAAGATGAGCACGCCGGACAAGCCGGGCGGGACCGCTAGCAAAATAATGAATGGATCAGAAAATGACGCGAACTGAGCCATCAGAATTAAATAGACCAGCACGACCGCAAGAATCAAACCGATGCCAAAGCTGGAAAACGATTCCTGCATATCAACAATAGATCCGCGCACATGCACGGTCACTCCTCCGGGTTTCCGAAGTTTGGAGATAATTGACTGCACATCACGGTTTGCCCGGCTCAGGTCTTCCTCTTTCGGCATGACATAAATATCGAATTCGCGGCGAAGCTGGTAATGGTCAACCTCCGTCGGAGTGTCAATCTGCTGGATGTCGGCAACCGATTCGAGCGGCGTCGTATTGGCGTTGCCCAAGGCGCGCAACGGTATTTGCTTGAAATCCGTCAAGGTCTGAATTTGTGTTTCGGGATACTGTACCGTCAACATGTAGCTGTTGCCGGTCTTCGGGTCGACCCAGAAACTCGGCGCAATCATACCGTCGGAGGTCAGCGCCGTGATCACATTGTCCACGATTTGCTTCGGAGAAATTCCGAGCAGACCGGCGTGCTCTCGATTGATATTTAATTCGATACCCGGGTAGTCGAGATCTTGCGGGATGAGAATGTCGCTGACCGTCGACAGACGCCGCAGTTTGGCGGCGGTGGCGCGGGCGAGGCTGTAAGTTTGCTGCAGGTTGTTCCCGGAGATCTGGATACCAATAGGGGCAGGCTTGCCCTGATTGACTACTGAATCCACCAGGCCGCCGGCTTGAAAGTAAGTGGCCACGTCGGGGAAATCTTCGGTCAACTTTCGACGGACGCGCGCCATATATTCGTAACTGCCTGTTTTGTGCTCTTCCTTAAGGCTCACTTGAATAAAGGCCGTATGCATGCCAGAGTTCGAGGTGTAGATGGCGGAAAGATCGGGCGTTATGCCGATGTTGGAGACAATCATGTTCAGATCCCGCGGCGCAACCACGCCACGGATCTCTTGCTCCATGCGAGAGATGTACTGATCGCTCAGTTCGATGCGCGTGCCAGCCGGAACTTTCACATTCACTACAAACTGACCCGGATCTGTGCGCGGAAAGAAGGCCTTGCCCAGCAACGGATAGAGCGCAAAGCTGAGGATTACGAAAAGACTGAAGACCGACACCACTAGCGCGGGATGGTTTAAGCAGCGTGTAATCGCCTTCTCATACCCGGTTTGGACCTTGTGGAAGACGGCGTTGAAGTTCTCGACCACCCAACGGAAAATTCCGCGTTTCTTTGAGGCACCGGCCGATGGTACTTGATTCTCTATCCCGTCATGGGCGACGTGCCCGTGGCCCGGCTCGATCCGTATGAACGTGGCGCAGAAAAGAGGCACCACTGTCATGGCCACCATGTAAGAAGCGAATAAAGCGAGCACTACGGCGAGAGCCAACGCCGTGAAGAGATATTTGCTGACTCCGTAGAGCAGCACTACCGGGAAAAAGACAATGCACGTGCTGAAGGTGGCGGCCAACACTGCCAACTGCACTTCCTTGCCGCCGCGCTCAGCCGCGACGACGGCCGGCTCCCCCATTTCCATATGGCGGAAAATGTTTTCGAGCACCACCACGGAGTTGTCGATTAACCGCGACAGGGCGAGCGCTAAGCCTCCTAGCACCATCGTATTGATCGAACTGCCCCCCAAATTTAAGCCCAGAAACGTGGCTAGACAGGAAATGGGAATCGAAAGCAGCACCGCAATGGTGGCGCGCACATTGCCGAGAAAGAGCAGAATCATCAGCGCCGTCAGGCATAGGCCGAGGGTGCCTTCGCTAATAACGTTCTTGACGGCGATTTTCACGAACACGGACTGGTCGAAAACCACGTCGGTTTTGAGAACCCGCGGAATATCGAGCAGGTGAGCGACAGCCGCCTTCACGCCATCGACGATGGTGATGGTGTTCGAGTTGCCGCCTTGTTTCAGGACCGGAATGTAAACTGAATGCTGGCCGTCCACGCGCACAATGTTGGTCTGTAGTTGACCGGCATCCAATGCGTGGCCAATGTCGGACACCATCACCGACGCCCTTCCCACTGTCTTCACGGGCATGCCGTTGATCTCATCCACAACAGGTACCTGGCTGTTCGTATAGATGTTGTAGTCCTTTGGGCCGATCCGCACGTCGCCCGCGGGCAGGATGAGATTCGACTGGTTTAAAGAATTCACTACGTCCTCGACGCTCATCCGGTGAGCTTCGAGCTTTACCGGATCTACGTAGACCATGATTTGCCGGTACCGTCCGCCGTAGGGTTGCGGTACGGAAGCGCCAGGCACATTCGCCACTTGGTTGCGCACCGTGAACTGCGCAAGATCCTTGAGCTGCGTTTCATTTAAGCCCTGGCCCTTTAGAGTGATTAAACAGACGGGTAGGTTAGAGGCATCGAACTTCAACACCACGGGCGGCAAGGTTCCCGGCGGTAGACGGCGCAGGTTCGCCATGGCCAAATTCGAGATGTTGCTGACCGCCGCGTTAGCGTTCGTGCCAGGCTGGAAGTAGATCTTGATCAGGCTTACGCCGGGTAAGGAGCGGGATTCGATGTGGTCAATACCGCTACCCAGGGTGAAGAAGCGCTCGTAGCTATTGGTGATATCGGATTCGATCTGCTGGGGCGGCATTCCCGAGTAAAATGTCGCGACAACGACTACTGGAATGTTGACTTCCGGGAACAGGTCCACCGGCATGCGCTGGACGGTGGTGATGCCGACCACGACGACGATCAGACACGCCATCAGGATGAAGAACGGGTATTTGATGGAAAAGGTGGACACTATTGCTTCCCCTTTTCTTGTTTTGGTTCTTGCTTTGGCCGAACGGTCTCACCAGCTTGATAGTTCACTTGGCCGGAGACGATAACCGACTGGCCGGCGGACAATCCATGGAGGATCTCGGTCCGGTCGGCCCCCTGAATACCAAGCGTGACATTACATTTTTCGACCTTGCCAGCCGCATTCACAACTAATACGTAAGACCGCCCATCGCCTTGTACTACCGCCTGGGATGGAATGGTTAGAGCGTTGCTCCGGTGTTGCAGGCCGAGCACGGTTTCCGCAAACATTCCGGGGCTGAGGACGAGGCCGGGATTGGGAACGTCCACCTCGGCAAGCATGGTCCGCGTTGATGGATCGAGCGACCGGGTGAATCGGATGATTTTCCCGGTGAACGTTTTGCCCGTGGCCTGGACTCGAATTTGCACGTCACCGCCCTCTTGAATGAATGGGACATCGGCCTCCGGCACCGGCATCCGCAGCCGCAAAAGATCGCTCTGCGCGACCCTCACTACCGGCATGGCCTGTGTGTTCGAAGCGGTGCCGGCTTGAATCAAAGAACCGGTATCGGCATAGCGTTTGGTGATGACGCCGGTGAACGGCGCGGTGACTACAGAGTAGTCCGAGAGAACTTGGACACGCTGATTGTCGGCTTGCGAAATTCCTAGTTGCTCCCGCGTTGCCTCCAGCGCCGACTTGGCGACATTGATTTGCGCTTCGGAATCCTGATCTTTGGCGCGTGCGTCGTCCAGTTCCTGCTCAGCAACCAATCCTGGACGCTGTTCCGCGGCTTGCGCCAGCCGGGTGTAGGCGGCATGCAGTGCCGTGTGATTCGATTGAGCCCGCACTACCTCACTTTGTGCACGGATGATTTCAGACTGACTATGCCGCACCTCGGCCTGCGCGGCGGAAACTTGCGCCTCTAGCTCAGGCACTTCCAGCGTGGCGATGACTTGGCCGATTCGGACGCGATCACCGATGTCGACGTTGATGCGCCGGATATATCCGGACACTTTGGCGTGCAGGTCGACATCCTGATAAGGCTCAAATTGGCCGGCAACCGTGAGGGTGCTCGATAGACTTTCCCGGATAGCGGGAGCCACGACGGCCGTAGGCGACATTGCTGCTTCAGCGCTGGGAGGGCTGGTACGATTACAGCCCGAAAGCGCTAAAAAAAGCAGTCCTGAAATGCCAGAAAAGGATCGTTTACTCATGAAGACACCCCATCAAAAAGACCGGGAATACGGTCGGATCTAGTTTATAAATCAAGCAAAGTACGCTCGAACAGGTGGTGGACGCAGAAACGAGGCGTTCAAGAAGGAAGCGAGGCCCATTTCGACACAAATGGACACTCGTTGCCCGCGCAGAAATGTGCGGAGAGAGCAACAAACGCTCAGTACCGCATGGGGCGTGAGAAGAAAGATCCGAAAGGCTACTTGAATGGCTATGCGCGCGCCGTCTTGAATTGGCGTGTTGGAGGTTGTCAATCGAGCGGACTCACATTCATTTGACGGGCGCCACCACTCCGACTGGCGCACCACGTGCCAACGCATTCATAACATGACCAATCTTTTGCATATACGAGGGATCGATCTAAGGAAACATCTACAGCCGAAGGGCAAAGGATGGCTTGGAAGTCTTGTGACCCAGGGGGCCAGCTTTTACGAGTTTGCAATCTACGCATTCAGTACGGCTCAGGCCTTCTTTCGACACTTGTCGATCAACGGGGAGGAGAAGCCCTGGGCAGACACCATTCGGAGTTTGGTGTCGGAGTTTTTCGGGCAATACCCTCTGTAAATACCCAGGCTTCGCCTCTAACTTGAAGGTTACGCCAATATCCAGTGGATGAAAATACTGTCGCGGCGGTAATTGCGTTCTTTTCTCACTGTAGCTGCCGGAATAGCTCCCTGCGGAATCTATCGAGCGGAGGAGTTCACTATCGGTTGCCAGTCGAATCCGTCACGTCCCTTCGGGCTGGAGCACCACAATTAGTGGAAGAAACGTATTTGCGGTGAGGCGCTTTCGACTCGTACGTGAACTCCGCTCCGGGACGTGGGTCCTGGACGCGTTTCCGTCAATGCTATGATTCTGCAATCCAGCTGACCAGGGGTACAGAATTACCTTCACCTGACGGCTCTCCCTTCCTTTAACGGAGGCGTTTAAATGCAGCTTGCCGCAACAGGTTATACTGCCTCGCCGTCGAAGAAAATACCCCGCCAGCAGTATTCTTACGGACGTGAGTAGGCGCTAGCCTCATGTAGGACGGAATGTATTGAGCGTTCGACATGGCGCAATAATGCAATGGCTCGATAGGTGAATGCTATCGAGGTTAGCCATGGCCGTTCAGAGGGATACAAAATAGCAACCTGTTTGCTCGAAGACAGACACTTCGTTTCGCCCATGTAAGCAAATAGCGTCCGCGGCCGTTTGATAGTCTCGGCGAATTCGCATGTTTACTCGGCCCGAAGCGAAAGTTGAAAGGGTTTCCTACCCGCTACCCACCCGCCAACCGTCCCAGCGCGTCGTAGACATAAACCGTCGTCCCCTCCAGCCGCACCTTCGCCACCCGTCTGCCCGCCCCGTCATATTGATAGCCGGCCGTTCCCCCGCCCAGCGCGGGTGCATTCGTCGCCGCAGTCTGCCGATTCTCCGCGTCGGAGCTCATGCTCAAACTCCCGAAGACCGTCTGATTACCCGCCGCATCATAAATAAAGTAGTGGCGCGCCAATGGCCAAGTATTCTATCCGGATGTTTGCCTAACACCAGATACTGAAGCCGCGGGACGTCGATAATTAATTGTCGATGCCCATTGCTTGGCTGGCTGCTCAACCCATTGGTAAAACACCCAGGCACAGGCCACTGATACAAAGACAGCGAACACCGGCTCCAGCAAGATCATTTGCACGGAAATAAAATGACGCCCCAGACTTTCTGCTCGAATGCCAATTGGAATGTGGATCAAGTACAACGAGTAGCTGATGTTTCCCAGAGCAAGCAGCCAGTTGGGTGCGGATCGGAAGATGAGAATGCAGGCGAGAGTAGCCAGCCCTACATAAGCTTCTTTTGTTCCTGCGGTATACATTGCCGTTAGCCCGCAGGCGCCCACATATAAAATAAATTCTCTACGGCTTGTGAGCTTACAAAGAAACTGCATTCCCGCAATCCCAAGCAAGAATAAAGGTATAAAAGGCGGGAGAAACTGAGTATTGTTAGTAAGCAGGGAAGCGCTTAACGCCGCCGTCAATGAAAGTCTCCTTACCGCCGCCTTAGTGGACATCAGAGCAGGGAAGGTTAAAGCGAGAGCAAGATAATATTGAAACTCGACCGCTAACGTCCAATACACGCTATCAATCCAAACTTGATGCTTTGAGAATGGAATCAGGTACGCCAAGTGAAGCACAACTTGGACGACGTTGTAATGGGGGGGCGCGTCTGCTCCGGAATGCGGCGCTCTTCTGGCTATCGCGGTAACTGCCATGGAAAGCAAAATGGAGGCAAGATAGGGCGGATCTATGCGCACAATTCGCTTGTACAAAAATCTTAAAAACGAAGGCAGCCTGTACTCGGCAACAAATAAAGAGTACGGAACAATGAAGCCGGAAATTACAAAAAAGCCGTCGACGCCAAGATATCCGTAGGTTCCTGAACTCTTGACCCAGCCTTGAGGAATAGCTACGTTGTACGCCGTGAAGTGATACCAGCAAACGACGAGAGCGGCGATGCCGCGAAGTGCTTGAATACTGGGGAAATTGCGCCGATGCGCTCCCGGCTGGGACAACAATGGCAAAAGACAGCATAAACGAAGGATTGAAGCTGAAGACGCCCGGGCCGCCCCGGCCCAACCTGAATTATTTCTTCGTCCCCCCGGGTGCATTTTGCCACGACACCCCTCATCTGAATGGTGATAGTATCACCGTGTTATTCACTCAAACCACGAGGAGTTTGTGATGAGACCTAGAGCTTTTCTTCTTGTTCTGATACTGGGCGTGATTGTGACGCTTCCAGCATGGTCGCAAAGCCAAGCGGTGAGCGCCCAGCTCACCGGCACAATCCAAGATGAAAACGGCGCCACCATTCCCGGCGCTAAGGTAACGCTGTCTAACCCGGACGTCGGGTTCTCAAGGGACGTCACTACGGGCGATAACGGACTCTATACGTTCAATCTCATTCCTCCTGGTACCTATAAGCTCAAAGCTGAGAAAACAGGCTTTACCACATTCCTGCAATCGGACATCGTACTGGCCGTTGGGCAAGCATCCACGTTGAATGCGCAGCTTCAGGTTGGAAACATAAGCCAAACCGTCGAGGTAACGGGTCAAGCTACCGTGCTGAATACAGGCAGCGCCGACCTGGCTTCGGAGGTAAGCGGCCGGCAGGCGGTCGAGCTGCCCCTCAATATCCGTAACGTATACGGTCTGGTCGGACTGGATTCGAGCGTAAACAATAGCCAGCAAAATCAGGCGTTGAATCCACCGGGATCGCAAGGAAACGTCGATCAGGACATCGCCTTCTTCAATTTTGGCGGCGGCCGGTTCGGCACAACGGCCTTTCTTCTGGATGGCGCTTGGGACGGAGCGGGTGACTGGGACGGTGTGATCTACGTTCCCTCGGTTGACGAGCTGGAGGAATTCCGCATCCAGACGAATACCTTCTCGCCCCAGTATGGCCTCAGTATGGGCAGCGTCGTGAACGCGGTCACCAAATCGGGAACGCGCTCCTTTCATGGCGACGCGTTTGAGTTTTTGCGCAACAACAATCTCGATGCCAATAACTACTTCAACAATCTAAACGGCCTGGCCCGCCCGCAATTCAAACGGAATCAGTTTGGGTTTACGGCCGGTGGCCCGGTCTACATTCCGCATTTCTACAAGCAGCGTGACAAGACCTTTATTTTTGGAACCTATGAAGGACTGCGCCAGCAGACTCCCACCACATTGCTGACCAACGTTCCCACCAGTCTTCAACGCGCCGGTAACTTTTCGCAAACCTTTAATCAGGACGGATCGCTGGCCACAATTTTTAATCCGTTTACGACCCAAATGGCGAACGGCCAATATGTCCGCACCCCTTTCGCGGGCAATACGATCCCACAATCCACATTGAATCCGGTCTCGCTCAAGTTGCTGAATTACTATCCCGCCGCAAACCGTTCAGGCGCGGCGCTGACCGGCGCCAATAATTATGTCGGGACCGCGGGCCTGCCTACGGATAGCGATCAGTACACCATTAAGGTGGATCACAAGATCAACGACAAGCAAAATTTCTATGGCCGCTGGTCTCAAAAGCGGCAGTTCAAACAGTTGTCGGGTGAATTCTTCGGAGCTAACGATCCAGGCGGAATGGGAACTCTCGCGCCCGACAATCGCTTTGAAGGAGGCTTGGGATATACCTACGTCTTTTCGCCCACCTTCGTCATGTCGCTCACCGCCGGCTGGGGCCGTTGGGTGGAAGGCCGCGTGCCGCAGGGCGTGCCGTTCGATGTGACGCAAGTCGGGCTTCCGGCATCGCTCAACTCCTATAACGGTCCGGGCGCATTCCCGTCTATTAATATCAGCGGTTATCAGGCTTTGGGTTCGGGCAGCCAGAATGCAACGCCTCGTGATACGCGTACCTATGCGGCGGATTTCACCAAAAGCATGGGATCGCACAGCTTCTCCATGGGCTTCATGGGGATCGACTTTACGTTGACCACCTTCAACTCCGCTCAAGCGTCCTTTAATTTTTCTCCCAGCTTCACGCAAGGGCCCAATGCCACGGCCGCCAATTCCGATACTGGGTCGGCAATGGCTTCATTCTTGCTGGGCTCCGGTGACAATAGCAGTACCGGCATCTCGTATACCGCGCAAGCCGCCTACAGCAAGAAGAACTTCGGCTGGTACTTCAATGACGATTGGAAGGTTAATCAAAAATTGACCGTGAATTTGGGAATTCGCTATGACATCCAGACGCCCCCGACAGACCGCTTCAACCGGCTCGCGAATTTCACGTTTGCCCCCAATCCCATCAGCAGCCAAGTGCCGGGTTTGAATCTCCCCGGCAATCTTCAATACGTCAACAGTAATCAGCGCGGCGTTTACAACACCAACTACACCAACTTTGCTCCTCGAGTCGGTCTTGCTTACTCGGCTGTGCATAACCTGGTGTTTCGCGCCGGTTATGGAATCTTTTACACGCCGGCTATGGAGTTCGGCGATTATCAAGGCCTCAGTTTGCAGGGATTTTCTCAAACAACGCCTTATGTGGGAACGATCGACGGTGTCACACCACAGAATCTTTTGAGCAATCCATTTCCCACGGGATTATTGGCGCCTGTCGGCTCGGCCAAGGGCGGAGCGACGAATGTTGGACAAACGATTAACGCAGTGCTTCGCGACCGCTCCAGTCCCTATGTTCAGCAGTGGACTGGCAACGTGCAATATCAAGCCGGCAACACCGTATTCCAGGCAGCCTATATCGGGAACCATGGCCTTAAGCTCCTTTTTAATGAAACTTACGAGCTAAACCAGATCCCCACGGCGGACTTGGCTCTCGGAAATCAACTGCTTCAGCAGGTCCCCAATCCTTTCCGGGGCATCATCACCACCGGCGCTCTGTCTGGACCCACCATTGCGTATGGGCAGTTGTTGCGTCCTTTTCCGGAATATACCGGAGTTGAGAACGTGCAGGCTCCGTCCGCTTCCAGCAGCTATAACGCGCTTGCGTTATCGGCCAATCATCGTTTCTCAAACGGTATTCAATTCCTGATCTCCTACACTTGGTCAAAATATTTGACTAATAGCGAGGGCCCCGAAGGCTGGACTAACGGACATGCTCAGAACGTGCAGAATTGGTACAACAATTCATTAGAGAAATCGCTGATGTCGAATGATATACCGCGCAGCTTGGTCGCCAGCTACGTGTATGAACTGCCTGTAGGTAAAGGAAGGGCATATGCGCCGTCGAACAAGATTGTAGACAACGCCATTGGCGGCTGGCAAGTGGCGGGCGTTTCGAGCTTCAAGGATGGTTTCCCGCTCTCCATTACCAATGCCACGAACAACACGAATTCACTTGGCGGTAATCAACGGCCCAATGTTCTCGGCAATCCGACCATCAATAACCCGACTATTTATCAGTGGTTCAACACGGCTGACTTTTCCCAACCTGCTGCCTTTACTTTCGGTGATGCGCCGCGCACGTTAGGATATTTGCGGTCTCAAGGCACCATCAATTTTGATATGACGCTGCAAAAGTATTGGCGGCTTTGGAACGAAACATCGAAGCTACAGCTTCGCGCCGAGTTTTACAATCTGTTTAATCGAACGCAATTCTTTGCGCCGGGAACAACGTTTGGAACCTCCACATTTGGGGTCGTTCCAGGCGCGCTACCGGCCCGCTCCATACAATTTGGCATGAAGCTGTATTGGTGACCCTGAATCGAACGTATATTTTGTGGCGCGTAATAAGGATAGTAGCGGTCGCCGCATGGTTTACCGGGCCAGGCATTCCTGTGTACGCCGTGGACTCCCTCCGGGATCAGATTGTTGCCGCTCAAACGTCTGGTCACTATGCCGAAGCCGCGCAGCTCTATCTTCAGCTGATAGCGTCCGGCAGCGATGGCCCCGCGATTAGAAGTAATTGCGGGGTCATGCTGCATCTGGCAGGAAACAATCGTGAAGCGCTGGAGCAATTTCGGATTGCGCTGCGCCAGCAGCCGGATCTGCCCGCCCCGAACCTGTTTGCCGGTATCGCCGAATTTGAGCTGGGAGAGTTTAATGCCGCCCTGCCGTACCTCAATAAAGCTCAACAACTCGATCCCGGCAGGCCCGCCCCGTTGCTTGCGCTCGCCAAGGTATACGTAGCCCTGCGTGATTACCGGCGAGCCAATGAGTTATACGAAAAAGCCGTTACTCTTGACGGCCGCCTGGCAGAGGCATGGTACGGCCTCGGAGTCACCAGCCGGAGCCTCGCTGAACAACTGCTGAATCAAACCGCTCGCCAAGGCGAAATAAAAAGCGCCGCAAAAAATGAAAAGATCCAACAGCTGCTGAACAGTGCCGTGCAAGCACTCACGCGGGCGGTTGAGCTGGATCCGAATTCCGGCCGCGCGCATCTTCTGATGGCTGAATCGTTAGCGGATGCGGGCAAGCCGTTGGAAGCCGTTTCAGAGTTCAACGCCGCCATTAAGCTGGATCCCCGCTTGGACGCAGCCTATCTTGGACTCGCCACCAACTACTGGAAGCAGCATCAGTTTGACCAGGCTCTTCCCCTGCTCGAATACCTGCTCCGGAAATCCCCAAACGATCCTGAGATCAACGCCATGATGGCCGATCTTCTGGACCACAACGGAGACGTGGCGAACGCCGAAAAACATGCCAGGATAGCCTTGGCGGCCAATCCCGGCCTAATCCAGACGCATGTTGTTCTCGCCCGAATCTATCTCGCGCGGCAGCAGCCCAAACTGGCCATTACCGAGCTCCGCAAAGTAATCTCCGCCGATCCCGATGGCAATTATCACTACTTGTTGTACCGGGCCTGTCGCCTGGCCGGCGATGAACCGGGTGCAAAAGAGGCGCTGGCTGAATTCCGGCAAATTCGCTACGCCGCGCGTAAGCCGTAAAAACTCTCCCGCCGTTATTGGGCGGAGTGTAATCGCTGCGCGCGTTTTAGTTGCGCCTGCTTAAGCGCATACGATTCCTTCAGTGCCACTGCCGCTTCCTCGTTGCGGCCAAGCTTCTTCAGAGCGCTAAACAATTGGTAGTGAATGTCTCCCCGTTCGTCTGATGCGGCTGCCTTCATAAGTTCCGGAACCGCCTCTTCATAGCGGCCTAAATGAAAGTAGGCGCGCCCCAGGTCGGCGCGCGCGGCCAGCGCGTCGGGTTGCGCCGCCAGATATTGCTTCAGCAGCGGAATCGCTTCCGCGTCGGCATGCCGGCGCACGGCGATATTAGCCAGTTCAAACACCGCCTGCTTTGCATTCGGATTCAATGTAAGTGCTTGGTGAAGATAAGTAGAAGCGGTGCCGTAGTTACCCATCTCCCAATAAGTTGTGCCTAAGCCGAGTAATGGCCCGGGGTTTCCCGGTTGTTTATCAACCGCCTTCTTGTAATGCGCCAGAGCGGAATCTAACTTACCGTGCTGGCGGTCCACATCGCCCAGAAATACGTCGGCTTGCCACGAATCGGGCGCAATCTGCAAAAGATGTTCGAAGGACTCCCTGGATTTCCGCGCGAGATCGCGAGCGGTTTCATACTGCTTAAGCGCCTCGCCGGAAGAAGTGGAAGTCAGTTCTTCAGACTGGCCGAACGCCTCGCGCGCCAGTACGCCATCGCCCGCGCTCTGCAGATACTCCCCCAGTAAACGCTTTGAATACGCCGCTCCATCAGGCATGAGCGAGAGTTCTTTCGATGCGCTCTCCGCCATGTGTTCGTAGCAGATCGCGCGTCCATACCAGGCCGTCGAATCATCGGATGCATGCGCGGTCCGCCGTTCATAGATCCGCGCCGCTTCAGCAAAATCGTTCAACGCAAAATGCGCGCTCGCTAACGCCAATAGCGCGTCACGATTATCGGCATCTGACTTCAGCAGTTGATTGAGCGGAGCAATCGCCTCCTTCGGCCGGTTGCATTGGATCGCCGACATGCCGGCGATCAGCGCCGCAGACCTCAATTCGGGATGGCCGGCCCAGATTTTGGAAGCCGTATCGAGAGCGTCTGCATATTTTCGCAGCTCATAGTACATGACCGCCAAATTGTTTAGCGCCTCGGGAGCGTCCGGCCGAATCACCAATGCGGCTTTATATTTGATAACGGCTTCATCGTACTTTCCCTGCTGCGTGTAGGCCGCCGCTTCACGAAATAAATCCGAATAGTCGTCGCCTGCAAGGCCAACGCCCGCCAATAAGAGCAAACAACCGAGAAATCGGATCTTCCGCACTTTCTCTATCTACAATCCGCCCAGGCACACATACTTTGTTTCAAGGTAATCGTCTATACCCTGGTAAGACCCTTCACGTCCCAGGCCGGATTCCTTGACACCTCCGAACGGCGCCACTTCGGTGGTAATCAAGGCTTCATTGACGCCTACCAGGCCGTATTCCAACGCCCGCGAGACGCGAAACGCGCGCGCTAAATCGCGGGTATAGAAATAGCAGGCAAGCCCAAATTCGGTGTCATTGGCCATCGCCACCGCTTCTTTCTCATCTTCGAAGCGGAACAGCGGTGCAAGCGGTCCAAAGGTCTCTTCCCGCGCTAACTTCATTTCGCGCGTGGCGTCAATCAGAACGGTGGGCTCAAAGAAATTGCCGCCAAGCCGGTGGCGCTGACCGCCGATCAGGACCTTAGCGCCCTTCGCTTTTGCATCTTCGAGATGTGCTTCCACCTTCGCAACGGCTGCGCTATTAATAAGCGGCCCGTTGTGCACGCCTTCTACAAAGCCGTTTCCCACTGTAAGCGCGCCGGCGGCGGCGGCGAAGCGCTCGGCAAATGCCTCATAGATACCGCTTTGCACCAGGATGCGGTTGCTGGAAACGCAAGTTTGGCCGGAATTGCGATACTTCGCGGCCATGGCGCCTGCCACGGCGCGTTCGATATCGGCATCGTCGAACACAATGAACGGCGCATTGCCGCCCAATTCCATGGATACCTTCTTAACGGTGGCCGCGGATTGTTCCAGCAGTAATTTCCCCACGCGCGTTGATCCCGTGAAAGTGATCTTTTTTACAGCCGGATTGCGCGTGAGCTCACCGCCGATTTCTTGCGCATCGCCGGTGAGGATGTTGACTACACCGTCTGGAATACCCACATCCTGGCACAAGACACCCCATGCCAAACCGGAGAGAGGCGTCTGCGGCGCCGGCTTGATGACGATCGTGCAGCCGGCCGCCAAAGCCGGACCCAGCTTGCGCGCGATCATCGATGATGGAAAATTCCAAGGCGTAATCGCTCCGACCACCCCAACTGGCTCTCGCGTCGCCAAAACCTGCCGCTTCGGCCACGGCGACGGAATGATGTCGCCATAAACACGGCGCGCTTCTTCCGCGAACCAAAGAATATAGGCTGCCGACATTCCGACCTCGCCACGGGCTTCTGCGAGCGGCTTTCCTTGTTCGAACGTGAGGATGCGGGCCAAGTCCTCCTGGTTCTCCGTGATCAGCGCCGCCAGCCTGCGCAAAAACGTGGCGCGCTCCGCCGCGGTCTTGTCACGCCAAACGGGGAACGCCTCCCGTGCGGCATCGATGGCCTCGGCCGTCTCCGCGCGGCCGGCATTCGGAACGTGCGCGATTACGTCCCCAGTCGCCGGATTGTACACAGCCGTTGTGCCCGCGCCGCATTGCGTCCATTTGCCGCCGATGCGAACATCCTCGGCAAACAGCTTAGGATTTTTCAAGGAAAATGGGTTGCTCACTCTTTCCAACTCTACATCCGATTCGTTAGGACCGGCAGTACAGTCGTACGCTAGAGCGGTTTAATTTAGCTGAAACTCAATGGCTCGAATATGCTTCCACGGGTAGGCACGCGCACACCAAATTCCGGTCGCCATACGCATTATCAATCCGCCCCACGGGCGCCCAGTATTTATCATTCACGGGAGCCCCCACCGGGAAACACGCTTCTTTGCGAGAATAAGCGCGGGTCCATTCGTCATCCGCTAAATCATGTACAGTGTGTGGCGCATGGCGCAGCGGAGATTCGGTGATCGCAAAGCGGCCGTTCTCCACCTCGCTGATCTCCTTCCGTATTGCGATCATGGCGTCGCAGAATCGATCCAGTTCGGCCTTTGATTCCGATTCCGTCGGTTCAATCATCAACGTACCGGCCACCGGGAAGCTCATCGTCGGCGCATGAAAGCCATAGTCGATTAGCCGCTTGGCAATGTCGTCTACACTAGCGCCGGATGTCTCTTTCAACGGACGTGGATCCAGAATGCACTCATGCGCCACGCGGCCGTGATGGTTCTTATAAAGCACCGGGAAGTACGGCTCCAATCGAGCTGCGATGTAATTCGCTGAGAGAATGGCGACTTCCGTTGCCTTCTGCAATCCGTCGCTGCCCATCATCAGCATGTAGACATACGAGATAGGCAGAATCGACGCAGACCCATAGGGTGCGGCGCAGACCGGACCCACTGTCGCCGTGCCTCCATCAAGTTGTGGATGCCCCGGAAGGAATGGTGTGAGATGAGACTTCACGCCAATTGGTCCCATGCCCGGACCGCCGCCGCCATGCGGAATGCAGAACGTTTTGTGCAGATTCAGATGAGAGACATCGGCCCCGTAATCGCCCGGCCGCGAAAGACCCACCTGCGCGTTCATGTTCGCGCCGTCCAGGTAGACTTGGCCGCCGTGGCGATGCACGGCTTCGCAGATCTCGCGAATCTGCTCTTCGAACACGCCGTGCGTGGAAGGATAGGTGATCATCATTGCGGCCAGGTTCGCCGAATACTGTTCCGCCTTCTTCTGCAGGTCGGCAAGGTCGGTATTGCCTTGCGCATCGCAATTCACGACCACCACTTCCATGCCGGCCATATGGGCAGACGCCGGATTGGTGCCGTGTGCCGAAGACGGAATCAGGCAGATGTTGCGCTGGGATTCGCCGCGGCTCTTGTGGTAGCCGCGAATGGCAAGCAGGCCCGCATACTCGCCTTGTGCGCCGGAATTTGGCTGTAGCGAGATTGCATCATAACCGGTTATGGCGCACAGCTTGGCTTGCAGATCTTGGAACATCTCTTGATAGCCAAGCGTCTGGGAAGCCGGCGCGAAAGGATGCAGCGCGCCAAATTCCGGCCACGTTACGGGAATCATCTCGGTCGTGGCATTCAACTTCATGGTGCAGGAGCCGAGTGGAATCATGGCGCGGTCGAGCGCCAGATCGCGGTCAGCCAGCTTGCGTAGATAGCGAAGCATCTCGGTCTCGGAACGATAGCGGTGGAACACCGGGTGCGTGAGGAAGTCGGAGGTCCGCGCCAATGCCGTCGGTAGCGGAGTCCCCGTCTCACGCGCTATTTCGCCGTAGGAGAGGACCTTGCCGAATACGCGCCAAATAGCCTCAATCGTGTTCACGCTGGTGGTCTCGTCCAGTGCAATCGAGATGGCGGCCTTGTCTCCCAAACTGCCGGCAGCGACGGAACGCAGGTTAATCTTCTGGTCCTCAGCCAACGCGATCAACTCAGCCAAACGGCTACCCACTTCTACAGTGATGGTGTCGAAGTAATGGCGCGTCAGAAGCGGAAAGCCCAGCAGTTGCAGGCCTCTCGCCAACACGGCCGCCTTGCGATGAATTTCGCGCGCAATATGCGTTAAGCCTTCCGGCCCGTGATAAACCGCGTACATGGACGCCATCACGGCCAGTAACACTTGCGCCGTGCAGATATTCGACGTCGCTTTCTCGCGGCGGATGTGCTGCTCGCGTGTTTGCAGTGCTAGCCGGTATGCTGGGTTGCCGCGCGAATCCACCGAAACCCCTACCAAGCGGCCCGGCAGCGAACGCTTCAATTCGTCCTTCACCGACATATATGCAGCGTGCGGACCGCCATAGCCCATGGGAACGCCAAAGCGCTGCGTGGAGCCAATGGCGATCTGTGCGCCCAGCTCGCCCGGAGGCGTCAGGAGTGTGAGCGCAAGGGGATCGGCGGCGACGATCGCAATGCCGCCTTGTGCCTGAACGGCCGCTATGGCTTTGCGGAGATCGCGCACTTCACCAAAGGTGCCCGGGTATTGAAACAGCGCTCCGAAGAAATCCGCGTCGGATTCGAATGTGTTCAGATCCATTAACGAATCACCGGTGACGATAATCCAGCCAAGCGGCTCCGCGCGGGTTTGCAAAACCGCCAAAGTCTGCGGATGTACTTGGCCATCCACGAAGAAGCGAGTGGATTTCGACTTCGCGCTGCGCTGCGCAACGGCCATCGCTTCAGCGGCAGCGGTGGCTTCATCCAGAAGTGACGCGTTGGCCACATCTAAACCAGTCAGATCGCAGATCATCGTCTGATAGTTGATGAGCGCTTCCAGGCGGCCCTGGCTGATTTCTGGCTGATAGGGAGTGTACGCGGTGTACCAGGCCGGATTCTCCAGAATGTTGCGTTGAATCACTCCCGGAACGATGGTGCCGTGATAGCCCATCCCAATCAATGACGTGAAGACGGTATTGTGCGACGCGATTTCACGCATC